>DATFSZ010000057.1:0-4323 GCA_035262365.1 Binataceae bacterium (SeqCode)
GAGCTGGACCCGGGAGACGATTGCTGGCCCTTCACCGACACAATTCTCGTAGCGGGCACGATCCCCGAAGAGGAGTTGCGCGAGGCGGTCCGCGAGTTGCAGCCCGATGAGGTCGGAGACGCGGAGCAGTTCGGCGATTCATCTGCCGTTGCCAGCAAGCATGGCGCACCCGTTTTAGCTGTATGGTGGGATTGATCAGGATCCCGACCGCCATCCGTCACGCATGTCGAACACGTCGATCGAGTAGCGCAAGTGCTCGATCCATGTCCGGTTCGCGTCCGGGCCTAACGATCGTCGGGCGCCATAGCTCGCTTGCATTTACGCCAGGCAGACCCGCCGTCTCCCTGTTCCGAGATCGACATGTCGGAACCCACCGTAGCAGTTTTGACTTACACCTAATCTTCGCGCGCCAGTGATGCCGGTCGGCCTAGTCGCCGTACGCTGCAACCGCGGCACCAGGATTGCAGCATCGGACACAGTTGCCGCTACTGCAATATGGGAGTGGCGCGTCGCGGTAATCTCGCCGCTCCGACCATCGAAAACGCACCGGCGTCTACCAAGCAATCGTCTTGCCATCGAGGGCGGCCAGCAATTTCGCGTCGTGTCCGTAGATATCCCCGCGGAAGTTCACAACACCGCCATCGACCCAAGCCGTCATATAGGTAATGTGCACGGGCAACGGCTCCTGCAGGTTCACGACGGTGGTCTTGGCCGAGGCAATCACCTGGTCGATCCGATCTTTGTTCCATCCCGGAACGCCACCTGCGCGAAGAACCTGATCGGCAAGCTCAAGCGGCCTCGCAAGCCTGATACATCCGTGGCTGAAAGCCCGCTCGTTGCGGCTGAACAGGCTGCGCGCGGGGCTGTCGTGGAGATAGACGTTGTGCGGGTTTGGAAACATGATCTTGACGTAGCCCAGCGCGTTGTTGGGCCCCGGGCGCTGCCGAAGCTGAAACGGGAAATTTCCACCTCCGTAACGGGACCAGTCGATTGATCTGAGGTCGATCGCCTGATCCCCCTGGACGACCTCAAATCCCTCGGCTGCCAAGCCCGACGGGTTGGTTCGCAACTTCGGCAGCTCTTCGTTGAGCGCAATGGCGGGCGGCACATTCCAGTATGGGTTGAACTCGATGTACCGGATGCGGTCACTGAAGACGGGCGTTCGGTGATAGGGCTTGCCTACGACGACGGGCATGCGTCCCTCAACGCTGCCGCCGTTGATGCGGCGCAGCTCGAAACCAGCGATGTTGACGATCACATATTGCTTGCCGAGGTCCTCTGGCATCCATCGCAAGCGTTCCATGGCCATGACAATGCTTTGGATGCGCTCCTGAACAGGCACGTTCATCGAAACGATCGTTGAGGCCCCAATGACGCCATTGGATTCCAGTCCGTGACGTGCCTGGAAACGCTTGACGACTTCGACCAGTGCGCCGTCGTAGGTCTGCGGGTCGTTCGCAGGCGGGCCGGCACCGTCGGCCAGCATCAACCGCGCGCGAATGGCGGGCACCCGGGGATCGGTGATCCCTGGCTTGAGCGTCTCGCCGAGGGGCACGGCGGCCCAGCCTCCATTGGCGGCAAGTGCGCGGTAGGCTGCGAGGGCGGAGCGAAGCTCGGCGTAGCGGGGATCCGCGGGCTGCCAGGCGTTGAAGAACCGATCGAGACTGTCGACACCGGAAAGAGCTTTCAACGCTTCCGTCTGGTCGATGCTGCGGCCCTCGATAAAGAAATTGGGATCAACCTGTCGCGGTAGAAAGCGGCCGACTCTGATGTCGGAAGCATATTCCAGGAAGGCGGCCGAAAAATAGAGTTCAACGAGTGCCAAGCTACGCTTGTCGTCATTGGCCTTGGCGGCCGCGAGTGTCGCAAGCTGCTTGCCCGGGTAGTCTTTTGGATCGAGACCGTCGCTGGCGGCGTTATGAAGTCGCGCAAGAAACTCATTGGAGCGGCGGCTCCCGAGCCAGAGCAACTCACCTCCGAGTTCTTGGTAATACTTCCACAATGCGTCGCGCCGCTGCCTGACCGGAAGCGGCAGGCTGGGCTCGTGGTCCAAAAGGTCCAGCACGTTGATGCGAATGATCGCGAGTTCGCGCGGCGTACTCACGATCTGTGCAACCGCATCGGATATCTGCCAGGCTAAGGACAGGGAGAGCGCCGCCAGCGCAACCGCGAATCGGACCACCCAGGCTCGCCGCGTAGTGGTCACGACACCTGCCCCGCTGCTGGTCTCCCAGCGGTCACTGCATTGGCGGCGCATAGAGCAGACCCCCCTCGTTCCATAGCGCATTCATTCCGCGGCTGAGCTCGAGCGGCGTGTCCTGACCCAAGTTTCGTTCAAACATCTCGGCATAGTTGCCAACACCGCCAATAACGTTGATCAGCCAATCGCCTGACAAGCCCAGCGCCCTAGTCGCCGGCGCGGCCAGCTCCACCGCCAATTGGCGATTACTCGTCACGACCGAGCGCGAGCTCAGGCCCAATTCTTCTGCATTGATCAGCGCAAACAGTGTCCAGCGGACCAGGCCGGTCCACTTTGGATCGTCCTTGCGCGTTGCCGGACCCAGTGGCTCCTTCGAAATCACGTCACGCAAGATGACGTGATCCTGCGGTGTTGATAGAAGCGACCGCTCTGCCGCTAAGGCCGAGCGGTCGCCGGTGAACACGTCGCACTTCCCGGCGGCGTACGCCGCGCGCGCTGCGGATCTTTCCGCAAACCCGAGGAATGTGACCTCGAGATTGCTCTTCCGAAAGAAGGCCGCGGCGTTGCTTTCGGATGTGGTGCCGCTGATCACGCAGATCTTGGCGCCGTTGAGTTGAAGCGGACTGGTCGCGCCAAGTAATGCAGGAACGAGAAAGCCCTGCCCATCGAAGTAGTTGATCCCGGCGAACTCGAATCCGCGTTCCAGGTCGCGCGACATCGTCCAGCTGGTGTTCCGTGACAGTAGATCGATGCGGCGATCACTTAGCGCGCCAAAGCGCGCATCCGCGGTCAGCGGCAGATATTCCACGCTTGCCTTGTCGCCCAGCACCGCGATGGCGACCGCCTTGCAAAAATCAACGTCAAATCCGCGCCAAACACCCGAATTGTCCTTCTCGGAAAATCCCGGAAGACCCTCGCTGACACCGCAGATCAGCTTGCCCCTTGCGCGAACATCATCCATCGTCCCTGCGGTGGCGCTGCCCGTTGCAACAATTGCTCCGACCCAGAGTGCCCACGTCGCGCCGATCGCCAAGGCAACACGTGCGGCGCGCATCGGGCGGGTTTGATGTGGCGTTGATCGGCCGTGGTGTGGCGCGTGCGGGTTGAACATTCCCCAGCCCCCCATGCTGTTGATGGTTCACAAATGCCCGTTTTGGGCAGTCGGTTCGCCGCATCCTCAGCCTGCATTTGAGCAGGGACCAGGTCCTTGGGCTAGACCTAATTGTTCTGACCAATCGATCTGAATTGGGATGTGGTCTCGGCGGCTCCACGGTCCTCCTAGACGGCGCCCTGGCGGCGCGCGATTGCGCTCCAGATCACCAGCAGAATGACGGCGCCGATGACCCCTCCGATCAGTCCGGCGCTCTCGCCGGGGCGATACCAGCCGACCGCTTGGCCGAGGAACGTGGCGACGAACGCGCCGACAATGCCGAGGATCGTTGTGAGGATGAACCCGCTCGGCTCGTTGGAGCCGGGATGAATGAGCTTGGCGATGACGCCGGCGACAAATCCGATGATGATGAGCCAGATGTAGTGCATGATGCGGTCCCCTTCGCTGTCGTTCACTTTCCGGCGATTTTCCTCATCTTTCGTCCAATTGGCCGATCGCGGCTGAAACCGGCCATCCGAGCATCCTCGTCGGCCGGTCGCGCGCTCCCGCGCCGCCGGAGCCTAGTGCTCCTGGGCATCGGCGGCATACTGATCTTTGGTGCAGTGCGACCGCGGCGGCGCGGCGAAGTCTACGTGGCGTGCCAGCACAGGAGCGTGGTCCGCAACGCAGCGCAACCTGGCGTTTTGCGGCGCAAGCGACCGGCGTCAGCTGAGCGCCCAGGACCGGACATGCGCGCGGCCGAGCTGGCCCACGTCAGCCAAGTGCCATTCCAGACTCATGCGCAACATTCGAGCCACGCGTGGCCCAGGCTCGCTGTCGTTATTTGCCCTGCAGCTGGAAATCGCGCGGATTGCCCAGGTCCCAGCCGTTCGGGGCGAGGCTTGGGTTAGCCCGGTCGGCACCGTAGCTGTAGTAGCTCCCGGCGTACGGGGCACCATAGGGCGCATCGTATGCGGCGTAAGGTCCGCTGTCCTCTCCGACATACGGCCGAGCGTGGTAACGCGAGCCATAA
>DATFSZ010000058.1:0-5387 GCA_035262365.1 Binataceae bacterium (SeqCode)
ACGCCCCACCGGGACGGCAATGGCAAACGGCCCGATTCCTCATCGTCGATGATCAACAAGCCTGCCAGGCCCCTGATGACTTCCTGGGCGGTCGCTGGATAGGAATGAGGATGAAACCAGAGCGTCGCGGCCGGTTGATCAACCGTCAACTCGGTCTGCCACTGCTTTCCCAGCGGGATGACCTGATGCGGTCCGCCGTCGGCTGCCCCCGGGATGATCAACCCATGCCAATGCATGGTGATGGTTTCAGGGACGTTATTGCTGACTTGCGCGACCACCTTCTCGCCACGCCGCACGCGTACCGCCGGCCCGAGATAGGGTCCGTTGATCCCGTAGGTGGCGGTCTCGCGGTCGCCCACAAACCGTATCGAGCCGGGCCGAGCGTCGAGCCTGATCGTCCCGCCGGCGTCGGCTCTGAGCTCAGCAGGAATTGGAAGTGATGGCCGCGCGCTATCCTGCGCATGCACGTTGTTTGGGCCGAGCTCTGTGACCGCCCAGGCGCCGCCAGCGAGAAGCACTGTTCGGCGAGAGATCTGAACCATCATTTCCTCCCTGACTGGTGTGCTCATGGGCAGAGGTGTCGAGGAGCGAGTTACTGCTACTGGCTTTTCCCCTTTTTGGGGTCCGTCACGAGTCCCGAGTGTGGCCCTTTGCGACTTCGAGAACCTTGGCGTTCGATCTAGCTGCGCTCCCTGGTCGCTCAGGGTTCGTCGGGCCAGCCTCTGATTGGACGTTTATGTGCAGATTATTCGAGACTGTAAATGTCACCTTTGTAGTGGTCAAAATGTCACCTTTGTAACCAGTCAATTCGGTATTTGATCACCCGCGCCACTGACCGTTCTAAAATGACGTAATCCGAGATTCTCCAGATGAATAATGTTCGTGTTTCCCGGCCCTCTTGGAAGACAGACGCGAGGTGCTGACCGCTACCAGCACCTCGGGTAACCCGAACGCTTGGTCGAGGGTCTGATCTGGCCATTTTCCCTGGCGTTTGGACGCACCCTTCTGTCGGTTGCTCTTGAATGCAGCTACGGCCGCAGCCACCACCGGCGCTAACGTGAGACGTTCGTCATGGCCGCCGTCTGAATGGCGGCTAACTGGCCCATCGCGCCGATGATCGCCGGGTTCCGCAGAACCGCCACGCGCGTCACGCTCGGTGCGATCTGCTTGAGCAGCTCGACCCATTTTCCGGCCACGCCGAATTCAAACTGGGTAAATCCCGTCGCGTTGCCGCCCGGCCGCGCCAAACTCGCCGCCAAGCCACGGCTGACTGGATCAATGACATTTACGAACACGATGGGCACAGTGGGGCTCGCCTGTTGCAGATCTCCGACGGCGGTGCCGCCAACGGCCAAGACGACATCGGGTGCTAGAGCGATCAATTCCGCTGCGTATTTCCGATAAAGGTCCGCATCCCCCGCGGCCCAGCGATAATCGATCCGCAAGTTAGTACCGAGCTGCCAGCCCTGTTGTTCCAAGCCCTGCTCGAGGGCTCCGGCCTGCAGTGACGCTTCAGCATCGCCGGCGCGCAGGTTTGAGAGCACGCCGACCCGCCGCATGCGATCGCCCTGCTGCGCGCGCGCCGCGAGGGGCCACGCGACCGCCACGCTGCTGAGAAGCGAGATGAGTTCGCGTCGTCTTAATTGTTCGAATTGCATTCGGTCCACCTCCCAGCCAGGCCAATTGCAAGGATATCGAATGGGCAGGGGTCGAGGTAGGCCAGCTATTCACGACGCGCCGGCTGCTGACCAAGGCCCTCCCGGGGTTCAAGCTCAACGAGCATATTGCCGCCTGGCAGCTCGGGTTTTGAAGGCATCGTGCTGAAGCGGCTGGATTTGCACTACACTTTTGGGGCGCACCCGCGACTGGTTCGAGTTCAATGCACCCGTCAGAGCGGGACTCAAAAACGTGGTACCCGGATTCATGAATGCGGCTGACCACAGTATTCGGCAGGGCATCCAAAGCTATGTCATCGGCCTTGCGCTCGCGGCCTGCTCACACTGGCTACATCTAGCTATAGTGGTCGAGGTCGTTGAGCGCGATGCGCGATTCGCGCGCGAGATATACCAGAGATACGGTAAAAACCCCGAGAGCGACGATAAAAAGCACAGCAACCCCGTACTCATGCCGCATATTATAGAATGCGCACACGAATGCCACTATCACCAGCAACGACGTGATGATTGCGCTCACTATGGAGAACAGTATGGCGCTGTTCAAGAGCCCTGCACGGCGTTTCAGGCGGGGAATGTCCAACTTAAGATGCGCTTTAGATGCGTCATCGTCTCTAATCGCGTTCAATGCCTGTGATCTATCGATGATGCGGTTCATCCGCGAGATCAACATAGAGGTGAACGCTGCAACTGCGCCCAGCAGGAATGCAGGGGCCGCAACCTGGCCGATTACTTGAGACAATTGAGTGACGGACGGTGTATCCGAAAGCATAGAGTCCTACCGCGGTTTGACTTCACTTAGGGCTCGCCGCATTCTCATGCCAACGTAGCTCCCCGATCGTCGTGGCAGGGACAGGACGTACGATGGGTCCGTTGGATTCTCAACCCGCTACGATCCTTCAAACAGAGACTTCTTGTTGATCGCACCTTAAGCTTTTGCCGGAGACTGACCGGCGGGCCTCAAAAGTACACGGGGCCGCTCCATGAAGGAGTCGCTGGCCATCCGGCCACAACATTTTGCCTGAATCGCAGCCGAAACTCGCCTCCAAATCGCTCCGGGGGCGGGGGTTATGGGCGCGATCATCGGACGTCTGTGGGCGTGGACGTTTGCTTTTGCGGCGCTGTCCTTGGCCGGCTTGGCCGCGGATTGCGGGTCGCGCACCTGGGCGCAAGTGCAGCGCTCAGCGGAACCGCCCGAAGTTCCCCCACCCACGGGATTGACCGGCGACTGGGGTGGACTGCGCTCTGACCTCGTCCGTAACGGCGTCACGTTCACGCTCAACTATACCAACGATTTTCTGGCCAATGCGCGCGGCGGAATCGGACCGGGCGCCGTCGGGATCGGGGTTTTTCAGCCGCAGCTCGACCTCGACCTCAACAAGCTCGTGGGATGGGAGGGAGGCAAATTTCACACCCACGGCCTCATCACCCACGGGCCTTTTTTCAGTCCCGCGCATCTCAACAATATTCTCGCCGTTTCGAATCTCGAAGCCGGACCGGTCGCTCGGCTCTATTCGTTTTGGTACGAGCAGAACGCCTTCAATGACCGCTTGTCCGTTCGCGCCGGGCTCATGTCGGCGGATAGCCAGTTTCTCCAGAGCCAGACGGCTGCGAACTTCATCAACAACGCCATCAGCTGGCCCACATTTCTCGCCGCCAATCTTCCGGCCGGAGGACCAGCCTATCCGCTTCCCGCCCCGGGGATTCGCGTCCGGATCAAGCCCCGCGACGACCTGGCATTTCAAGCGGCCGTGTTCAGCGGCGATCCCAGCGGAGAAAACGGCTCAAACCAACCGGCGCCGCTTCCCACCGGCACCGTTGTCAGCTTTCGCGGCGGCGCCTTTTTCATTGTGGAGGCGAGCTATTTGCCCAACCAAGGCAAGGATGCCACAGGCCTTCCCGGCGCGTACCGGATCGGAGCCTGGTTCCACACCAGTTCGCGCTTCGGCGATCAACGCTTCGACAATACCGGTCTCTCGCTCGCGGACCCGCAGTCGACCGGCATTCCGCTCAATCACACCGGCGATTCCGGCGTCTACGGCGTAATCGATCAGATGCTCTATCGCGTCCCCGGCAGCGACGACCAAGGCCTGTCGGGATTCGTCCGCGCGGGCGGCGTTCCGAACGATCGCAATCTCGTCAATTTCTATGCCGACGGCGGCCTGATTTACAAAGGTCTCATACCCCGCCGCCCAAACGACAAAGTCGGCGTTGCCGCCGCCTATGCCCGCGTCGCGGACAATGCGCGCGGGCTCGATTCCGACACCGGATTTTTCGGAAACTTTTTCTTCCCGGTGCGGAGCGGGGAAGCCATGATCGAAATGATCTACCAGACCCAATTGGCCCCGTGGTGGATGCTGCAGCCGGAGGTGCAATACATCATCCGTCCGGGCGGTGGCGTTTTCAATAGCGACGGAAGCTTGCGGCCGAATGCGTGGGTGATTGTAGTTCGTTCGGCGCTTAGTTTCTAAAATCGCGGTCCCAAGCGCTATCTTTCGACGCTCCGTCAACCGCGATGCAACGTAGCGCGATCTATGGCAGCCCGCTGCAACATCTGTCTCTGCTCAGATGTGGCTAACCCGTTGAGCAGGAGTCAAAATTAGCGGGCGGATGGTGACGGATGCGTCGGTTTGCAGCGTGCTACCGTTTCTCGCGCCCGGCAGAAATGCCAACCCCCACAACATGATGGACCGGCCCCGTCGGCTGGAGCGGTTGCCGGGTGGAAAGCGCCGCCTTGTCACGGCGCACACCCAACTCGGACATTGGGCATGATCAGCATCTGCTGCCAAGGCTAGTCCAAGCCCGCGCGGCGGAAGCCTTCCAAGTAATGTTCCCGATCGGCGTCCAGCTTGATCGGCATTTGCTCTGCAATCCAGGCGAGTGAAATATTGGGCTGCGCGCGGCGTAGTTCCTGGAGTGCGGCCGTCGCGACCTCCGTCTGTCCTGCCATGCCGGCGGCAGCA
Organism: Binataceae bacterium (SeqCode); assembly: GCA_035262365.1. Taxonomy (GTDB): domain Bacteria; phylum Desulfobacterota; class Binatia; order Binatales; family Binataceae; genus JAJPJA01. The sequence goes on from DATFSZ010000058.1 coordinate 4,637, forward strand.
GTGAGCACGCGGTGGGCACCAACGAAATCGCCGCGCTGCCGGATGGCTTCGCGCGCCAGCTGCATCGCCTCGTTGTAGTTGCGTCCGATGAATTGGGCGTAGGCAGCGATGCCGGCATAGACCGCCGCGAATGGATCGCGCGGGCTCAACCGCAGTGCGCGGCGGGCGGCCTCGTCGGCCTCCTCCCAGCGGCCGCAATAGGACAGGGCAAGGCCATAATAGCCCTGGGCCAGCGAGAAATTCGGATTGAGCTGTAACGCCAACTCGAACTCGGCCAGCGAGTCTTCGAAATGCCGCGTGAACAGATGGACGCAGCCCAGCGCGTGGTGCGCCCAAGGGTCCTCGCTGTCCACCTGGATCGCCGCCAGCGCAGCGCGTTTGGCAATCGGCACGGTGCTTGCCATGTCCTCCCAACCCATGTGGGCGCTGAATGTATAGCTAGCGGCAAGGACTCCGAGCGCCTGACCGTAGTTCGGGTCGATCGCGATCGCCTTCTCCAGCAGCGCCTGCGCGACGACATTGTCTTGTCGGGTCACCCGCCAGTAATGCGACAGCGCCCGCATCACCAGATCCCAAGCATCCATGCTGTCCGGGGGCTTGCGCCGGGCGTGAAAATTTTCCGCGGCATAGATCTGCGGCTCGATCGCGGCGACGATGGCCTCCGTGATCTCGTCCTGCACCGCAAAAACGTCAGCGAGATCGCGGTCGTAGCGTTCCCCCCAGATGTGGCTGCCGGTGGCGACGTCGTTGA
>DATFSZ010000059.1:0-22517 GCA_035262365.1 Binataceae bacterium (SeqCode)
AGCCGTCCTGGGATTCGACCATAAAGCAGTTCCAGGTGCCGGCGGAGTTAAACCGTCCGCGGCAGTCGACGATAAAGACGTTGTAGCCATGCGCCGCCGCGCGAATCGGATCCATCACGCTGGCCAGCAGCGGCCCGCCCTTGCCATAGGGCGTCCGATTGAGCAGCACCGGCAGCCGCTCATTGCTGTCAGGCCGGTAGAGATCGCCCTTAAGCGTCACGCCGTCACGCATCGGGAGGGGAATATCTTTCTCAACGCTTACCTTCGCCATCGGTCGAACTCCTTGGTGACGAGGCACTTGTAGCGCGGTGTACGCCGATCCATCAAGTGTGGCCGCCGAGAGCAAAAGCATGGCCGGCAGAGACGCCCCGCCCCACCGGAATCATCCCCCAACTCCATTGGAAGAAGAGGTGGCGCTCGCTTCGCAGCGTACTTATGATGGTCTGCGATGCGGCGCCGGCTGACTCTGACATATTCGATCGTGTTTTGTTTGATCGGGTCCGCGGCGCTTGCGGCGCAGCCGGGCCGGCTCAAGCTGAACGTGCTCGACGAACTGGGTGCGGGTGCAAAACCGGCGGCAGATATTTACGCCGCCGACGGCAGCAAGGCGGGTGAAGTGGCGCCGGGGGCGACCGTGGAACTTCCTCCCGGGACGTACAGGCTGGTGCTGCCAATCGTCGGCGGCAAAATCGTACGCGAGGGCGTGCTGGTCGAGGCCGGGCGCGTCCGCACAGTCCTGATCGCCAACGTGGCGGTGTTGAGCGTTTCCGCGCGCGCCGGCGGTCACGGCGAGGAGCCCGGCTACGGCGTGACGGTGACTGACGCCAACCCGCCGCATCGGAAGCTGGCCGAGTTCCTGAGCGGCGAGAAGATGCTGTTTGCGCCGCAGCAGGTCGACGTCAAGGTCGATGTGCCGCCGCAAGGCTACCTGTGGCATGCGGTTACGCTGCAGCCCGGCCATCGCGCAGGTCTGGAATTAAAGGAGGAGCAGCCGGCCGAACTGCTGGTGCGCACCAACGTTCTCGAGGCTTCGATCGATAAGAACACCCGCGTGGTGCTTTACCAGGCTGGGACGCAAAAGCAGAGCGCGGTCAGCGCGCCCGGCCCGGAGCATCGCTTCACCCTTGACGCGGGCGACTATGACATTTACGTAGAGAACCTGTCGGGAAAGGGCCGGCCCTACACGATGGAGCGGTCGGTGCATCTGAAATCAGGAGAAAAGGTCGAGCGCCAGGTGGCGCTTGACGGGGAGAGCACGGCGAATGGCAAGTGAGAGGCAAAAGGAAATCAAGCGGCGCCGTAAACGGCGCGAAAAGCGGCTGCGCGCGCGCCGCCAAGAGGCGCGCAAGCAAAAACGCAAGCGTGCGTGATGCAGTCGCCTCCCAACTCTCCGGCGCGCGCGGGCCCAAGCCCGGGTCCGGCGCGGCCGGGACGAAAGTGCCACCCGCACGGCCGACCATAAGAACGGTGAATCGCGCGGCGGCCGTAACGCCCTGATACCCGATGGCCGATCCGCAGCCTCCGCAATCGCTTCAGCCAGAGCACGCCGGGCTTGCCCTGCGCCGCGACGTCACGGTGTGGGGCTCCTACATGTGGGGCTACGCCGACGTCGGAGCGGATATCTACACCGCGCTGGGACTGGTGGTCGCATCGGCCCAGGGGGCAGCCAACCTGGCGTTCGGGCTGGCCGGGCTGGTCTATATCATGATCGGCCTTTGCTACACGGAACTGGCGGCGGCGTATCCGGTAGCGGGCGGGGGACACTACTTCACCCTGCGCGGCCTGGGCGACCTGGGCGGCTTTGTTGCGGGAACGGCGCTGTTGCTCGACTACACGATCGATATCGCGTTGTTTGCGGTCGCCTCGGCCGGATACCTCAACTTCTTCACGCCTTATCTTTTTGGGATGCACGCCCGCGCGGTGGTCTTGCACCTCGGACCGCTTAAGCTCCAATGGCTGTGGCTGCTGGAGTCCAGCGCGCTGATTGCCCTGTTGGTGTGGCTCAACATCCGCGGCATCCGGGAATCCTCGATGCTCAACGAGGTGCTGGGTCTGATCGACATCTGCACCGAGTCGGCGATCATCGTTCTGGGTTTCGTGTTCGCGTTCAAGCCCGAGTTACTGGTTCATCAGTGGCGCCACGAATTTCCCACCCTGCACCATTTCATGTACGGCTCTTCGCTGGCGATTATCTCGTTCGTAGGGCTGGAATCCATTTCGCAAGCCGCGCAGGAAACCCGCCGCCCCGCCACGATCATCCCGCGCACCTCGCTGACGCTGATCTTTACGGTGTTCATCTTCGCGCTGGCCTTTTCGACACTGACGTTGGGCGTGATGCCGTGGCGCACCGTGCCGATCGACGACCCGGTCGCGCACCTGGCCCATCGGATTCCGTATGCGGGGCTGGTCGCGGGACCCTTCGCGGCAATCCTAGGCGCGACGATTTTGCTGATCTCGGCCAATTCCGGCGTGATGAGCGTGTCGCGTCTGACCTTTTCCATGAGCCAGCTCCGGTTGGCTACCAGGTGGCTGGACGCGGTGCATCCCAGGTACCGCACGCCCTACCGCGCGATCCTGCTCTTCTCCTTCATCGGCTGGCTGGAAACCTTCCTCTCATTCCTTACTCCAAGCGCGATGGACACGCTCGGCAACATGTATGCGTTTGGCGCGACCCTCGGCTACCTGCTGGTGTTTGTCTCGTTGATCGTGCTGCGCGTTACCGACCCCTACACGCCGCGCCCGTACCGAATGCCGTTTAACCTGCCGATACGCATCGGCGGCCGGCGCGTCCAGTTCCCGGTGCTGGGCGTCATCGGGATGCTGGGCGTCGGGCTAATCCTCTTCGAGGTGATTCTGACCCACAAAATCGGACGAATCGCGGGACCTGCCTGGGTGGGGATTTCCTTCCTCTATTATCTGTGGTTTCGCCGGCAGCAGAAACTGCCGGTGCTGGGTTCGATAGCCCACGACTGGGAAGCCGAACAGCGCAGGGTGCTCCAGGAGGCGGAGGAATTCGAACTGCTCGAGGACTATAACACGGCGCTGGCGCAGCGCGATCGCCTCCGGGGCATCAATGCCGAGCGCCACGGCCACGGGCCGGCGCCGCTTCCTCCGACGTCGAGTCCCAGAAGCAATCGCTGACAATAGTTGACTTAGTGAGTCTCGTTAGTTACTTTTTTGGACACGCAACGTTCTGCACGGGTAGCCTAATTCGATTACCGGAGGAAAAACGATGGCTCTTCATCTGGGCAGCGTAGTGCCCGATTTCACTCAGGACTCGACCGAGGGTCCAATTCGCTTTCATGAATGGATTGGCAACCACTGGGCGATACTGTTCTCCCATCCGAAGGACTTCACGCCGGTGTGCACGACCGAGCTGGGTGTCGTGTCGAAGCTGAAACCGGAGTTCGACAAGCGCAACGTCAAGGTCATTGCGCTCAGCGTGGACGATGTCGATTCGCACAAGCGCTGGATCAAGGACATCGAAGAGACGCAGCAGGCCAAGATCAACTACCCAATCCTGGGCGATCCCGACCGCAAGGTGTCAAGTCTGTACGACATGATCCATCCCGAGGCCAACGACACGCTGACGGTGCGCTCGGTCTTCATTATCGACCCGAACAAGAAGCTGCGCTTGAGCATCACATATCCCGCCAGCACGGGCCGGAACTTCCAGGAACTGCTGCGCGTGATCGACTCGCTGCAGCTCACCGATTACCATTCGGTCGCGACGCCGGCGGATTGGAAGACAGGCGAGGATTGCGTGATCGTGCCGTCGCTGACCGATCCGAAGGTGATGAAGGAAAAGTTTCCCAAGGGCTGGAAGGAACTAAAGCCCTATCTGCGCATGACCCCTCAGCCTAACAAGTAGTTTCAACCGACTTCAACGCGGCCGGTTGAGCGATCAGCCGGCCGCGTCTTGTTCTGCACTGCATCGATCGCATTGCGCTGGTTGAGTCCGGACGATCTGTCTGCCGGCCGCGTCGCGCTTGCGCCTCGCGCTCTTAACCCGCGCAAAAAGTTTCTTCGTTGCCAGTTCCGGGCGGAGGGGCTAGACTTTGGTGTGGCTAACTCAGCCTTACCGAAGCACTGGCTTTTTGCGATCGACTGACGAGCACGCGCTGGTAGCAGCGTAGCCAGGGGTTCGCGATGTTGGAAAGCGCCCCGAACGAAACCAACGGCAAATTCGATCTGATGCACAAGGAATCCGGGCGGCTGCTGGTGCTTTCCAACCGCGCGCCGATTCGGATTATCAGCGAAGGCGGGCGCCGTCGCATTGAACCGACCGTAGGAGGAGTGGGCGCTACCTTCCTGCGGCTGCTCGAACGCCATGGTGGGGTGTGGATCGCATGGTCGGGCAGCAAGGCAGCGCCGGCCCCGCTGCGGATGCCGCCTGACGAACCGCGTTTCTCAATGGTGTTTCCGCCGCTGACCGAACGGGACATCTCCTATTACTACTACGGGATGTGCAACCGCGGTTTGTGGCCGCTGATGCACCTGATGCCGCAGAATTGCCATTTCCGCGTACAGCACTGGAATCACTACAAGACGGTTAACGACCTGTTTGCCGAGATTACCAGCGCTCACGCCTCTGGGCATGACCGGGTCTGGATTCAGGATTTTCACCTTGCGCTGGCTCCAGCGCTGCTGCGCAAGCGCCGCCCCTCGCTGCCGATCGGCCTTTTCTGGCACGTACCATTTCCGCCCGAATCCTTTTTCCGCATCTTTCCCTGGCGCCGGGAACTACTGGAGGGAATGCTGGGCGCCGACCTGATCGGCTTTCACACCGCGAGCTATGCGGACCACTTTGTGGAATGCTGCGCGAGAATATGCGGGCTGGACGTGGACCGCGCGCAGGGTTTGGTAAGCTGGCAGGGTCGAACGGTGCGGGTGCACGGTTTTCCGCTTGGCATTCCAGCCGACTATTTCGCGCAAATCGCACAAACCGATCGCGTGCAGGCGCGGGTGCGCCGGATTAAGGCTTCGCTGGGCTCGTCAACCATGATCCTGGGTGTCGATCGCCTGGATTACACCAAGGGGATCCTGGAGCGCGTAGAGGGCTTTGAGCGATTTTTGGAGCTTAATCCCTCCTATCACAAGCGCGTGGCGCTGGTGCAGATCGCGGTGCCTTCGCGCACCAAGGTTGACGATTATGCCCGGCTCAAACGCCAGCTCGACGAACTGGTAGGCCGCGTGGTGGGCCGTTTTTCGTCCGAAGGATGGGTGCCGATTCGCTATCTTTATACCCAGTTCGGTGCCGAAGAACTGGTCTCATATTACCAGGCCGCCGACGTCGCTTTGCTCACACCGCTGCGCGACGGCATGAACCTGGTCGCCAAGGAATACATCGCCTCGCGCAACGCCGACCACGGGGTGCTGGTGCTCAGCGAATTTGCCGGGGCAGCCGAAGAGTTGGAAGAGGCGCTGCTGGTCAATCCCTACGACATGGACGCGATCGCAGCCTCGCTCAAGCAGGCGCTGACGATGCCCGCGCAGGAGCGCGCAGCACGGATGAGTGCACTGCGCGCACGGGTCCACGGCAACAACCTTGACCATTGGTCGCGCAACTTCCTGAGCGCCCTGGAGCATCAGAACTCGCTCATCCGCTATGCGCCCAGTATCGACTGAGACTCCTCCCCCGCTGCCGGCGGACTTGCCGGCCCAACTCGCCGCAGAGCACAAAATCGTGCTGTTCCTGGACTACGACGGCACACTCTCGGAAATCACCCCGGATATCGCCAACGCCCAACCCGTGGCGGGCGCTGGCGCATTAATCAAACGCCTGGCGGCGAGTCCCGATCGCTTTCGGGTCGTCGTGGTAAGCGGCCGACAGATAGATAAGCTGAGACGCCTGCTGGACGTTCCCGACGGCGTTACCTTGGTCGGAACGCACGGGATCGAAATAATCGAACCGGGCGGAAAGAGCGCCACGACGGTGGACCCGGAAACGTTCATGCCGGCGCTGCAAGCAGTGAAAGAATGGCTGCGGACCAATATTCCAAACGGGGAAGGTTTTGTGATCGAAGATAAGCCTTATAGCGTGGCGCTGCATTATCGACTGGCCAGGCCCGATGCGGCGCTGACCGCGCGGCTGCGTCTGAGGGAATTCGCCGGCCGGCAAACTCCGTCATTGGAACTTCGCGAAGGCAAGATGGTGATCGAGGCGCTGCCGCACGGTGTCAATAAGGGCGAGGCGCTGCGGATGATTCTGAACGAGGGCGGCGAAGACCGGTTGCCGATCTACTTCGGCGACGATATCACCGACGAGGACGCCTTTTTCGCGCTGCGAGAAACCAAGGGCCTGACCGTCAAAGTCAGCGCGGAACCCGCGCCGAGCTGGGCCATGTATCGCGTCGCCACCCCGGCCGACGTGATCATGGTGCTGGCGGGGATGGCCGCGTCCTCGGGAACCAGGACAACCTGACTCACAAGCGGTGCATTGAACCGCTCAGAGCGGCGCGGCAATCGTCGTTGACTTGCACAGGTGGGCGTTGGAAGATAGTTGCGATGGCTAGGATCACAGTCGAAGATTGTCTGGACCACGTTCCCAACCGGTTTGAGTTGGTCCTGGTGGCCGCCCAGCGGGCGAAACAACTCCTCAAGGGTTCCCGGCCCTTGGTCGAGTCCGACAACAAGGAACTGGTTACGGCTTTGCGCGAAGTCGCGGGGGGCAAGGTCGAGGTCGAAAAACCTCAAGACTGAACCCGGGCGCGCGGCTTTGAGCCTCTGCCGGGAGCAGTCCCCGGCGGTCTGCAGAACTCCAAAAAGGACGATTCCTGCGCGTGCCTCGCAAACGAGCCGATAACGGTGAGGGGTCCAAACGGCGCCCGCGCAAGGCCGCCAGGAGCAATGAGCCGGTCCCGGCCGAAGCTCGCCTGATCGCCGAAGAAGAGTTGCCGGAAGAGACGGAACCGACGCAAGCGCCGCTGGCTATCCCGGTGCCGGGCGAGGACGGCCCCGAACCGCTCTTGTCGGAGGATGATGCGGATACGGAGGGAAGTACCGGCAGCAGCCTCGTTCCAGTCGATCCGCTGTCGCGCTACCTGACCGAAATTCGGCGCTTTCCGCTACTCAGCCGCGAGGAAGAACTAGAGGTCGCCAAGCGCTACGTCGCCACGCGTGACCGCAACGACGCGCTCAGCCTGGTTACCGGCAATCTGCGCCTGGTGGTGAAGATCGCGCACGAATTCGCTCGCGCCTCGCGCAACCTGCTCGACCTGATCCAGGAAGGCAACATCGGGCTGATGGAAGCGGTGAAGAGTTTCGACCCGTACCGGGGAATCCGGTTTCCTTCATACGCGGTCTGGTGGATCCGCGCCTACATAATCCGCTACCTGATGAACAACTGGCGCCTGGTGAAGATCGGTACCACCCAGGCGCAGCGCAAGTTGTTCTTCAATTTGAAAAAGGAGAGCGAACGCCTGGAGGCCGAAGGCTTCTCTCCGCAGCCACGTCTGCTGGCGCAGCGAATCGGCGTAAAGGAATCCGAAGTCCGAGAGATGCAGGAGCGGATGGGCCAGAGCGAGGTTTCGATCGATCAGCCCACGGGACCCGATGACGACGGCCGCCTGCTGGATCTGCTGCCCGACACGGCACACAATCCCGAGGAAGCGGCAGCCGACGCCGAATGGCGGGCGTTCGCCAAGGACAAAATCGAACGCTTCGCCAGCACGCTGAAGGACAAGGAAATGGAAATCTTCCAAAGCCGGCTGCTGGCGGAAAACCCAGTCACCCTGCAGGAGATTGGTGAGCGCTTTGGGATCAGCCGCGAGCGCGTGCGCCAAATCGAAACCCGCCTCAAACGCAAGCTCAAGGACTTTATAAAATCACAAGCGGCCGACGCGGACCAATCCGCCGACGCCTGAGCATCGCACACGCTTTCGCTTCGCGACTTTCCCGCGCGCGGCGCTGCGGAATGTTAGAGCAGGCGAATATCCGCGGGCGGTTGATTGAAGCGATTGTGCCGCCCATCGGCATATCGGATCGGAGCCGCGGCGAGTTCCTCAATGTCGGCGTCGTCAAGCGACGCGACTGAAACGAAGTACCATTTGCCTCCCAACTCTTCAGCATCACCCCATCCGAAGGACCGGACGCCGCACGTTTTGCAGAACAGATAATGCAGAACAGGGTTGGGCCGCTCCGGTGGCGTCCACTGATACTCAGTCTGCGCGTCGGCTCCGGCGAGAAGGCGGAAGCGATCGGGCTTCAGCAGTATGAACCACGCACGGGCCTTGGTGCAGATTGAGCAATTGCACTTGTTGGTGCCCTCGCTGAGATCGATGTCCGCCTGGAAGCGAACGGCGCCGCAATGACAGCTTCCTGAATAGGTTTTCAACGCCATATTTCAAATATCTGGAGTTCCGGCCCCCATGATCAAGTGTTTTGTTTGGGCGCGATTTGGGGCGTCTTGCCAAAGTAAACGGCTTGCCGTCGACGCCGCGCTCCTGCGATAATCCTTGGCAATTTGCACCGCGGCGCATCCGGGCCGAAACGTAATCTCAGAGCCGGAATTGGGCGCGGGCGGGCGAAAGCTGGCGATGCAAGAACGAAGCTGTGCGCTCGTCGTGATTGGCAACGAGATTCTGTCGGGCAAAATCCACGACACCAACACCTATTTTGCCGCCCGTGAACTGCGCGCAATCGGCGTGGCGCTCAAGCGTATTGCGGTGGTGCCCGACGAATTGGACGCGATTGCGGAAGAGGTCCGCTACTGCTCGCAGCGCTTTGATTTCGTCATCACTTCGGGCGGAGTGGGGCCGACCCACGACGATATAACAATCGCCGGAGTGGCGGCGGCATTGGGCCGTCCGGTGGTGATCCATCCGCAGCTCGAAGCCCTGATCCGGGAGCATTTTGGAGATCGCCCCAACAAGGCGGGGCTTAAAATGGCCGAGGTCCCTGAGGGCGCCGCGCTGGTCGAGGGCGGTCCGCTGATCTTCCCGACCGTGCAGGCTGAAAATATTTACATGCTGCCCGGTATCCCCCAGCTCTTCGAAGGCAAGCTGGCGGCGATCAAATCGCGCTTCGCCACCGATCCCTATTTTGCGCATGCAATTTATAGCAGCGCCGGCGAAGGCCAACTGGCCGGCATGCTCGACGCCTGCCTGGAGCGATTTCCCGAATTATTGCTGGGTTCTTACCCGAAAATCGGCAATGCCGAGTACCGGGTCAAATTGACCCTGGAATCCAAGGACCGCGATTATCTCGATCACGCCTTTAGCTACTTGCTCGAATTGATCCCCAATGACGTGATAATAAAGACGGAATAACTCTTGCTTTTTGGTCCTCGACTCAGGGGACTGAAGAGGATGAAGAAGTTGAGGAGATGGGGAGGACAGAGTTATGGGAAGCATAAGGTTTAAGCTTGCCATCGCATCGCTCGGCGTGGTGCTGGCGGTGCCTATCGGCGCTATTGCGCAAACCACACAGACTGATCAAAACGGCGGACCCCAGGTGGCGCAGCCTGAGAGCGGCGGTGTCAACTGGAAAGGCGCGGGGATCGGGGCTGCTACTCTGCTGGCCAACGTCGGCTATATTCCTGCTAAAACCGTCTATGCCATCCTCGGTGGCATAACCGGCGGCGCGGGATATGCCTTGACCGGCGGCAATCAGCAGACTGCCAACGCGATCTGGCGCAGCTCGCTGGGCGGCGACTACGTCCTGACCCCGGAAATGCTGCGAGGTCAGGCGCCGGTTCATTTCAGCGGCCCCCCCGTTCCGCCCGAGCAAAACACGGTACCGCCGCCGGTTCAGCCGCTCAGCGCAAACCCGCCACCGTCTGTGACCGCGAGCACCGCGCCGGTTTATCCCAGTACGCCCTCGTATTCCAGCAGCTCGACGCCGTCGACCTCGCCGCCAGCGGGAGTCGGCGCTCCTCCGGTTTCGATGCCGAGTCATAGCGGGTACAGCTCGTCGCACTTCACCACCAGCATCACCGGGCCGGGCGATTCGGGCACAGGTCCGGTACACGAGCACGACATCGAGTAGTTGCGAGCCGATATGATGAAGAAAGCACGATTTTTCTGGCGTTCTACCTGAACCACGTGCCGCAATGCGCGGGAGTTCCTGCGCTCCGAGCTTAGGGTTGATTTGGTGGAACGCGACTACGCAAAAAAGCCGCTTACGGCTGACGAGCTGCGCGACATCTTCGGCGGTCATGAGCCGCGCGATTTCCTCAATCCCAAAAGCCCGGCGTTCAAGGCCACCGGTCTGGACGCGAGCAAGCTGAGCGCCGAGCAGGCGATCAAGCTGATGGCGGAGGAACCGCGTGTAATCAAGCGGCCGCTGACGGTCGCCGGCAAACGCCTGGTCGCGGGCTTCGACAAGGAAGCACTGCGCAAAGCCTTCGCCTGAAACTCATCTCTTCTTCCTCTTCAGTCCCCTCAGATGAAGGAGGAACCTGAAATGAGGGCCAGGAAATTGTTGGTCGCGGCTGCCCTGCTGGGTGTTTTGACAGTGGCGACGGGATGCTCCAGCGAGCAGAGCACCACCACCACGCGCACCACCGTAACCGACCCCGGCTACGCGTCGAACTCCGGGGGCGATGTGGCGCCGCAGCCCCAGCCGTCGACGACCACCACAACCACCACCAGCAGCGAACCGGACAGCGTGGTGGGTGCGGCCTTTCACCTGGTGGGCACGATAATCATGCTCCCGTTCAGGATTATCGGCCTCGTCGTATGACGCCGCGCGATTCGCCTGGTTTCCGCGCGGGCCGGTTCTAAAGGAACCAGCAGGAGGCCGGCGCTACCATAAAGCCGGGTTTCGTCCGTAGCGCGGCTTCCGTGACGGTTCTCTTTCGAGGCTGTTATCGCCACCTGCAAGCCGCTCCAGGGACGTTGTACAATCGGACCGTGGAGCGGCAGAATTCAGCGCGGCAGTCCTTCCTGAAGGGCGTGGACCTGTTCAATCGCGGAGATTTTTTCGAAGCTCACGAAGCGATGGAAGAGGCCATGGATCAGGACGAAACCGAAGGCGGCTGGGATTTCTACCTCGGCCTGCTGCGCGCTGCGGTGGCCAACCACAAACTGATTCAGGGTGAGATCCAAAGCGCGATTCTTCATCTTCGGGCGGCGATGCGTTTCCTGGCGCCGTATCCGGACCGGCATCAGGGCGTGAAGTTGCGCGAATTGCGTTACGCACTCAGTGTTCAACTCGCGCGCCTGACGGAAGCTCGGGACCGCGGCACCACGACAGATTTGCCGCAGGCTCCGAAAATCGAGTTTGCGCAAAATCGCCGCGGCAAATGTCATAAGGGTTTGCCGTGAAGCTCGATTGCAAGTTCGAAAAAAGCGTCCTCGCGATTGCCGACTGTCCGCGATGGGATCGGCGCGAAATTGCGGTGGCGGGACGTTCGAACGTGGGCAAGAGTTCGCTCATCAATGCCCTGGTTTCGATCAAAGGTCTCGCGCGCACCAGCAGCACGCCGGGGCGGACGCAGGCGCTTAACTTTTTCAGCCTCGGCGATGGACTGGCGTTGGTTGACCTGCCGGGATTTGGATATGCGAAGATGCCCGAAGCGCTGGCGCGCAAAGTGGGAGCTTTGATGAGCGAGTTCCTGGCGCAGCGCGCCAACCTAAGCGCCGTCCTGTTGCTGGTCGATTCACGCCGCGGTCCGCGGGCGGAGGAGTTGGCGTTGGCTGAAACGATCCGCGGGAGGGGGCTTGAATTGGTGGTAGCCGCCACCAAGGCCGACAAAATCCGCCGCAGCGAGCGGGCCGCGATGCTGCGCAGCTTCGACCCCTTGAATGCCCCCGTCTTTCCCTGCTCCGCCGCCGACGGCGAAGGACTCGACGAGTTGCGCCGGCGCCTGTTCAACGTAACCCGCGTCCACGGCCTGGCCCGCAATCGCCAGCCGCCGATGGCGATCCGGTCGGAGTGATGCATCGTTAACCCGCCATGAATCCGCAAGTCAGTGTCGTGGTGCCGGCCTACAACCGGCGACGGATGCTGTGCGATGCGATTGGCTCGGTGCTGGCGCAGCGCGGCGTTGCATTGGAGTTGATAATCGTTGACGACGGTTCGACCGACGGCACCTGGGAGGACCTGCATCACGGGCAGATGGCGCAAAACATCGCGGCAGGTTCATGTAGCGATCGCGGCGTGCTAATTGAGCGTACACCTCATCGCGGGCCGGCGGGGGCGCGCAACCGTGGTGCCGCGCTGGCAAGCGGCGGTTACCTCGCGTTTCTGGACTCCGACGATCTTTGGGCCGCGCAAAAACTCGAGCGACAGCTTGCGTATATGCGGGCCCATCCCGAATTTCCGCTGTCACAAACGCAGGAGCATTGGATACGCAACGGGTGTCGCGTCAATCCGGGGTTGCGCCACAAAAAGCGCGCCGGCGATATCTTTGAAGCCTCGCTGCGCACCTGCCTGGTGAGTCCGTCGGCGGTCATGATGCGTACGCAATTGTTCCACGAAATGGGCGGCTTCGACGAAGCGATGGCGGCGTGCGAAGACTACGACCTGTGGCTGCGCATCTCGTGCCGCTATCGGGCTGGATTGCTCGACGAACCGCTCGTCACCCGGCGCGCCGGCCATCCTGACCAGCTCTCGGCCACGGTTCCCGCGCTTGACCGCTTCCGGATTCGCGCACTGCTCAAGTTGCTTGCCGGCGCCGAACTGAGCGTCCGCCAGAGATTCGCGGTCGCCGAGATCCTGGCTGAAAAGTGCGCTATACACGCCAACGGGCTATTGCGGCGCGGGCGGCAGGACGAATTCGATTTCTATTCGAGTCTCGGACAAAGGGCGCGAATCATGCTCGACACGCGGGCGGATCATGACGCCGGCGGCTGGAGCGCAGCGCTGGAAATTCAACCGATGGATATCGCCGAGGCGTGAGCGAGGAGACCGGATATAGGGCCCACGTGCGTGCCTGGGCGGTCGAGCATCACCTGCCGGAGGCGGCATTGAACCGCTGGATCGATCTTGGTAAGAGCGACGCGCTGGCAATTCTCTCCGTCGCGATGGACCTGCGGCTGCGCACCGGCCAATTGCTGACCGCCTTCGAAATGCTGGCTGAGATCGGTGTGCGCGAGGGAGAGGGAGCGGCGAGCATCCTGGCCCGACGCGAATTGCGCGCGGTTACCACCGGCAGCGGGTCGCGGCCCGAGCGCGCCCGCGCTTTGCTCGACAAGCTGCGTGAACTGCGCTATCCGCGCCTGGCGCGCCTGCGCGCTGAACTCGAAGCGGCGGTGGCGGCGATGCGCCTGCCGCATGGATTAACAGTGGTCTTGCCCAAGGATCTAGGGTCTGATGAGGTGATGATTCGGATGACGGCGCACAGCGCTGCAGAACTGGAAAAGCTGATCGAGGCCCTGGCGCGGCATAAAGAGCGGATCAAGGCGCTGATCGAAACCCTCGGCGGGTCGGACGGAATCTGATTCATTTGAGCCTTGCGGCCATTCGAGGAAAGACAACAGAAATGGCTTCGCGCGGGATTTGCGCCGAACGATATGTAGAATATGAACTTTGATCTCGACTGCGCTTTTATCGAGGAGGAATTCCGCGACGCACCGATCGCGCGGCGAGTGGTCGAACGCCTTCCGCCTCACTTGTCCGTGGAGTACATCGCCGACGGACGGGAGGTCGCAAAGCCCAACCTTCTCCAAGCCGATCCGTTCGCAGCGGGCAAGCGGCGCTTGATCCTGATGCGCCGGCGCAGTCCGTTCCTGATGGCGTGTCCGGCCGGCGGCGCCGAGTTCGCCTGCTGCGGTTACCTGGTCATGGTTCTGGCGTCGAATTGCCCGATGGATTGCTCCTACTGCTTCCTGCAGCAATACGTGGCGAACAACCCGGGGTTCCAGGTTTACTCCAACTACGCCGACGCCTTCGACGAATTGCAGACGCTGTCGCACAGGGCGCCCGGCCGCCATCTCCGCGTTGGAACCGGCGAACTTGCGGACTCGCTTGCCTTCGACAGCCTGACCGACCTCAGCCTGGAGTTGGTGGACTTCTTCGCTCGGCAACGCAACCTGGTGTTAGAGCTCAAAACCAAGACCGATGAGATAGAAAACCTGCTCAGGATCGACCCCAAGGGCCAGGTTATGGTTTCGTGGACGCTGTCGCCGCCCGCCGTTTTCTCAAGCTCCGAGCATCGCGCGGCCACGCCCGCGCAGCGGATTGAAGCAGCGCGCCGCGTCGCGGAAGCCGGATATGGAGTCGCATTCCATCTCGATCCGGTGATCGCCTATGGTGGAGCGGAGCGCGATTACCTGGACCTGCTCGACGACCTGTTTGCGGCCGTGGCACCGTCCCGGATCCGATTCATAAGCATCGGCGGGTTGCGCATGAGCCCGGAGCTTAAGGCCGCGGCGCGCCGGCGCTTTCCCGACGACCCGATGCTGGTTGGCGAGGAAGTGTTGAGTACGGACGGGCGTTATCGCACCTTCACTGCGCTGCGCACCCGGCTGTTCCGTGTGCTGTCGGAGCGAATCCGCAAGCATGCGCCGGGACTCCCGGCCTACCTGTGCATGGAATCGGCCGCAATGAGCGAGCGTATTTTCGGTGCGCGCCCTCCCGCTCCGGCAAACCTGGGCGAACTGCTGGCATCGCGGCGCTAAAGGCGTGCCAAACCAGCGACTTTCGCGCTCCCGCCACTGCTAGTAAACTAAAAGTCGAAGATGGAACTGAACACCTTAAACCGTCTGGGCCGCAAAATTTTCGGCTCCAAAAACGACCGCGAGATCAAGCGGATGCGGCCGCTGGTCCGGCTCGTCGGCGAAATGGAACCGACGATGGAGGCCGAATCCGACGATCAATTGCGCGCCCGAATCGCACATTGGAAGGAAAAAATCCGGGCTATCGAGGATCCCGAAGAACAGGCCGGTGCACTGGATGACGCGATGCCTGAAGTCTTCGCGATCGTACGCGAAGCCGCCCGGCGCACACTGGGCCAGCGCCATTTCGACGTGCAGCTGATCGGCGGCTCCGTGCTCCACGATGGCAAGATCGCCGAGATGAAGACGGGCGAGGGCAAGACCCTGGTCGCCACGCTTCCGGTCACGCTCAACGCGCTGGCGGGGCACGGCGTGCACGTGGTCACGGTTAACGACTACCTCGCCCGGCGCGACGCCGAATGGATGGGGCAGATCTACAACTTCCTGGGCCTTTCCGTCGGCGTGATCGTGCATGGCCTGACCGACCAACAGCGCAAGCTCGCCTACGCCTGCGATGTTACCTACGGGCAGAATAACGAGTTTGGGTTCGACTACCTGCGCGACAACATGAAGTTCAACCTCGAGGACTACGTCCAGCGCCCGCACCATTATGCGATCGTTGACGAAGTCGACTCGATCCTGATTGATGAAGCCCGCACCCCGCTGATCATCTCGGGCGCCTCTGAGGAATCAACGGACACCTATTACGTGGTCGATCGCGTCATCCCGCGGCTCAAGGATGAAGCCGACTACACGATCGACGAAAAGCTCCGCACGGTCGCGTTGACCGAAGAAGGCGTCACCCGGGTCGAGAAGCTGCTAGGGGTCGACAATCTCTACGACCCGCGCAATATCCTGCTAATCCATCACGTCAACCAGGGGCTCAAAGCGCACGCTCTGTTCAAGCGTGACGTCGACTACGTGGTGAAGGACGGCGAAGTCGTGATCGTCGATGAATTCACCGGGCGTCTGATGCCTGGGCGGCGGTGGAGCGACGGGCTGCATCAGGCGGTCGAGGCCAAGGAAAACGTCAAGATCGAATCCGAAAACCAGACCCTGGCCACGATTACCTTCCAGAACTACTTCCGCATGTACAAAAAGCTGGCCGGGATGACCGGCACGGCGGACACCGAGGCGGTTGAATTCCAGCAGATCTACAACCTCCAGGTGGTGGTGATTCCGACCAACCGCGACATGATCCGGATCGACCATCATGACTCGATCTACAAGACCGAGGCGGAAAAGTTCGACGCCGTGATCGAGGAAATCAAGGACTGTTACGAGCGCGGGCAGCCGGTGCTGGTCGGCACGGTATCGATCGAAAAATCGGAGCGGGTCTCCAACCTGCTCAAGAAAACCGGTGTCCGCCATTACGTGCTCAACGCAAAAAACCATGAGCGCGAAGCGGAAATCGTCGCCCAGGCCGGCCGCCACAAGGCCGTCACAATTTCCACCAACATGGCCGGCCGCGGCACCGATATCGTACTGGGCGGCAACGCCGAGTTCATGGCGGCGGCAGAGGCGGGAACCAGGGATCCCAAGGATCCGGACTTCGTGGCGGCGCTGGAAAAGTTCCGCGGGCAATGCGCGGCGGAACGCGAGCAGGTGCTGAGTGCCGGCGGTCTGCATATCCTGGGCACCGAGCGGCACGAGTCGCGGCGCATCGACAACCAGCTACGCGGCCGTTCGGGCCGCCAGGGCGATCCAGGTTCCTCGCGCTTTTACCTGTCGCTGGAAGACGACCTGCTGAGGATCTTTGGCGCCGACCGGCTCAAGGGCTTCATGGGCCGTATCGGCATGGAAGACGGCATGCCGATTGAGCATCGATGGATCTCGCGCGCGATCGAGAACGCGCAGAAGAAGGTGGAAGCCCACAACTTCGACATCCGCAAGCATCTGCTCGAATACGACGACGTGATGAACAAGCAGCGCGAGGTGATCTACCATCGCCGGCGCGAACTGCTGGGCAGCGAGTCGCTCAAGGAAGACGCGCTGGACATCTGCGATGAGCTGATCGAAAACATCGTCGGCGCGCATATCGATGCTGAGTTGCCGCCGGAGGAATGGGACTGGAAGGCGCTGGACGACGCGTTTTACCGCCAGTTCAAGTTCCGCCCCGAATTCAACCTCAACGGCTCGGTGCCCCACAACAGCGACGAGCTTGTCGATATGGCGCATGACCGCGTGCGCAAGGTCTATGATGAACGCGAGGCGGCTTTCACCGAGCCCGTGATGCGCCAGATCGAAAAGATCGTGATGCTGCAGACGCTGGACTCGCTGTGGAAGGACCATCTGCTGGCGATGGATCACCTTAAGGAGGGGATCGGGCTGCGCGGCTACGCGCAGCAAAATCCGCTGGTCGAGTATCAGAAGGAAGGCTTCTCAATGTTCGAGCTCATGATGGGGGTCATGCAGCAGGACGTTGCGGAGAAGATTTTCTCGGTACAGATCACGCGCCAACAGGAGGTCCAGCAAATCGAGCAGCGCCGGCCCCAGCAGATGGTGATGAGCCACGGCGCGGAGCGCGAAGAGACCGGCGCGGCGCCAGTCAAACGCGAGGGCGACAAGGTCGGGCGCAACGATCCTTGCCCATGCGGCTCGGGTAGGAAGTACAAACGCTGCCACGGGAAGTAGCCAGCCTCAATCTTATTGCTCCACCTGGGCGTCGGCGAAAAACAACCGCTTGACGCTGATTAGCCGCGCGTCGTCCTTGAGCAATTCCTGGCCCGCGGGCGAGGTCATCCCGCGCTGAAAAGCCTCGAAGTCGTCATACATCTGGAACACCGCCCGCGCGCAGTCCGGCTTGTCGCCCAACTGCACCGTCTTCCCCACGTAATAGCCGCGCAGCCCCGCCACGCCGCATGCCAGCTTGGTGTGCACATTCAGGTAGTGACGCTCGGCCTCCTCGGGCGTACCGAATGACGGCTTGTAGTTGATGTGAGCGGCGACCAGGAAGCATTGCTGCCCAGCCTTGCGGCTGTCAAACGGCACCACCGCCTCACCCTCGGCGTGGATCATCTGGACATTGGTGAGATGGGCCTGTGTGTCGGCGAGGACGTCGATGCCCGCTTGGCTGCTCACCGAATTCATGAAGTCCTGCGTGTTGCGAAACCACATTATTGCCGTTCTGTAGGGTTTGACGGCATCCTGCGGCGCCGGTGTGAAGCCGAACTGGTTGGCGCGGATACGCCCGGCCAGATACATCTCCACGCCGGTGAATTGCTTGGCCAGCGCCATGTGAACGTCGCGGTAATGACGTTCTTCGGTGGCGAGGTCGGCTCCCTGGAAATCGAACGTAACCATCATTACGTGCATGACGCTGCTCCGGTCGGCGCGTGAGTCGTGCCGGCCACTAACCATAACATCATCGCCGCAAATTCAATTGCAACCCGGACCCGCAAGCGCCTATCTTCCTCATGGTCGCGCAACTGCCGCGAGCCACAATCAACAAGGAGTTTTCCGATGGCCAAAACCGCTGACAAGCTCATTGCCATGCCTGGCGGAACTTTCGGTATCGACGCGTCGATGATGGCGCCCGAGGATAAGCGATACCTGGAGATGGTCACTCCCACCTTTCTGATCGAACATCCCAAAGGGCTGGTGCTGTTCGACACCGGCTACAGCTGGAAAATGGCGGAGGACCTCGAGGCCTACATGGAGGAACTCGCCAAGCTCAAGCTAATCGTCGATCATCGGCCGTTCACGCGCGACCTGGTGGTGGACGAGCAACTCCGCCGCCACGGCTACGATCCCGCCAAAGTGGATTACGTGGTGGTTTCGCACGGCCATTACGATCACGCGGGCTCAGTCGGCCTGTTTCCCAATGCGCAACTTTTCGCGATGGCGGGTGAGATGCGCTACGCGGCATGGCCCGACGCCCGCCACGTCCGCCTGGGCTTCAAGTCCAGTGAGATCGCGGCCACCCGCGGGCTCAAATGGAACGAACCCGACGCCGACCACGACCTGTTTGGCGACGGTACAGTCGTCATCCTCAAGACTCCGGGCCACACGCCGGGCGAATGCTCGCTGCGAGTGCGGCTCAAGAACGAAACCGTGATGCTGACCGGCGACACGCTGCATCTGCGGATGCAGCTAAAAACGCTGCACGGGATGGGCGGCGACTACGACAAAGAGCAGGCGGCGGAGTCAGTCAAACGCGTGGTCGGACTCGCCAAGGCCGACGGCGCGCGGATTTGGATCAACCACGACCCCGACGACTGGGCCGAGTATCCGCATGCGATCGAGTAGGTTTCACGGCAAAGGAGCTGGCCGGCCCCACCATTGGGCTTCGTGGGAACCGGCCTTTCTGTCAATTCTGATGCTCGGCGCGAATCAGAGCGCGCTCAAAAACGCCACGAGGTCATTCTTCTCCTGGTCAGTCAGGCCGATTGAGAAGCGCTGATTGTAGAAGTTCACGACATCTTCCAGCGTGGCGGCCGTACCGTTGTGGAAGTAGGGCGCCCGCGCGGCTAGTCCATGCAGGATGGGCCCTTTGAATTTTCCCACGTCGGTGCACTTGCCGCTGATCAGCGCGCGTCCCAGGTCGGTCACCTCAAAAGTCTGTCCCATAAGCGGACCGCCCGTGCACTGCACGGTGAAGACCGGCAATCCGGAAGCGTCAAGGTTCGGCGGATTGGTGTCGGCAACACCGATATTCAGCGGCAGCACCTTCGAATGGTTGCCGACGTTGGGCGAGTCGTGGCACGTGGTGCAGAAGCCCTGCGCCGGCGTGTTGCCCAGCGGGTCACCGGGCCGGCCGTTCAGGCCACCGACGTCGCTGATGGTGAATTGCTTGCTGTTGAACAGCGCTTCACCGCGCGCGATGGATCCGCGCGCCGCCGACTCCCCGTGCGAGCCGGCCAGATTTTGCCACGCGTCGTAAAGGCTGAAGACCGCGTTATCGAACCCGGCACTGAGCGAATCGTTGATGCCGATAAAAAAGCTCTGATCTGAAAGATAATCCGGTCCGCCCCTGGCCCCTTTTTTATCCAGGTAGCCGGCTGCATCGTCGTATATCTGGCCGTCGTAAATCAGCGTTTCAAAGTCCACCATCTGTCCGACCTGCCCGTCGCTCGGAGCATTCACCGCCTGCGCGTGCCCCAACGTCGCGTCCACCGCCTGACTTTGCAGGCTCGCCTCCCTTCCGTCCCACATGATCGACAACGGCGTACATGTCGACTCACCGCCCGGACATTCCGTCAGAAACCGCAAGTTGGCCGCGACAAGAGGGCGGCGGTAAACGGAAGCGATCGCCGGATTGGAGGTCAGGTCGGTGCATCCGTAGGGATCTTTGACTCCAACGATTTCATAATCCCTGGGCATCGGGGGAGTGGATTTGAGCTGTGTCGCGGGAAGCGGCAGGAAAATCCGGATCAGCCCCTTGGACAACAGCAGGCTGTAGGCGGTGCGTTTGTCCGCCAGGGTGCTGACGTTGTCGGTGTCGCAGGTGGCACCGTCAACCAGGCGAAAAATCGGATCAGTGCCGTGGCTTTGCTCGAAGCGCTGCTGGATCGACTGGGCGCTGACGCCCCAGGCGCTGCGCGGTTCGTGGCAAGTGGCGCAGGCGCGGCCGTTGGTGCCCAGGCTCTGGAAGAAGGCATTTCTCGCGGTGTGAGTTGGTGCGTTCAGGTTATAGGTCTCGACCATGCCGGTGGGGTCGTCGGCCCGAAATTTCCTGGGAATCACCCTGGGAAACACGCCCGGCGCTCCGCCGCCACTGCCTTTGTCATGGGTCCTCAGCGAAAGCTGATGAACGATAGCTGCCCAGTGCGGAATACCGGGCGGGTCCGTTTGCGCGGCAGCGCTGCCAACGATTATCAGCAGGCAAACCGCGCAGGTGGCGACACCAATTCTTGTCCTGTTCATTCGATCGAATCCTTGCTTTGATACCTCTAAACGCCCCAAACGGCCGCAAACTAGCTCCAATCGAGCGCGGCGATACTCTTCGCACTTCGGAAGCCCTCTTACAACAGTAAGGCGTGACTATTCCATTCACGCAGCCGTGAGACCGGATGTAACGACGGCGAGCGCGAACGCTCGCCTCAACCCTATCCCTGGTCAGGGAGGGGGCCCTGGGAGACAAGCCACTATGGAAGAATCGCGAAGGCGCGCGCCGGGAAACCGAGTCCGTGCCTTGGCTTCGGCCATACCACTACTATCAGCGCGTCCGTCTCCGGGACGCGATCGAGATTTGCCATCACTTCGATTTGCCAGTGGCCGTGCCTGAGCAGCCAGGCCTCGGACTCGAGTTCGTTGGTGGTGTCGGTATCCATTGATTCATGACCATTGGCCACTATACCGCGCTGCTCGTACAGGAACTTGATCGCGTCCAATGACCATGCGGGAAAGGGAAAGCGCTTGAAGCGCTCGGGATTGGTATCCCAGTCTTTGTACATGTCGGTGCGCAGCGCGGCAAAAGCTCCCGCCGGGACACGGCCATGGCGGCGTTCCCACGCGTGGATGTCCGCAACCGTGAGCGCGTGATTAGGCTCCCGCTTGAGCATCGGCGTCATGTTAAAGACCACCAGCGGCAGGATCATCTGTTTGACTGGAATCTCGTCCATGGTCCTGCCGCTGGAGTCAAAATGCGCGGGCGGGTCGATGTGGGTGCCGTACTGCCCGACTATCGAGTAGAAGAAGGCGCGAAAGCTGTCTTGCGCAATTGTATAGGGTCGCCCGCTATCGGGATTTGCCGCCGCCGAAAAGATCGCCTGCCCGAATCCCTTCCACACTGGAGTCGTCGGGCTGAAGGCATGGGTGAGGTCGACAAACTGCTTCGACGCGATGATCCGATATGCGTCAGCAAGCGATCCGGCCTGCGCCCGAGCAGCGGACGTCGCGCTCAGTACGAACGCTGCGCACAGCACCATCGGGAGCAACCTGTAGCCCCCGCTGCGCTTCTCGTTCATTCGGCAACTCCTTCGTGCTTCCCTACAGAGGGTCGCTGATGATGTCGAGCAGACAGCCAAAACGCAATTGGACCGTCCTGCACCTTCCTCCCCGCAATTGCAAATTGAGGCAATTAACGTTTATCTTGTTCATGGCGGCTGGTTGGCAGCCACCAAAAAGGGGGTGACACTGTTTGCTCGCCAGCGTGATGTCGAGCGCTCTGGCCGGCGTTGACGCGTTCCCGGTCGAGGTCGAGGTCGATATCGCCGGCGGCCTTCCGCGCTTCACCACGGTCGGTTTGGCTGAAGGAGCCGCGCGCGAATCCCTGGACCGCGTCAAGGCGGCAATCAAAAACACCGGCTACGACTTCCCCAATCGTCGCCTCACCGTGAATCTCGCCCCCGCGGACACGCGCAAGGAAGGCTCGGCCTTCGACCTTCCGATCGCGCTGGGTCTGATCGCAGCCAACAACGCGCTCAAGCGCGACCACCTGCATCGGTACCTGATGCTCGGCGAACTGTCTCTGGACGGCCGCGTGAAGAGTATAAAGGGCGGTCTGCCAACCGCGCTGCTGGCGCGCATGCGGAAGTTCGCCGGCGTCGTCCTGCCGCGCGACAACGCGATGGAAGCCGCCGTCGCCGGCGACAGCATTGCCATCTATGGCGTCGAAAGCCTGCAAGAAACAGTGGAGTTCCTCGAAGACCTGCGCCAACTAACGCCGGTCAAGGCCGATATCAGCCAGGTGTTCGCGTCGGCCAACACCTACGACCTGGATTTCAGCGAGGTGCGCGGCCAGGAGCAGGCCAAACGCGCGCTGGAGGTGGCCGCAGCCGGCGGCCATAACGTGTTGATGATCGGGCCGCCGGGATCGGGCAAGACGATGCTCGCCAAGCGCCTGCCCACCATCCTGCCCGAAATGACCTTCGAAGAAGCGATTGAGACTACCAAGGTGCACAGCGTGATGGGTCT
>DATFSZ010000060.1:0-20022 GCA_035262365.1 Binataceae bacterium (SeqCode)
CGGAAACCCGCGCCATCGTTACCGCCGCCGATCTCGCGCACATGAAGCCTGGCGCCTTGCTGGTCAATACCAGCCGGACTGGAATCATCGCGCCCGGAGCGCTGGAGGCAGCCCTGCGAGCGGGCCGCCCCGCAAGAGCAGCGGTGGACGTGTTCGAGGAGGAACCTGCCCCGGCCGGGTACCCGCTGCTTTCGATGGACAACGTCGTCTGCACGCCGCATCTGGGTTACGTGGAACGCACGCAGCTCGAATTCATCCTTTCGATGTGCTTCGACCAGATCTTGGAGTACGCGGCCGGCAAGCCTATCAATGTGATAAATCCCGCCGCGCTCGAGCGCCAATCCGGGTGAGCCGGTAAGTCGCTTGGCCGATTCCAACCGGGTAATGTCGAGGGCGCCATGCGACTGGTGCCGCTAATCTTCGCCTGCCTCACCCTGATCTCGACCGGTTTGGGGGGTCTGGCCGCCATTCGGTTGCGCGATCGGCTGCATCTTCTACTGGGCTTCAGTTCCGGCGCGGTATTGGGTGTCGCCTTGTTCGACATCCTGCCCGAGGTTTTCGCCCTGGACGGTGGAGCGGGCTACATGCCTGTGGCCGCGCTCGGATTTCTGGCTTTCTTCGGGCTGGAGCGCTACACGGCGATGCATCGGGCGCGCGAACACGCGCATGCCGTGGACGCTCATGAACAGGAACTCGGAGCGTGGAACGCCGCCGGACTGGCGCTGCACAGCTTTCTGGATGGGGTCGCCATCGGCGTCGGCTTTCAAGCCGGTTTTGGTATCGGACTGCTGATTGCGATGGGGGTAATCGCCCACGATCTGAGCGACGGTCTCAACACGGTGACCGTCGTGCTGGCTCATGGAAATCCGCTGCAGCGAGCCACCTTCTGGCTGGGCGTGGACATGCTGATGCCAGTGCTTGGTGCGGCGATAACGCTGCCGTTCAATCTTGGGGCGGGGCTGTTGCCCTGGGTGCTGGCGTTCTTTGCCGGCTCATTTCTATACATCGGCGCCTCGGACCTGCTGCCCGAAGCACGCGAGCACGACTCGCCGTTGGTTGGCGTCGCAACGGCGGTGGGGATGCTGGCGATGTTCGCTGCGACGCGCCTGCTGCACGCATAGCAGCGCGCATGATTAGTCATGTATCATCTATATAATCGTCTCTTGACGGGATGGTTTTGGCCCATTATCGTTGATTTGATCCGCATGAATACGCGCGCACGCTCTCGAATACTGCCTCACATCATTCTGACGATGTTGGTGTGTGCGCTCGCAGTGGCGGCTACAACCCGTCCGCTCAGCCGCACACGGCTGGGGTTGGCGCCCCAATTAAATCAGATCCATCAGGGACTCGAACGGCACACCTATTTCGAGGTTGCTGCGGACGGCGCGCACCATCATGCGGTTTACGATCTGCTGGTTCGCAGCAACCTGCCATTGATTGCACTGGCGCAACCGCAGACTTTTAAGCTTGTAAGCACGCGCCAGCAAGACAACTGGCCAGTTCTGTTTTCTCCGCTATATCGCCACATCCCACGAGCGGACCAGGGCGATCCCGGCCTCAGCGCCTAAACCCTCTCAATCCATAGTTTGTCTCCGTAACGGACTGGTTGCCTGGATAGTGCCGGGCGGCAGAGTTCGCATGCGGCACGCCTTATAAATGCGGCTGAGCGCATGAGCGCTTATGATTGAAAATGGTTGGCGAGCAAAACTTACCTCCCGTCGCAAGGCCCGCGCCTGCGGAGCCGAGGAATCCAATGACGGAATTTAAAAAGATACTGTGCCCGATCGACCTCGATAATGATTCGCTGCCCGCGCTGGAGTGTGCGCGCGATCTGGCGCAAAGAACCGGAGCCACGCTCTACGTGCTGAACGCGGCACGTACGCCAGCTCCGGACATGGACGTCCCCGTCGCGATCGGACCGCATCCGCATTGGGAGGAGGCGGCACGGCACAGGCTCGAACAGCTTGCCGGCCAATGTCTTCAGGGCAAAGTACCTTACCAGATCGTTGTGCGCAACGGCATTCCCGAGACGGTGATCGTGGAGGCGGCGGCCGAACTCAAGGCCGACCTAATCGTCATGACCACTCACGGCCGTACCGGCCTGGCCCACTTCATCCTGGGCAGCGTGGCGGAAACCGTCATTCGCGAGGCTGATTGTGCCGTGCTCACCGTCAAAGCCAAGCCGGCCGCCAACCAGCGCGGGACAGGCCTGCGGAAGTCGTGACGGCGCATGATTCCGGCCGCCCCGTGCCTCAATCATCGGAGAAGCATCGATGCCTAAGTTCGCATTGCGCAACCCTTACACGATAATCGTCGGCGCACTCGCGATTACGATTCTGGGAGTGACCGCGTTCAGCGAGATGCCGGTTGACGTATTTCCCAACATCAAGATTCCGGCGGTTGTAATTGCGACTTTTTACCAGGGGATGCCGCCGCTGGATATGGAGGACAACATCACATTTCGTTACGAGCGGTTTTTTACCCTGGGCAGCAATATTGAACATATCGAATCCCGCTCGTTGGCCGGTGTCAGCATAATCAAGGTGTACTTCCAACCGGGCACCGACGCGGCAACGGCTGCAGCTCAAATGGGCACTCTGGCGATGGCCGATCTGGGAATCATGCCACCCGGCACGCTGCCGCCGCTGGTCCTTCAGTACGACGTTTCCTCGGTGCCGGTCGTCCTGGTCACGCTGGAGGGCAGAGGCTACAACGAGACCCAGCTCGAGGACACCATGCGCTACACGGTGCGCAACCAGCTTGCGACCGTTGCCGGCGCGTCGGTGCCGATCCCGTTTGGCGGAAAGTTTCGCCAGATCATGGCTTACGTCAACAACCAGGCCTTGCAGGCGCGCGGAATGTCGCTGATGGATGTGGTCAAGGCAATCGATCAGTCCAATCTGATCCTGCCTGCGGGCGACGCCAAAATTGGTCCCACTGACTATTACATCTACTCAAACAGCATGACCCCGCGGGTGCGCGACATCAACCGCGTGCCGGTAAAGATTGGCCGCGGGCAGGCGCCGGTGCTGATGGGTGACGTCGCGTCGGTGGAGGATTCATCGCAGATTCAGTACAACAAGGTGCTCATCGACGGGCGCCCTTCGGTCTATGTTCCAATCCTCCGGCAGGTCGGCGCCAACACCATCTCGGTGGTGAACGGGGTCAAAGGCCTCATCCCGAAAGTGTTTGGTCTGGAGCCGGGGATGCAACTTAAGTCCATCTTCGACCAGTCGGTTTATGTTCGCCAGGCAGTCAGAAGCCTGGCGCACGAGGCTATCATCGGCTCGGTTCTGGCTTCGCTCATGATACTGATCTTCCTGGGCAGCTTTCGCTCTACCCTGGCGATTTTTCTCTCGATTCCGCTCTCGATTCTTGCGGGCGCCTTCGGACTCTACATAAACGCCTCGACCATTAACATCATGACGCTGGGCGGCTTTGCGCTGGCTATCGGAAGGCTGGTGGACGACTCCGTAGTGGTGCTGGAAAACATCAACCGGCACCTGGAATTGGGCAAGGAACCCGCGGCGGCCGCGCTGGATGGCGCGCAAGAGGTGGCTCTTCCTGTGCTGGCCTCGACGGTCACCACTTGCATCGTTTTCTTCCCGGTCATGTTCCTGTTCGGGGTTTCGAAATTCCTCTTCAGCGCCTTGGCCCTGGCGGTGGTGCTCTCGATGGCGGCTTCCTACGTTGTGGCGATGAGCGTGATTCCGATTTTTTGCGCGCGCTTTCTTACCGTTGAGGCTGCGGTTGCTGCGGAGCATGGCGCACGAAGCGGACTATTGGCCGGATTCAACCGGGTTTACGAACGTTTTGCCCATCGCTACGAAAGGGGCCTGACGCATGCGCTCGACCATAAGCTCGTGGTTGTCTTGGGCGCCGCCATGCTGTTCGCCGTGAGCCTGGCGATCTATCCGCGGCTGGGCAGGGAGCTGTTTCCTCAAACCGACGCCGGTACGTTCACGATCAATTTTCGGGCCGCGCCCGGAACCCGGCTTGAATTGACCACCGTCCTGGCGCGCGAAATGGAAGAGCTTATTCGCCGTGTGATACCCCCGGCCGATCTGGACATGGTCGTTTCCAACGTCGGCCTGGCGCCCAGCTTATCGGCGATCTATTCACCCAACTCCTCGCAGGAGACCGGCTTCGTACAGGTCGAGCTGAAGGCGGGCCATAGCCAACCGACCCGTTACTACGTCGAGCGACTCAAGCGGATTCTGCCGCGGGAGCTTCCCGAAGCGTCCACGCTGTTCTCCTCGGGAAGCATCATCGACGCGGTTTTGAATTTCGGCGCACAGGCGCCTATCGACGTACAATTGAGAGGACCGGTATTCAAGACGCTTTTCCAAACGGCTTACGACGCGCAGCGCCTGCTCGACGGTATGTCCGAAGTGTCCCAGACCTTTATTCCGCAGGAATCCGAATATCCAACGCTCAATATCCAGGTTGATCGGATAAAGGCGGCGCGGCTTGGACTTACACAGCAGCAGGTGATCTCTTCGGTAATCACCGCGCTGAATTCGAATCTGTATATTCACCCGTCGATCTGGATCGATCATCACAACAACGACGATTATTTTCTGACCGCCCAGTATCGCGAGGCCGCCTCCGGCTTCGACGCGATCCAGTCGCTGCAGAACATCCCGGTGCGCAGTTTCGGCGATGAAGAGGGACACGCGCAAAGCCTGTTGCTGCGCGACGTCGCGACTATCGCGCATCAGACCAATCCCTCGGAAGCGGATCATTACAACATCCAGCGCGTGGTCGATGTGATGGTCGCGCCTAGTACGCAGGACCTGGGCGGCACGCAGGCAGCGATCGCAAAACGCCTTGAGTCGCTCAAACTCCCGCCAAACGTATCTATCCATTACCTCGGCTCGGTTGCCGCGATGAATGCGTCGTTCTCCAGCTTCGGCCTGGGTCTGTCGCTCGCCGTCATCCTGCTATATCTCGTGATGGTGGCTCAGTTCCGGTCGTTCCTGGACCCGTTCATCATAATGTTCGCCGTGCCGATGGGGCTGATCGGCGTTATCTGGACCCTGTGGGCAACCAACACCACGCTCAACATCGAATCATTCATGGGCATCATCGTCATGGTCGGCATCGTGGTTTCCAATTCGATCCTGCTGGTCGACTTCGCCAATGAACGCCGCCGGCGGGGAGAGCCTTTGCGCCATGCGGTGGTGGAGTCGGCTCGGGTCCGGATGCGCCCGATTCTGATGACGGCGTTGGCCACGGTCGCCGGGCTGATGCCGATCGCACTGAAGCTGGGCGAAGGTTCGGAAGCTTCGGCGCCGCTGGCGCGCGCCGCGGTCGGCGGGCTGGCCGTGTCCACCGTGCTGACCTTGTTTCTCGTACCGGCAATCTATGAGTTCTTCTACGGGCGCAGGGAGGAAAGCGAGTGAGAACGCAGGCAATTGTGATGCTGTTTGCCGCGCTGGCGATCAGCCTGAGCCTGGCCGGATGCGAGCAGCGGGCGGAAACCGAAACCATCCTGGCCAAACCGATCGTTGGTGTGATGCACCCGCAGCGCGCCGACATGGTGCGTTCGATCGAACTGCCGGGCGACCTGGTGGGCTTTTACGAGGCGGCTCTGCACGCCAAGGTGAGCGGCTACCTGCAAAGCATAAACGTCGACAAGGGTGACTCGGTCAGAAGCGGCCAGGTCCTTGCCACGTTGCAGGTACCCGAACTCCATTCCAATCTTGCCCAGGCGGAGGCTAACCTACAGATTGCACGAATCACCTACGACCGGTTGCGCAAGGTGCAGCAGAGCGATTCGCGATTGATTTCGCAGCAGGACGTCGATGTTGCCTTTGCCAAGTTTCAGCAGGGCAAGGCCGCGGTCGCGGCGCTCCAGACCATGGTCGATTACACGCGGATAACCGCTCCCTTCGACGGAGTCATAACCGGCCGCTTCGCCGATCCGGGAGCGCTGATCAGGGCCGGCGGCGGCGAAGTCGGGGTCGACGAAACGTCGGGGCTGGTTTCGCCCGGCGCAACAGAGGGCGCCGGCGGCCATCGCAGCGGCGGCGGTCCCGTACTCACGATGGCAAAAATCGACAAGCTGCGGGTTTACGTCTACGTGCCGGAGCAGATGTGCTCGTTGGTGCGGCGCGGTACGCCCGCGATTCTCCAGTTCGAGGAGTTTCCCGGACGCAAGGTCGGCGGCGTGGTAGCCCGCTACGCCAGTTCGCTGGATTTGGCGACCCGCACGATGATGACCGAGATCGACATCGACAATCCCTCCCGCCAGCTTTATCCACGCATGTACGCTCACGTCACTCTGGATCTGGTGCGCCATCCCGATGCATTGCGCCTGCCCGTACGCGCCGTCGGAGCGCTGGGCGCTTCACCATTCGTGTTTGTGGTTACGGGAGGCCGCCTGGTTAGAAAGCCGGTATCGACCGGGATCAACGACGGTCAGTATGTGGAAATCACTTCCGGCTTGACAGGAGATGAGCTAGTGGTCAGCGCGATGCGTCCGACGCTGCGCAGCGGTGAGGCCGTTGAGTACGTGCTTCCGCACAAGACCAACGTGGCCATCAACCCTGCCACGGAGGGCTAGTTCCCAGCGGATAGGAGAATCGATTCATGTGTAAAACTTGTGGCAATCTGGCTCTGTCCGGTTGGATCGTCCTGGCGCTGGCGTCCCTTGCGGCAGGCGCTGCGGTGGATTCGAGCCCCATAACGCCGGGCTCGCATCTCACGCTTAAAGAAGCAATTGCGATCGCACTGAAGTTCCATCCGCGGCGCCGGGAAGCGGCCGCCCAAAGCGGCGCCGCCAATCAGCGGATCGGCGAGGCGCAGGCGGCGCTCCTGCCGCAGCTCTACGGCACCGCGCAGTACCTGCGCAGCACTGCTAACGGTATCGGCAACACACAATACTATGACGTTGACGGGATGTTTCCGCGCATTTCCGGCGTCAATCACAACCTGCCAAACAACGATTTCACGCAACTCGCGGACACTTACAACAATTACGCGGGCGGTTTTGGCTTCTCGCAATTTCTGCTCGACTTCGGACGCCGGCGCGGATACGTGGAGCAGCGCAGATTTGAAGCCGCCTCCGCCAAGTCCCAGGAAGAGCTGGTCGAGCTGGACCTGATTTTCGAAGTGTCGCAGCGCTACTTCAACCTGCTCGCCGCTCAACAGATGGTGCGCGTGTACGAAAAAGCAGTCGAGCAGCGCCAATACCACCTGCACGAAGCCCAGGTCAAAGCCAGCGCCGCCCTGAGGCCCCAGCTCGACGTTTACGTTACGCAGGCCGAATTGGAACGGGCACAGCTGCGGCTGGTGGACGCCCGCAACGCCGTTGCCGACGGCAAAGTTGCGCTGGATAACGCGATGGGTCTGAGCGAAGCCGCGCCGGATTACACTCCCGCCGACCTGCTGACCTATGGCAAGGTCTCCGATACGATGGGCGCCCTGGTCAGGACCGCGATGCGCGATCGGCCCGACCTGGCGGCGGTCGAAGACCAGATTCGCGCGATGGGAGCGCAGATCAGGCAATATCGCAGCGACTTTCTGCCCACCGCTAGCGCGATGGGAGGCTACAACGCGCTGGGCACCGGTCTGCCGGCGGCGAACAATTTCAACGTCGGCCTGGTAATCACCTGGCCGATGTTCAACGGTTTCCTGACCACGCACCAGGTCCAGGAGGCAAGGCTCGAACAGGAGGCGCTGGAGCATGCTATCGACGATCTACGCCAGCGCGTTATTCTTCAGGTCAAGACCGCGTTTCTGGACTGGCAGGCGTCGCTGCAGCGCATCCGCCGGGCGGAGGGCGCCGTCGCGGCGTCAAGCGTGGAACTGGAGCTGGCGGAAAAAAGGTACGAAGCCGGCCTGACCAATATAGTCGAGCTCGAGGACTCCCAGCGTCACTACACCTTCGACGACGCCGACTATGCCAATGCGCTGTACAGCTACTCGCTGGCCAAGGCCCAGGTTGATCGCGCCACGGGCCGTGCGCTCCTTAACCTTCCCGGCCGTTAACGCCAAAGGCGGCAGCGCTTCCAATGCCCGCTTCTGCCGATGACGGATGAATAAACGCCGCAGCCTCTCCGTCTAACCGGTCGAGGCGCGTTGCGAATGCCGTTACTTCAACAAAGCCGGCTTGTTTCCCGGTCTGCCCTGCTCGTTGCCGCCTGCTTCTGCCTGCTCGGCTTGGCGCAGGTTGCGTGTCCGCTCGGCTGCATCGGCAGCAGCGGTTCGTCCGCATTCGCCGCAACTCACCTGCATCTTGCGCGTCATACCCTGCAGGAGGTAAGTCCGCGCACTGCCCAGCCGCAGGCACCCTATGCCGTGGGCCGGGTGCCGGTTGTTGCGTTCAGCGATTACCGTCAGTTGCCGTGCAAGACATCGTGCGAAACGCCGCTGTGGTCAATCGAGAATTGGCCTACGCACCAGCGCGTCGCACCTGATTCGGCGGACGTCCCCCGCTCCGCCTAAGCTCCCCGCATTGCACGCCGCGATGCGGTGCGCGATGGCGGCTGTTTGATCTTTCGTCCGAGCATTTTCTGCAAGCGACCCGGCCATCGGCAGGCCCTCTGCCGTGGTCCCTGGGCCGGTAGTGATGAGATGAGATTTGGGAGGTTTTCCGATGTTATCCAACCGAAAGCCCGTTTCTGAAACCAAACAGTCGGGCATTTCAGACCTATATAGCGAACAGAGAGCGCGGCAGCTGCGCCAACTGCTGGCCGGTATGCGCAGCCAGGAGTCGCAATGGATGCGCGCGATGCGCGATCGGGACTCATTGGACTGTTCGACCTTGGGCGATGAGGGTGACGAGGCCGCCTCGGATGAGGGCTTTGAGTTGACCGCGTCGTTGGCCGAACTCGCGGGCAGCCGCGCCGCCGCAGTAGAAAGCGCACTGGAGCGCCTGGGCGACGGACGCTACGGCGTGTGCGAGGCGTGTGAAGAGGAAATTCCACTGGAGCGTCTCCAGGCGATGCCTTGGACTTTGCTCTGTGTCGATTGCCAGCGTGAGCACGAAGCTACTTCCAGGCATTCCAGAGCGGATGCGTCCGCTCTCTGGGTGACGCCCGAGGAATCGCCCCGGATCGGTTCCGAACCGACCGCTACCGGCGATGATGGGAATCCCGAGACTGGCGATGCCACCAGGAAGAAGCGCGGCCGGCCCCGTTCGCGGCCAGCCCACTCCGACGCTTCCCAGTAACGCTGGAAACCGGGTGCGCACCACGACGGCGCGCACCCGGCCTGGAGTTTGTACAAACTCCGGCGACAGTTAGGAAACCTGTCAGGACAGGCTGGAAAGCCTGTCCAAGCCGCGTCTGCGGCTGCCTTTTCGTCGCGCTATTTCCAGCCTTTTGTCAATCCGACCGACCGAGCGTCAGCGAGGGCATTGGAGCGAGCGGCGCGAAGCGGTTGTTGCCTGCTCTCCTGGCAAATCGCATCGCGTTGACCCCTCGGCGTCGCTCGGATGACAACAAAAAGCGCGCGCAAATAAAAGCGCTGCGGCGCCAAATATTTTTCGCCCCAAGGCCCGCGCGCAGCAGCTTAACGGAGTTGGACTCGCCGAGTAAAACTTACGCGGTTGCACTCAGCCTCCGCCCCTTAACCATCGCGATTCGTACCTTCCGGCGGGCATGTTTGATGCAGCCTTGGAGTACCTGAAGCCCGCGATCAGCGGGGACGTCTAACAGGATAGAGACAATAGAAACGCTTGAGTCTCGCCAGGTTACGTTAGGCGTCAGAACCATTTCGTTCATTCGCAAAGTGGCCTGGCGTTAAGACTCATTCAACAAGAAGTCGGCTTGCGTTATCTAACCGGGAGCGGCCTGCGCAAATGGCGGCGCCAATCCCGCGTTCGATCTCTGTTTTCGCCGGCGCGGTAAAATCATGAAAGGAATAAAACTGTTAGTTCTTGCTGCACTCGTTGTGGTCGGGTTGGGTTTGTCGGGATGCTTTGAAGTACCGGGTGGTTACTACGGTGGAGGTTATGGTCCTGCTTATAGTTACGGTCCGGCCTACAGTTACCCATCGTACAGTGGCTGGGGATATCCGGCCTATAGTTATGGATACGGCAGAGCCTACGGCTGGCCGTATCATCATGAATGGGATCGCGATGACTGGCGCGGCCATTGGGGCCATGGTTGGGAGGGTGGGCATCCGTATGCCTTCGGTGCCAGGGGCTATCATGGCGGGGGTTTTGCTATAGCTCGCAATCATGAATTCGGCGGTGGCCATTTTGCCGGCCGGAGCGCTGGCGCTGTTCACGGTGGCGGACATGGCCACGAAAGGCACTAGGTAGCTGACGGCGGATCGCACAGGCAGCCAAACGAGGCGGCGTTAAGAACTTCTCGCTCCGCTCTTTACGCCTGCTTCGCTTTGGCCTGAGCCTTGGTTACGTCGATCGGGCTTTCCATCAGCACACCCTGCTCTTTGAGGTGTGCGATACTATCATCGGAGAAGCCGAGAAACTCCTTCAGTACGTCGGCGTTGTGCTGACCCAGAAACGGTGCCTGCGTGTCCTGCGGTCCCGATCCGGCCGAGAACCGGATCGGGAACCCGGGCACGTCCACTTCGCCCAGCACCGGGTCATGCGCCTTGCGCACGGTGCCGCGCTGGCGCAAGTGCGGATGAGCTACTGCTTCGGCGGTGTTCAGGACGGGCGCAACCGGGACGCGGTTTTCCTGCATGCGGCGCAACGCTTCATCCTCGGGCGTCGCGTCGAGCCAGTCCTGCAGGATTTTGAACACCTGCGTGCGGTTCGTGACGCGCTTGGCGTTGGTGGCGAAATCCGGATGCCGCGCCAGTTCGGGCTTGTCCATCGCGACGCACAACTGGCGCCACATTTTGTCCATCGGCGAAAGGATGCACAGCCAATGCTTTTCGCCTTTGAACAGCCCCTGCGGACACAACGCGCGCTCATAGCGGCCCAACCGCTTGGCGATGAACTTGCCCCCTGACAAAGCCTGGCGCACCACCGCTTGATCCTGGGTGTAAAAATACGAATCGAGCAGCGACGCCTCGACGTGCTGACCCTCTCCGGTCTGCGCGCGATGAAACAGCGCGCAGCCAATCGCAGCCATCGCGGTCATTCCGGTCAGATAGTCGCCGATCGCGACGCCGGCCAGTGTCGGCGAGCCGTCCCTCTCACCGCCCAGAACATCCAGCACGCCGGCGTACGCCGCGCCCAGGTAGTCGAAGCCCGGCTGGCTCGCCAGCGGCCCGGTCTGTCCGAACGCGGAAATTGAGCACATGATGATGCGCGGGTTGATCTTGCGCACCGATTCGTAATCCAGCCCCATGCGGGCCATCACGCCGGGCGCAAAATTCTCCACTAGCACGTCGAACTTCGGCAGCATCTCGCGCACAATCCGCTTCGCCTCGGCGGTGCGGAAATTCATGCACAGGCTTTTTTTGCCGCGGTTGAGCCTGACGAACGCGGTGCCGCGGTTGTTAACCTGGATGAAAAAGCGATATCGATCGCCGGTCGGTCCCAGTTCGATCTTGATCACCTCCGCCCCCATCTCGGCCAGAAGATGGGTGGCCGATGGCCCGGCGATCACTTGCGTCATGTCCAGGACCTTGATTCCTTTCATGATTCCGTTGCCTGCGCGCACAGCCATTTTGCGACCTCCCGGTCAAACTGCCTTTACCGAAGCTCCCGAACTATCAGCCGACATCCCTCCCCAACGCAAGTCATTGACGATACGTTTTGGCCGCAGGTTGCGGGTTGCCGCGTGCCGGTATACCAATGACGCATACCGCTCACAAAGCAGCGGAGGCATCATGCGCACATTCGGTGTCCACACCGGACAACAGGATTGCTCGTTGGAGGAACTGCGGCGCGTGTGGCGGTTTGTCGACCGGGCCGGGTTCGACTGGTTGTCGGTCTGGGATCACTTCTATGAGGCTCCCCCCATTGACGGCAGCAGCCCGTGCTTCGAAACGATCTCGGCCCTTGCGCTGATGGCGGTGGACACCAGCAGCGTGCTGGTCGGCTGCCTGGTGTTTTGCGTCAGTTACCGCCATCCCGCGGTGTTGGCCAAGGCTCTCGCCACAATCGATCACATCAGCAACGGCCGTCTGGAAGCCGGTCTGGGAGCGGGCTGGCACGAGCAGGAATACCGCGAGTACGGCATAGCCTTCCCGCGCATCGGGGTGCGTCAGGATCAACTCGAAGAGGCCGCGCAGATCGTCCGCTCCATGCTCACCAGAGACTCGACCACGTTTATCGGCAAACACTTCCAGGTGACCAACGCACGATGTAACCCCAAGCCCGTGCGCAAGGTCCCGCTATGGATCGGTGGCGGCGGAGAAAAACGGACCCTGCGCACCGCGGCCCGTTACGCCGACGGCTGGAACATCGCCTACGTGACTCCCGAGGTCTTTCGTCACAAGAATCAGGTCCTGGATCAATGGTGCGAGAAAGAAGGCCGCGACCCGGCCACGCTGGCCCGCACCGTGAATCTGGGATTTTATTTGAAGACCGATGCGGGCGCGGCCGAGGCCGAGCGTCAGCGCCGTCTCGCCCAATGGGGCCCGATGGCGCAGATGTTCGAAGGCGGCATGCTGTTCGGCACTCCGCGAACGGCGGTTGAGCGGGTGGGGCAATATTTCGAGGCCGGCGCGTCACGCGTAACAATCGCCTTGCGCGCGCCGTTCGATTGGGACGCGCTGCGCGTCTATACCGAAGAAGTTTTGCCTGCGTTCAATCGAAGCTAACTACCATGGCTGCGTGCCGGCGCGCCGTCGCAGGCCGCCGGCGGCCAGTACCACGGCCAAATGGATAGTCGAACTTGCCTCTCAGGCTCGGGCGGGTCGAGCACACCGACCGGCGATCTTTTGTCGCGTCTAGGCGATCGGTATAGTCGTTGGGGATCGCGGCTCGGTGCTATCAAATAATTGCAGGCCGGTCTGACGCAGGCGCATCGGCCAAAGCTGCCGTCCGGTTGGCGGAAGCTCCAAGTTACGGGTTATAGAGAAGATGAAATCCTGAAAAACGTCTGAGCTGCAAATGATCATCAAACGGAGAGGTGGCCGAGTGGTCGAAGGCACCAGATTGCTAATCTGGCGTACTGGCAACGGTACCGAGGGTTCGAATCCCTCCCTCTCCGCCAGTATTTTATTGGGGTTCTCGGCATTTCAACCATGGTTTTAAATCTCCGCTTGGCTGCCAAAATCAGGTCGGGTGGGCACAGGGTGGGCATGATTTGAGGCCAACTCCGTCGCGGGTCTCTCTAGCGCCGCCATTTCATCAACCGAAAGGTCTTCGGTCGGTATCCAGCGCCAATAGTGCTTCAAGAGCATCTGCAACGTGCGGTGCCCCACCTGCCGTTGGATCCAGTTGAGCGGCTTGCGCTGCTTGAGCGCAAGGACCGCGAAGCTGTGCCGGCACTGACCGATCGGCCGGTGCGGCACTCCGGCTCGATCCAGAATGCGACGCCATACCACATCGGTTGCCCAGCGCACGTTGAGCGGACCGCCGCTCTCGTTCGGAAAGACGTACTTGCTCCGTAGCTGCACCCTCTCACGTTGCTTGAGCAGCTCGGCCCGAACCCTTGGACCAAAATTGGATCAGGCGCCGGCTACTCTTGGTCTTCGGGGTCGTCACGCCATATCGAGGATCGAGGCTGCGGTTGATTAGCGCTCGATCTCGGTCGAGATAAACCTTGTCCCAAGTCAGGGCCAGGCCCTCACCCCGCCTAACCCCGGTGAAAAAATAAAAGGTCACCAGGGTACGTTCCCAGCCCTCCGCCGCGCCCAGAATGGCTTCGATCTCCTCCGCCTTGTACGGCATGATTTCTCCATCGTCGGCGTCCTCCGCGAGGGCGAAATCATCATCCCCAGCCTGACCGGAGTCCTTAAAGGGTTTCATGCCGAGCAAAAGATCTTCGGCGAGGAGCTTGCGGGCTCGGGCAAACTCGACGATCTGCTTGA
Source organism: Binataceae bacterium (SeqCode) (assembly GCA_035262365.1). Lineage (GTDB taxonomy): Bacteria > Desulfobacterota > Binatia > Binatales > Binataceae > JAJPJA01. The sequence goes on from DATFSZ010000060.1 coordinate 13,912, forward strand.
GGACGTCCCAGGCCATGTTTTTTCGCCGTGTGCTGATTGGGCCCCCGGTCTGGGTCACTTTTCCGTCCACGCGCCCGCGCCACCGATCTACATCTTCCTGACGAAGCTCGCGAACCAGCTTCGCACCAAGTGGATCGCGTCGGATAAAGACTCCCGCGACTTCCTTGTAATACCCATGGGTGGATTGCTTGACCTCTCCTTGCTTGCTTAGCAACCAGGCCTCACTGAGTTCGCTGACGCTCATGGGCTGAATCGGCTCTGCCGTCTTGATGCCCAACTGCTTCAACCGATCGCTGTTAGGGAATCGCAGGGCATAATCAAACGTCCGCGCCTTCAGTTCCAGCTGAATCGTCGCGCACAGCCTTCTGGCCTCGGCGAGGGTTTGCTTGTTTGCGACCACACCAAGCGGTTCGCGGCACTTGCTGCCGTCATAATACTTGAAGCCGATTCTGAGACGCCCGTGACGGTCCGTTTCCAGCCATGCCATCTTACGATTCCTCCGGACACTCCGGGAGCTGACCGCGCAATCTTTGGCGAGGCTTGAACTGCCTCGCCCGAAACGTCGGCCAATGGATCAAATACCTTCCCTGGACTACAAAAAGGCCATCAGCCTCGCCTATGCCATTGTTCTCAATCCAGCCGTACACGGTTTTCCGATTGCGCCTGAGAATCTTCGCGAGTTCCGGAATCGTCAGGTACTCGGCCTCGGCTACGCCAGCACTTGTCTCTTGTCCGCTCATGATCGCTCCGGTCCTAAGTCTCGATGCGTGTACTCGAACGCAGCGCAATGTACGGCAATTCCAGTGCCAGACGAAAAATCAAACTAGATGTAGATTTTCGTACGACTAATGGTGGCCGGAGCCATGCATGTGCCAACCTTGCACGCACGCTCGATAACCGAATCCTACTCCAAGTTTTCCCCCTTTCGGTGACGCTCATAAAAGGCCGACACACGCATTCGGTTTCCGCAAGTGCTCGCGCTGCACCATCGTCGTCTCCGGTTCCTACTCGTGTCATAGAAGAAAGCGCCGCAACCGGGGTTGGCACACTGCTTCACACGGGAGCAGTCTGCGCCACAGAGCAGGTCCGCGGCCGATTGCGCGATGGGGACAAGGAGTTGCGTCTCTTGACTGAGGTCTGGCTCGAAGCGGCGGGAATAGCCTTGCGGAGTCTTGACGAGTCTCGTGGTTCCTAACGGCCTTCTAATCAACGCGTTAATCGCCTGGAGCGCGCTGCGGGGAACTTCGTGGCCAGCAACAATCTGGCTGGCCATCTTGTCGAGTACGTCGCGAAACCGGACCGCTTGTTTGAACAGCCTCTCGCCAGAGTCTCGCCCCATCCCTTTCGGGTAGGGATTCAGCCTATGGCGCTCAAACAGCTTGGCGAACTCCAGCCACTTAACGAAATCTTCACAGGTGCGTAACAGGTCGATGATCTCTCCGGACTTCTTGGACTCCGTGTTAACAAAGTCCAGGCAGCGGTAATTCGCGACAAACTTGAACGGCTCTTCTCCGCCTTTGGCAACGGATCCGGAAATCGTTCGAGTCATTCTCCCTAATGCCCTACTTTCCCTTGACTCATTAGGGCCATCTAAACTATCTGTCAAGACTTAGGGGTGGGGAGGTCGCGGCGGGAATCCACAAGTCGTTTGGAGACTACCATGATAGGCCGTTCTGCTGTGATGCGCCAACTCATGACCCTGATCGAGCGTACCGCCTCAACGAAAGTGCCAGCGATCATCACCGGCGAAACTGGAACTGGAAAAGAAGAGACCGCCAGGGCTATTCACGACCATTCGGCTCGAACAGGTTCATTCGTCGCGGTTAACTGCGCCGCGATCACCGAGACTCTAATCGAAAGCGAGCTATTCGGCCACGAAAAGGGCTCTTTCACTGGCGCTGACCGTCGCCGTGAGGGCCACATCGAACGGGCCAATGGCGGGACGCTATTTCTCGATGAGATCACCGAGATGCGAAGAGACGCGCAGGCCAAGCTGCTTCGCGTGATCGAGCAGAAAAAGGTTCTTCGTGTGGGTGGCACCGAGGAGATTCCGATCGACGTGCGATTCTTGGCAGCGTCTAACCGGCATCCGAAGCAAGCTATCGCGGAGGGATGCCTTCGAGAGGATCTGTACTATCGGCTGAATGGGCTTTTGATCGAACTGCCGCCTCTGCGGGAACGGCTCGACGACCTGCCACTTCTTGTCGACCAGTTCATCCGGCAAGCGAATCATGATCATCGACGAAAGATCGAGGGGATCGATCACGAATGCTACCAGGCCCTTAAGAGGTATCGATGGCCCGGAAATATTCGGGAATTACATAACGTAGTCGAGACCGCGGTGCTCCTCGCGCCATCGCATCGAATCTCGATTAACGAGCTGCCCGCGGAGATAAGAGCCTCAACCAGCCGCGAAAACTCCTTTACCGTCTATCTGGGCACTCCGCTTTATGAGATCGAACGAGAATACGTCCGCCGTACCATCGCCTTCGCCTACGGAAACAAGTCTCGCGCCTCAAAGATGCTCCGAGTTCCCTTGCGAACCCTCTACAATAAGTTAGAGCGTTACATGAAGGAGCAGACGAACGGCTACCTCAACGGGAACGGACATCACGGCCCGCACAACGGGCTCTCGTGATTCGGCTTCGAACTTGCCCGAGCAAGCATTGATATCCTGGGCGCAAAGCAAATGCCCCGCAGCCATCCACTGATGTTCGACTGTTGTAGCAGTGCATGCAGAAAGACGCGCCCGCGCGATAGCGCGGGCGCGGCGAAAATTTACTCACAGCTTTCGTTTCGACCCAAAATGAATTCAGCCGCGCGCTGTGCCTGCGCGGCAGCGATCACCGCCATGCGCTTGTCCGTGCGCAGCTTCGCGAGCCAGTCTTGAATATAGGCGGCCTGATTCTCGATAACCGCCGGCGATATGCCAGCTTCGGCGCACAGATAGGCCGCTGAAAATTCTGCCACAAGCTCTTCAAACGAATACGTGGGCGAGCCGAACGGCGCCGCTTCGGTGATCGATTTCCGGTTCAGTCGCTTGTCCGCACCCGCGGCGTGGCTTAGTTCGTGGGCCAAAGTCGCGAAATGCTCGTCAGCGCTGATGAAAAGCTCGCGCGGGGGTAGGGTAACGCGATCCGTAATTGGGCTATAAAACGCCTTTGATCCTCCGTACTCAATTTCCGGCGGGTTGGGCATCCCGGCAATGATACGCTCGGCTGCCTCGATAGGGTCATGCTGATGCGTCTCGATCTTCGGCAGCTTGCTGAACACGGCTTGCGGTAATTCGCACTGCTCGAGATTGAAGACGCGATAATATCTCAGGACGAAACGCCGGCGGCTCTTGTCGCCTGTCTCGTCGTTCTCAGCGCCGGTCTCGGTTTGAGCGTCAGGGATCTGATCGACTTTCCAGAACACCACGATTTGGCTGTGCTCGCCCTTGCGGACCGATCCGCCAAGCTCGTTCGCTTGCCTCCTGGTCAGCCAGAAGAGCGAGACAAATTTGGTCGCCGACAGCAAGAACAGATTGACGCCCCTATATGGCTTCTTCGAAACGAGGTTGCGCGGGAGTCCGGTTGAAGCCCAAGGCCGGCGCCAGGGCACAATCCCTTGCTCCAGCAGGTTGATGATCTTCTCGGTTACGATCGCGTAGTTATCCATCGCTCCATCTCCTTTGCTGCGCCCGCTTCCCGAAGGGCAGGGCGGTTTGGTTCGTAAACCCGAAACCTTTCTTTCCCCCCTCGGCCTCTTCACCCCGGTCTGAGAGGCGAGGGCGGAAAGAGGCCCGACGCGGAGCGCAGCGGAGCTAACCAATGAGCGACGCGGAGCAATTCACGGCCGCCGTGCCAGAGCGCAGCGATCCGAAAGGACTGGCACGGCGGACTTGAGCGCAGCGCCGCAAGGTGGGGCGGGGCAGGGGACAGATCCACTACCGCACGCGCGCGCAGCGCGCGGAAAATGCGAGTACGCGGTTGATTAGGGCTAGTTGAAATCGATGCCGGAGATCCGCGGCCATCGGTTTTGACGACGAGAAGCTGAGGGCGCGTGGGGCTAGGTCGTATTTGCGGCTAATCGTACAAGCGTAAATGCGGGACGAGTCTTGGTTAGGAATGGTCGAGGGGCATGGCATGGTGGCGCGGCTTAGCGAATAAAAGGCGAATCTGTTACCATGACGAAGCGGGGGGTGTCCGCACTAGCAGGGTTCTTACTGCGACCTGAATGGCGTAGAGCAAGCCATCGAGGTTACGGCGGATTCGCTCTATGAAGCGGTAGCTCAAGGCTTACGGGTGTTTCGGGAAAACGACTGGATCCACGAAGTCGGCGGCGGCCAGACGACAATTTCGGTTGCTGTGTGTGGCGAAATACAAACTCAGGCGGCGGCCGGGGTCTCAAAGAGGCCGTTGCAGTGTTTTCGCCAGCGGTATGAGTTAAGGTTTGCGATTGGATGGACAGGAGCGCCACCGCGCTGAGCTGGGGTGATGCCGCCCAGTGTGGCAGCGATATCGGTTGTAGTAAACTTCGTAGCTATCGAGCTTCCGTTCCAGATCGCCTTGGTTCCAAAACAAAGTCTGATCGAGGTATTCCCGCCGGATGGTCCCGATCAGTCGCTCGATGAAAGGGTGCGAACGAGGTGTCCCGGGAATCGACTTGATCTCATCAATCTCAAGTATTCGAAGGTTCGCTCGCCAGCGCTGAAAACGAAACAGCGGATCGTGATCTGAGGAGAGATGTTTCGGCATGCTCTGTCGCGCGATGGCACGGTTGAACATCCGGCACACGCCGGGACCGTCGAGATTGGCGGCGGCGACGCCAAAGCCAATGATCCGGCGCGTGAAGATATCCATCACCACCATGACCCAATAGCTTTGGAGCAGGATTGACTCACAGCGGAAGAGGTCGACGCTCCACAGGCTGTCGCGGGCCTGCCCGATAGCCGAGAGCCAAGAAGGGCCAGCGCCTTCGGCCTCGAGATCAACAGGCCGAGCTTGAGCGGCCGAATCCACAAAAGCGGACAGCGGCCCGAAGCGGGCGTGAAGAACCCGGCGACGAGGCGCGGATTGGCAAGGCCGACTTCCCAGAACCAAATGTCATGGCCATTGGCCATAAACCCGAAAGGGGCAAATGGCTGCTTCTTGGCGATCTCAGTTACGTAGTACCTGAGTTGTTCGTCGGCCTCGCATGATCGGTAATTCCATGGAGTTGCGTTTTGGGGTAACGACCGTCAAACGCCTCGCCACGCCACGCCTTTCGCCCTCGCCATCGGAGGCTGTCTCCTAATCCCGTCGCCCCGGCTACCCGGCAGCGCCTCCAAAAGTACCCTCCTTGTGGGAATTCTGAATCGGAGATTCGTGATGGGCGTGCTCTGAGCGATTCCTTGACGTAGAAATGCGTGGCTCATTTCGACAATTGTTGGATGGGGCATGAGGGACACACGGATGTATTATGATTATGTCCCTCTGTGCACCTGTCAGTTCGAGCACTTTTAGTGTTACGTCCGGTGAAGCGCGGAATCTCGTCGGTGCCGCGTGGTGCGATCTCAACTCTCTGAGCCACGGGTGAACGCGGGAGACGAGCTTGCCAGCATCGTTAGAGCGAATGGCAGTCGGGAACCCACGGATTTACGTGCCTTGGTGGCGGGCCATCAAACGATAAGTCCAAACTTTAGGCCGTCGCTCATTGCGCTCCCTTCGCATCGGCAAGGGTTGCCTTGTCGATGTCGGACATGCGATCGACTGGTATCGTTGGATTGCCCGACAGCAGTTCATCCACGTTTTCGGCGACCCGCTCGACGAACCGTAACTGGCCGAGCGTTGAATCAAACCGATTGTAGAGCACAACGATGGCACGGTCTTCTGCGGGGTTAAACTGCACGTGCGAGCTGTAGCCACCGAATCCGCTGCCGCCGCCATGGAAGAACACACCCGCTTGCGAATTGAACCACCAAGCCAACGCAATCTTGTTATTCACGAACCCATCGGCACGCACCTTATGAGCGAGCACGAAAGCGGCGGGAAGCGTCGCCGATGGCGAGCCGGCGGATGCGTCAGTGGCGACCTTATCTGGATGCAGGTTCGCTTCGAGATAGGTCACCAAATCACCCGCTGTCGATCT
>DATFSZ010000061.1:0-64864 GCA_035262365.1 Binataceae bacterium (SeqCode)
GATCGCACAAATTGTGGCAGGAAGACCTAGTTTTTTCCATAGCAAGAGGCTTTCAGCTTGGCGATGCATGAGGTTGCTCAAGCCAGCCGTCGATCAGGAGAGAGAAATTGCCGATTCATGCTTCCACGGCCTCTATCAGCGAGATGCTAGTAGTGTTCAACTCCCGGTTACCCTTGGGAACATAGGACAGCACGGTGGTGCCTTGGACGAGCACAGCCAATGAACTCGATGGCAGACACTAATTGGCGGCACGTTTGAGCATTTGCAGCCGCTATCGGGCTGTTGCGGTCAATGACTTATCGCTCGCCCATCTGCATCAGCACGACAACGATTTCCTTCGGAGGGAAGGGTAGTGGCGCAACTCCACAAGGACTGACCCTGTTATCCGATGACTATTACGGCACCACCGCCTCTGGTGGAGCGAACAATCTAGGCACCGTTTACAAGATGACTTCTGCGGGCGAGCAGACCGTACTCCATTCCTTCGCTGCTGGTGCCGATGGACAAACCCCTGTGGCGGGTCTGTCCAACGACAGTGATGGTAATTTGTATGGCGTTACCTATTATGGCGGGACGGACAACTTCGGCACCATTTTTCGAATTGCTCCCGATGGTAGTGGCTATGCGACCGTTCATTCTTTTGTCGGTGGGGCGACGGATGGACAATATCCTGGAGTGAAGCTTCGCAACGTAGCCGATGGGACTCTTTACGGATCCACGAGTTCGGGTGGAGCAGGTGGACTCGGTACCATCTTCAGGTACGACCCCAGTTCTGGTGTTACCACCGTTATCCATTCCTTTTCGGGTCCTCCCGATGATGGCCAATACCCTTCCTGTCGGCTTCGCGTGGGGAATGACGGAAATCTATACGGGGTTACCCTTTTCGGTGGCTACTTTGACTTGGGCACTTTCTTCCGCATCACTCCAGCGGGAGTGCTGACCGTCTTGTACAGCTTTTCCGGCGGTGCCGATGGACAGGGCCCCGATTCGAGCCTGATCCTAACCTCCGACGGCGTCTTTTACGGAACCACGGTTACGGGGGGACCCACAAACAATGGGACGATTTACAGGATTACCCCGTGATTGAAATCAACATGAACCGGAGAATAGCGATGAGCAAGGTTAGAACTTCGGGTTGTGCACTGGTCTTTTTCGGAGTTCTGGTTTTTTCTGCCTCCGCTGCTCCGGCTCAGACCTGCACGCCAGTCGTTTTAGCGTTTCGACATGCGGAAGATACGAATCCTCCAAACCCACCGGGGCCCATTTTCGCACTAACGCCGACTGGGACAAAGCACGCTGACCTTTACGCAGAAAACAACAGCGGCGACCCGGAGTCGGGAATGGTTTTTGCTTTTGTGGATCACAATGGTTTTTGCAAGGTCACAAAAGTATACGCAACATCGAAGGTGACGAAAAATCCTTGCAACACGAACTGCGCGAGCGCTTCGAATGCATTCGATACCGCTTCGCCGTTGGCAAAATCGGTAATGTCAGGAGCGGATCCGATTACCAAGGTCGGCAACGATCCTAATGATGTGAATACTCAACTGTGGGAGTATTTGGGCAACGGACAAAACCCCAAGCCCACCTTGCCGATAAATTATAACACAACTGTAGCTGGCCAGCTTCGTAATGAACTTCTCGCAACGGCAAAACGCGGCGAATCGTCGGCGATTTTCTGGACCAGCCAAGGTCTGCATGTGTTGGGAGGGGTAATCATAGATGGGACCAGCATTGTCCCGGATAAGAATGCTGATGCAGGGACTCCTCATGCAGGGACTCCCCATGCAGGGACTCCCCCGAGAAACGCGGTCTATCTTTTCACGGCAGTGAAGGATAGCGAGGGCAATCTCAAATTTGACGATACACCTTCGAAATCAACAACCCGCGATCCAGTGTTGAGTACGTCTGTCTATGTTCAGTGCTTTAATCGCGTTGAAAAGACCGATTCGCCTTTGCTGCAACCGACCCCCCGTTTCACCGTTCCTCCACCCTTTATCTGCGGATTTGGTACTAACAGTAATTTGGGCTACACCGGAAAAAACTGTGCAGTGGGAGCTCAATGCGGAACGATACCCAATGACCAAAATAGTGACCTCAAGGGAAGGATCTGCAATACCACCACTGATATATTGGAGAACACATCGGCTTCAGAGATATTCGGCGAGTGCCCTTAGTGTTGCGTGTGGCGCAGGGTGGGCAGCACCAGCATCAGGCCGCAGAGCAAACCCGCGAGAGTTAGATTGTTGCTATGCATGGACGACCTTCCTGTTAGCTAGCGGCATCATCAGCGCGCCTTTTCTCCGCGGACCTGGCGCATCAGGACGGATCACGCACGTTTTCGGCAGGCAGTAGTGCCATCGCGTGAGGCCTCGCCGGGCCGGTGCCGATGTCGCGATTAAAGTCCAGGTCGAAGTGCGGATCGAGCGTCATGTGGTTGCCGTATACTTTGATTACGTGAATCTTGTGATCTCCCTCCGAATCAACCAGACCGCCCGGAACGAGATCTTCGACCAGAAAATAGTCCGAGACGACCAGCCGTCGCCCGTCGCCGCTCAGCCTGAGGTAATGGGGGCCAGAAGTCGGACCGAGGTCGATAGCATCCAGCACCCGCGGATGGTCCGGATGGGAGATGTCGAAGTGGACGACCTTACCGGCGTTGTTTGAGCGTGATGAACAATCGCGTGCCTCCTGAGTTGATAGCAATCAGTTGTGGCATCGGGCCGTTGGGCACAGTGAACTGAGCAGAGAAGTCATAGACTGCAGTCGCGGTGCCGGCCTTTGTATCGACCAGATAGAGCTTGTTGTCCGCCATGCCAGCGGTAAATGCGCGGAGCTGATGGTCATGCGGGATCAACTTGACGTCCATGGTCCCGGCCGGATGCGAGGGATCGCCAACGACGATCTTTCTGAGGATCGAGCGCTGGGCGAAATCCCATACACGGATGCTCCCGCGCATAATGACCTGGCCACCCGCGACTCCAAGAGTGTGAAGCGGGCATATGAAATCGCTCAAATCAGTTCCGTCATTACTTAAGTAACCGAGGGTACCGGACCCCGCCCTCGATCTCTATATCGCTCCCTTTCATAAGGCTGGCGCTCTCTCGTATATAGTCCAACCCAATGCTTTAAAGTGGCTTTTGGCCATAGGAGACATCTGTCCGGTCAGTAACACGACCTTCTTTCGCGCCACGAGGTCGGGCCGGTTGGCGAAGGAAGCGATCCGCTGCGTCCAGGACACGTAGTCAACCGGCGCCGGGACCACGATCGAACCGTCGCGGCCGAAGCCGACCACCGTACGGGTAGCCGTGAGGCGGGCCAGCGGCGTGCGCCGGTTGAACGTCACCAGCATCCCAACCGCGTCGGTGAGGAACCGCGCCTGGACCTCCGACTCGGCTGTACTGGCAAGCGCCGCTACTTTGACGCAACCCGGAACAGCGGAAAGCTGGCTGAGGCTCTCCACAAATTGGGTCTGCACACTCAGGGGAAAGGCGATGTTGTCATTGAAAGCATTAATGACGTCATTCGAAACGCCGAGCTCTTTGAGTTTATTCTGATCCCGAACGATGAGGTCCGCCTTTGGCGTATCCCACACCCAGTTGGACACCATGGTTGTGCCGGTTATAGCGATAGAACCCGGCACCGCGACGGAAAAGGCCACGCTTACCCCCACGTGCGCCGCGAACGCCACGTCGGCGATTTGATCAAGCAGAGGGACAAGAACCGGGTTGGTAGTGTAGGGATCCACATGGAGGCTCCTTGCAAGCTGGCGCCGCTCCTGTTCGTAGCCCAAGACGTCCCTGGTGGTTTTGCCAACGCGCGAGGCCATTTCCCCAGCCCCATTCTGATCGGAGTTCGTGGCAGCTTGCGCAATTTGCTGCGCGCCATGTCCAACCCGGCCGAAGAAGCGCGAAACCCCACCCGGTAACCCCTGCACGGTCTCCATCGGATTTCTGATCATTCTTCCGGCAGCCTCCACCGGACGCACTGCATTTCTCGCCAGCGATTGAGCAAAAACACCGCTCTTGCTGGTGTTTTGCAGCTGCACAATAGCGGGCAGCTCCGCAACCCGGATCCTCAGCAGATCCAATCCGGGAGCGGGGAAAACTCCGACGTCGCTGCGAATCTGGAAGTGGGCAACCAGTCCATCGGTGGGGACCGGGTCATCCACACGAAAGCCCGGTCCCTGCACCAGAGTTGCCGGCGCCAGGGTCTGAGGAGGTAGAGACGGGGGCCGTTCGAACCGGCCCGCGCTGCCCGCAACGGCCGCGCGCGACATGATCAGGGCCAAAATCAGCGAAGTGAGCCCGAACTTGCCTCGAGGCCAATTGCTCCTGGGCCGGTCATGAAACGGCATGCGACATAACCTGATCAAGCTGGATTCTCCTCTTGTTGAAATAACTCGGCCGACAAAGCGAAACCGAAATTCTCCATTTTGTCCGGTATCATTGCGTTTGCTTTTTATCCTTGGCTAGATTTCCTCTCATACAAGCGTTTGCTAGCACAAAGTTCCCGCGGAGTATTGCGCGAGCGGAACGCTGACGCAATCAAACTACAGCCGGGCGCGATTGGAGCAGGATACGCCAGCTTTCATGCTTGGTGCGGGCTACGTTGTGATGCAGAGCGGGTAACGGAGACCTGGCGGACGGTTGTTAGGTGCGTACAAGGTCGTCATGCGGGCTCAGGCACATGCGTCGCACATGTTGCCATTGGTGGAACGACCAGGTCTACAGCGCGAAGCGATTTCGAAGAACTCGTTGGGACCCCTCTCACAATTCCTGGCGAGGTATGGGACCCGCCAAGCACGTCCGCACATTTTTGGTCGAACAGCGAGGTTGGCCAGCCCGCTATTTGCGCCGGTGCGCGAGGTGGTTGACCGTGCTGGCGCAGCCGAGCCTACGACCCAGCCAGGTCCTGTAGTGGCGATCTGAATTTTCGCTCTAGCCGAGCTTATAAACACGCGCCACGTTCTCACCCAGAATGCCGCGGCGAGCCGCGGGCGTCATCTGCTCCGCCAGTTCCCACACCTCCTCCATGTAATTGCCCGGATGGTCGGCATGGGGAAAATCGCTGGCCCAGAAGAACTTGTCGGCGCCCACGTAATCCGCGATACGGCTGATCACCATCTCGTCCGGATCTCCCGAGATGAAGCATTGGCGCTTGAAATAGTAGGAGGGCTTCTCCGCCAGCGGCAGCCCGCCACCTACCAGCGTTCCGGTGAAGAGCGCGTCGGCGCGATCGAGCCACCATCCGATCCATCCGGCGCCCGACTCCAGCACAACCACACGCAGCTTCGGAAACTTGTCGAACGCACCGTACGCAAAAAGGCTGGTAAAGGCCTGGATTGTGCTCTGATTGGTAAACATAACGCCGAACCAAAGCCCGGCGGGTCCCTTGATGCGCTTGAAACGGTTGAAGGTCCATTCGGCCGGCTCGAAGGTCGGATGAAAACCGATCGGAACGTCCAAATCCTGCGCGGCGGCATACACCGAATCGTTGTCGGGATGACCGTGCGCTTTGCCGGTGATCGACAATGGGGCGATGAAAGCGCCTTTGCAGCCAGACTTGACCGCGCGCTCCAATTCGCGGGCCGCGGCTTTCGGATCGCCCAGCGAGACATGGGCGATCGGCACCAAGCGCCGGCCGCCATCGGCGCAGAATTCCACGATCCAACGGTTGTAGGCCTGGCAATACGCGGCGGACAATTCGGCGTCCGTCGTCTCGATCTCCCAGGTCAGGCCCAGGGTTGGATACAGCACTGACTTGTCTAACCCTTCATCGTCCATGCGTGTCAGCCGCTCACGAGGATCCATCGTGCCATGACCTGCACCGCTCAAATAAGTCTCGTCGCGGGTCACCGCCACGAAGGGCACCGGACCCTGACGCGCATTGGCGATCCATTCCTGGCGCAGGCGGTTGGTCTCCTGCATCTTGCCGCCCATGCAACTAATGCGGCCAAGCATTCCTCTGGGCGTGTATTTTGCCGGATGTCCGTCCACCTCGAGAAATTCCCAACCGTCATCGCCAGGCCGAATCCGGATCGCCCGATCGCGGTACCTGGGCTCGATATACTTCTCCCACAAATCCGGTGGCTCGAGGATATGACCGTCGGCGTCAATTACCAGCTCATTGTCGCTCTTCATTGCGCTCTCCTATGGGCACGGCAGCAATGTCGATTATCGGATATTCCGATTTTGAAAATTCCTGCTTGAGAATCACAGGGCAAAGGGTGCTTTGCGAAACGTTTAAAATCTTGCTCAGTCGACGCCGTCGTCGCGTGCTTGATGTTGAACGGACGCTCGCAGGAGGATGTGCGTCCGGTTCCAGGCCGGAACGCCGGTGGGCACCGCGGCCGCGAACTCCGGCGGGCATTGACCTTGGCCAGATCCCGTCCCGTTCCCATTCCATGATGCATGAATGGGCAAGACCTAACGAGGCCGAGCGGTTTCGAAGATCAGACGAGTCTGTCGCTCTTGCCCGTAATGCCCCAAGATGCGAATCCAGTCCATTCGCGTTTACTGCTGCGTTAGGACCGGGTCCTGAGCCAGGACGCCGCTTGCCATCAGTTCGCGGATTAGGTCGTCACTGAGGCTTAGGTCTTTGGAGAGGACGGCGCGGTTGTCTTCTCCGAGCATCGCGACGCGCTGGCCGATCTTGGTTGGGGTTTCCGACATATGATACGGGGTCCGCGCCAGCATCATCAGGCCGGTGCCGGGTACTTCCAGCGGTTGCATCACGTCGCGGCTGTTGATCTGGGGATGATTGACCGCTTCGGGCACGGTCAGAACCGGCGCGGCGATCAAGCCCGCGTCGCGGATGAACTTGATCGCGTCGTCGCGCTTCTTGAAATTTTTCGTTACCCACTCCTGGACCTTCTCGGCCAGGATGTAGCGATTCTCGGAACGGCGGCGCAGACTGGTGAAACGCGAATCGTCCTTTAATTCGGTCATTCCCGACGCCTTGATGAAGGTATCCCAGTAATGGTCGAGCACGACCATGATGAAATAACCGTCCTCGGTTTTGTAATAACCGTGGGGCGTCGGGCCGTTGCGATGGCTGCCGAAGGGCTTCGGTGCTTCCCCGGCCTTGTCTCCGGACAGGTATTCGCTCAGCGTATTGTCGTGCAGGTTGAAGATGCATTCGCTGAGGCACAGGTCGATGTACTGACCACGCCCGGATTTCTCCCGGTAGTACAGCGCCGCGCTGATTGCACCGAACGCGTTCACCCCGGCGTTGCCGTCGGCCATGTAGATGCCGCTGAACACCGGTCTTCCATCGGGGTTGCCGGTCAGCGACGTGACGCCCGATATCGACTGCGCGATGGCGTCAGTGGCGGGCAGCTTTGACAGCGGGCCGGTCTGGCCAAATCCGGACACCGAGCACATTATCAGCCGCGGGTGGATAACCTTCAGATCATCGTAGCCGAGGCCATATTTTCCCAGCAGGCCCGGAGTCAGGTTCTCCAGCAGGACGTCGAAATGCGGGACCAGTTGCTTCACCAGCGCGGCGCCCTCGGGCCGCTTGAAGTCGATACAAACGCTGCCCTTGCCCCGATTGTAATAGGCATGCATCGGCGAGAAGCGCGACTTGGACGTGCTCTTCGGCATCGCGCCGCGACAGTAATCACCATTGGGCGGAAGTTCCAGCTTGATCACTTCGGCGCCCAGATCGGACAGAATCCGCCCCGCCACCGGACCCGCGATATAGTTGGTCGCCTCCAGCACCCGAACCCCGGCCAGCGCCTGCGCATCATTTGACATCGGCAATGAAACCTTTCAAATTCTGGTCCGGAAATCGAAGCTCCGCGAAGGTGCGTCGCGCATTTCCGGCCATCCTCCCAACCCAATATCCCAAACCCTCTTCAGGGTACAACCGAGAGGAAGTGCTAGATGAAACTACCGGATTACGACGAACTCCCGATTCGCAAAGACGCACCTGCCGGTTCGGCGTGGGGAGTTTTCGGCGACGATGACGAGCTGGGCACGCTCAACCTGCTGACACCCGAACGCGTGCGCGAAGCGATGGCGGAGGCGCGCTCGGGCCGATGCTTCTCACTGGATCTCCCGCTCAATCTGCCAGACCCGACGATCGTGCCCCGAACGCCATATCGGCACACGGTCCAGGGCATGCCCGGCTACGGCGACCTGCTGGACGACACGATCGACAACCTGAACACGCAATCATCATCGCAGTGGGATGCGCTGGCGCACTTCAGGCATGCGCAATTCGGTCTGTACAACGGAACTCCGGACCGCCAGGCCGCCGGACGCGGCGGCGGCAAGCTCGGTATCGACCGGATTGCACGCAAAGTCGTCGCCGGGCGCGGCGTCCTGCTCGACTTGGGACGCTACTACCACCGGCGCAATATCGCGTTTGATTATTCCAAAGGCTCGGTAGCTCCGCTGGTCGATCTTAAAGCAACGTTGGCCGAGCAGCGCGTCGAGTTGAAGACCGGCGACATCCTGCTGATTCGGTTGGGTTGGCTTAAATACTACCTGTCATTGGACCCCGAAAGCCGGCGCGGGTACGGTGTCAAGGCGAGGCTGCCCGGGATCGAAACCAGCATCGACGTCGTGCGATGGCTGTGGAACACGCATGTGGCCGCTGTCGCTACCGACACGCCCGCTTTGGAAGCCGCACCGAAACATGGCGCGGAACGTGAGCGGGAAACCCTGCACGCCCATTTGCTGGTTTACTTGGGGATGCCGATTGGCGAGCTCTGGGACATGGAGGAGCTGGCGGAGGCGTGCGCCGCGGATGGCCGCTACAGCTTTTTTCTTTGCTCAGTACCGCTCAAGCTGCCGGGCGGGGTAGGCTCCCCGCCCAACGCCGCCGCGATCAAGTAACGTATGCAGCGTCGACTTTGAGCCGACCAATCGCCGGCGCGGAGGCCGACGCTACGGTAGGCGAGCTTTTTTCAGTGCTTTGACGATTCTGGGCGGTGACATCGGGCAGTCGGTGATGCGCACCCCGATTGCCCGGTAGATCGCGTTGGCGACGGCCGCCGGCGGTGGGACTATGGACACTTCGCCGACACCGCGGACACCCAATGGATGCCCCGGATTGGCCACCTCCACGATTTCGGTTTCTATTGATGGCAAGTCAAGGCAAGTCGGCATCCGGTAGTCGAGGAACCCGGCGTTGCGCATGATTCCCTTGTCATCGTAAACGTATTCCTCGTTGAGCGCCCAGCCCAGGCCCTGCACGGTGCCGCCCTGCATCTGGCCCTCCACGTAGCTGGGATGAATCGCGCGGCCGGCGTCCTGCGCGACGGTGCATCGCAGCACCTGCGTCTTGCCGGTCTCCGGGTCGACTTCAACGTCCACCAGCAGGCCGGCAAAAGTGGGACCCACACCATGTGGATTGACCGTTGCCCGCCCGATAATCGGGCCGCCAGTCATCGGCAGCGTCATCGCCAACTCCCGCAGGCTGGCCGGCTTGACGCCGTTATTGCGCGAGACAGCCTGCCCCTCACTCCATTCCACGTCCTCGGGATTCATTCGCCGCAGCCGCGCGGCGCGTTCCTTGAGTTGCCGGACTGCGTCCTGGGCCGCTTCGTACACTGCCATCCCGGTGGCAAACGCCACCCGGCTTCCGCCGGTGCAGTCCGTCTGACCAATTGAGTCGGTGTCCGCCACCAGCGGCCGAACATCGGTCACACTTATCCCTAACACCTCGGCCGCGACCATCGCCATCGCAGCACGCGATCCGCCGATATCAACCGAGCCGGTCACCACGCTCACGGTGCCGTCGCCGTGGATGTTGACCGTCGCGGAAGACTGATGGCCGGCGTTGAACCAGAAGCCGAAGGCGACGCCGCGCCCGCGATTGGGTCCGCTGAGCTTGGACTGGTAATGCTCGGACTTCTTGAGCGCCTCGCAGACCTCGACGAAGCCGATTCTTCCATATTTCGGCCCAATCACCTGCCGGGTCCCTTCAGTGGCGGCGTTCTTGAGCCGGAACTCGATCGGGTCCATCCCGCACTTCTCGGCCAGTTCGTCGATTACGGATTCCGACGCGAAGGCGGCATTGGTCGCGCCGGGAGCGCGATAGGCCGCGGTCTTGGGCCGGTTGACGACCACGTCAAAGCCGTCGATCAGGAAGTTGGGGATGTCGTATGGAGCAATCACACACATCGCGCCGGGACCAACCGGCGAACCCGGAAAGGCGCCCGCCTCGAACGCCAGAGAAATTTCTGCCGCGGTAATCCGTCCTCCCTTGGTCGCGCCCATCTTGACCTTCATGTATGAGCCCGAAGTAGGACCGGTCGCCTTCAGGACTTCGGCGCGGGTCATCACGAGCTTTACCGGATGCCCGGTTTTTTGCGACAGCAACAGCGCCAGCGGCTCAAGGTAGATTGTAGTCTTGCCGCCGAAGCCGCCGCCGATTTCGGCGGGGACGACTCGAATCTTACCTGCGGAGACGCCCAACAGCAGCGAGCAGAGCATCCGCACTTCAAACGGTCCCTGCGTTGAGCAATAAAGCGTTGCCTGGCCGTCCGCGTTGTAAATTCCGAGCGCGTTGTGCGGCTCGATATATCCTTGATGGACCATCTGGGTGTTGAACTCGCGCTCAACTATGAAATCGGCCGACTTGAATCCAGCCTCCAAACTGCCGCGCTGGAACTGGAAATGAGCCGCGATATTGCCGGGCTTGTCCGAGGTGCCCTTGGAAGGCGCCATGAACAGTTCCATCGGCTCGTTCGCCACCACCTGGCCAAACTCCTGGTTGCGGAGATCTTCGAGCACCAGTGGCGCATTCGGCGCCATTGCATCCTTGACGTTTAGGACGAACGGCAGCGGTTCGTACTCGACCTCGATCAGGTTGAGCGCTTCCTCGGCGATATGCGGCGACGTTGCCGCGACGGCCGCAATGGCGTGCCCGTTATACAACACCTGATCGCGCGCCAGGATGTTGTGGGAGATGTCATGCGGATTCATCATCATCTCGCCCAGCGATGCGCGCCGGGCGGGCAGGTCAATCAGATCTTTGCTGGTGATGATCGCCTTGACCCCGGGCATCTGCAGCGCCTTTTCCACGCTGATCGATTTGATCCGCGCGTGCGCGTGCGGGCTGCGCAGCACCTTGCCGTGGAGCATGCCCGGCTGGCTGTAGTCGGCGCCGTACCTGGCGCGCCCCGTGACCTTGTCGATGCCATCGTGGCGTATGGGCCGGGTTCCGATGACCTTGAATTCGTGCTCCGCGATTGTACTCATGGCTGCTCCCTGCCCTTGTCGAGAATGTTGATTGGATTAAAGCGCCTTCAACCGCCGACGTTCAAGACAATGTTGCCGTAATCGTCCACGTGGCTGGTTTGCCGCGGGCGCACCGGCATCGTCGTATGCGGCAGTTCGATAATCGCCGGCCCTTGCACTTCGGCTCCGGGACCGAGGCGTTCACCGTTCAGCACCGGCGTTTCAAGGAAGCCTTCGGCCTCCCACCAATAAACCCGCCGCTTGCCGATGACCGCCGCCGGCCCGTATCCGTTGGCCGCGCGGTTGGGCAATCTGACGGGGTTGACTTCAGGCAGGCGCCCTACCGCGCGCAGCCGCAGCTTCATGACCTCGACTCCCGCTTCACGAAAGCCCGCGCCTTCGCCATAACGCCTGGCATAAGTCGCTTCGAAAGCGTCAACCAACGAGCCCACGTCGTTCTGAGTCAGGCCGGCATGTGGAAACGGAATCTCCAGCGAGGAGATTTGCGCTCCGTATTTAAGGCTGATGAAGCGCTCGAATCGCATGTTGGAGCGCGCGAAGCCCTCGACCGCAAGCTGCTGGCCCGCTTGCTCCTCCATCTCGGTGAAAATCCGATTGAGCGCGTGCGCCTGGAACGGCTCCCGCATGAACTCGTTGCGATCGTAAACGTGCACGACACCGCCCAGGTAGGTGCCAAGCGCAGACCAAACGGCCGCGCAATTACCCAACGGCACCACCACCCGCTTGACGCCCAACTCCCGTGCATAGGCGCCGGCATGCGTCGGGCCGCCGCCGCCGAAAGCGAAGACTACGAACTCGCGCGGGTCGTAGCCGCGAAACAGCGTCATGCGGCGGATCTCTCCGGCCATCATATTATCCACGATCTGGCAGATGCCGGCCGCGGCCTCCTTCAGGCCAAGCCCCAACGCGCTGGCCAGCCGCCCCACCCCTTCGCGGGCGAGTTCGGCGTTCAGTTTGCGCTTGCCGCCCAGGAAATAATCCGGATCGATAATGCCCAGCACCACGTTGGCGTCGGTCACGGTCGGCTCGATGCCGCCCTGGCCGTAACATATCGGCCCCGGCTCCGCCCCGGCGCTGCGTGGTCCGACGCGCATCCCCCGCGAGGCGGGATCGATATACGCGATACTGCCGCCGCCGGCGCCGATCGACACGACGTCGACCATCGACACCGCCATTTCATAGCGGCCCAGTACCGTCGCACTGCGCGTCAGCGGCGCGCCCTGATAGACAATACCGACGTCGAAGGTGGTCCCGCCCATGTCGGTGGTGATGATGTTGGGATAGCCCATGGGTGGCCCCAGGATAGCGGAGGCGGCAACGCCGCTGACCGGACCTGAATCGATAGTGTAAAGCGGCACCGCCTCGACCTGTTCGCCCGGAACGCATCCGCCGACGCATTGCGCGAAGAGAAAGCGGCCCTGGTACCCTGCGTCTGCTGCCTGCCTGGTAAGCCCGCTAACGTAACGCTTCATCAACGGACCGATACACGCGTTGAACACTGCGGCGACCGCGCGCGGATATTCCCCGACCATCGGAGAGACTTCATGCGAGCAACTGACGAACAGTCCGGGCTTTACCCGACGCGCCATCGCGGCCAGCTTCTGTTCGTGAGCAGAATTCATCGGCGACCACAGCAGGCAAATCGCCAGCGCTTCGACACCCCTGGCCAGCAATCTGTGCAGCGCGGCTTCAGCTCCGAGCTCGTCGAGCGCAACCACAATGCTTCCCTTGCAATCGACTCGCTCGACTACCTCTTCGATACAATCGGGCGAGACCAGCGGTTCAGCCTTGTGCGCGCCGGGGATGTAGAGGAGTTCGTCGATCGAAACTCCCTTGGTGCGCCCCCCACCGCGCATGATCATCAGCGCTTCACCGTGGCCAGCGGTGGTGAGCAAGCCGACTTTGGCGCCCCGCTTGGTGACGATCGCGTTGGTGCCGACCGTGGTGCCGTTGACCAGGGTCGCAGCATTGGAGAGCAACTGGCGCACTTCTATGCCTGCGGCCGACGCCGCCGCTTCCAGCGCCTTGAAGAAACCCTCGGCGGGATTTTGCGGCGTGGTGGGCGCCTTGCCGGTGATGAACCGCCCCGCCCGATCGTCAAACACGGCGCAATCGGTGAAGGTGCCGCCGATATCAACCCCGACCATGTAGCTCATGCGAACACCGGCTCAGCCCAGCTTGTACAAACGCACCGCGTTGCCCGCGACCATCTTGTACTTGTCCTCCGCGGGCACGCCCTCAAATTGCTCTTCGATGATCCTCATCGAGTTGGGCCAGGTGCTGTCGCTGTGCGGATAATCGGAACTCCACATTTGCGTGTCCACGCCGATCATTTCCCGCATCAAAATCCCGGCCCGATCCTCGATAAAGGTCGAATACAGGTTGTGCTTGACGCACTCGCTGGGCAGTCGCGTGAGCTTCGCGTGCAACCAGGGTCCGTGGCGGCGCAAGCTTTCGTCGGCACGCTGCACAAAATGAATCAGCCATCCGGTGCGGCCCTCGGCGGACACGAATTTCAGATTGGGAAAGCGGTCGAAAACGCCGCCGAATACCAGGTCGGCAAACGGCATCGAGTAAGAGAAGTCGCGCATGACCTGGTTGGCCATCCACGGACCGCCCTGATTGGGAGCACCGAACGCAAAAGGACGATTCAGGCCGCGATGAAATGCCAGCGGCAGATCCATTTCCTGCGCCGCGGCCCATAGCGGATCATAGAATTTGTCGTGGTAGCGCTTCCAGGGAAAGATCGGAATCTGGGCGCTCTTGATGTTCCATTGCCTGGCGTTGCGGTTTAGTTCGTCGAGAGCGTCCTGAATAGTGTCCTCTTCGACCGGCAGCAGCGGCGGACCGACCAATCGTGCAAGATCGTACGAACAAAACTCGCCCAGCCAGTCGTTGAAAGCGCGGAAGCAGGCCAGGCGTAACTCGCGATCCTTCATATTGTAGAGGCCGGCGGCCACACCAAAATATAAGACCGAGGCGTCGCACCCATCTGCCTTCATATCCTCGATATGCTGCTTGGGATCCCACGAGCCACGCGCGATTTCGTCGAACTTGAGCCCGGTCGGGATGTAACGATCGGGACCGCGAATTTCACCCTTTTGAAGCGCGGCTGACACCAGCCCAAAGCTGTGCGCCTGCGGCTCGTCGGGAAACTTCCAGCCCTCGCCGCCGTCGCTGGTGGGTACGACATGCGGAGCAACGTCCTTGAACTTTGCCGGCACCCGATCGACCCAGGTCCCGGGCGGCTCATTGATATGGGAATCGGCAGAAATCACGTTGTATTTCATGGCGTTTAACTCCTAGCCTGGCTTGGGCCGCGCCCCGCTGTTATCACAATATCTCCGAATGAAGTTACTGCGCAGCTTCTAACCTGCACCTGCTTTTCCGTCAATCCCCGTCGCTTGGTATGCGATGTGTCCGGCAGGGCATTACCCACCGCGTTGCGTACTTTGGGACGGCATATATTAACCCCGAAAAAGATCGTCAGTTGCCGTCAGTTGTGTTCAACAGGCCTCAGCTACCGGCGAAAGCTCTTGAATTGCTTGGCCATTTCAATGTTTTCCGGGTAGGACGCAGATACAACGAGCTGGAAGCTACTGATGGTCACTGGCAGCAACTGACGATCTTTTCCCTGACTCGGAAACGCAGACCAATGAGACGACGCGCCTGCCGAGGATATCGGCGCGACTGAACTGGATCTCGATTCCGGCAGCACGCAGATTGCTTGCCATGCGGAGCAGCGCATTGCCCAGCGCATTGGGCGCCTTGGGCCAGCGTACCGACCGGCGCATACTTTCGCTCATCATTCCGTTAAGGCGTGCCAGCAGTTCTGCGATGGTCCCGCTAAAGCCCTCCTGGGCCAGTTCGGCAACCGGCTCGTACAGCGGCGAGAACTCAAGTGCCAGCTTGTGCGCCTCGGCGCGGTTGGACTGGTAGGCAACCACGGCCTCCCCTGGTTTCATTCCGAGACTTTCCTCGCACGCCTTTACCCAGAGCGCGAAGTCGGCCATCCGCGGCAGCTGCTCGAGCCTGACTTTGGGCAGGTTCGTAAGTCCCACACTGACGGCATCGAGCATCGCACCCAAAATGCGCGGTCGTGCTGCTTCGAATTCAGGCCAGAACTGCGCCTCGTCGCGCCGCGCCTCAGGCTTCATGTCGAGGAACTCCACGATCACTGCGCGGTCGAGAAAATCGGGCCGGGCCGCACCCAGGTCGGGAATCGCATTGAATACTATCGGACGGACAGCGTCGAAGAGCGCTTCCTGATGATCACTATAGAGTTCCCGGCCCCCGAAGCCACCACCGGTGGCCAGCCGGCAGGCGGCGTCGGCCAGTTCGTCGGGCAGGTGGCTTAAGTTATCGAAGCATACAATCCAGGAATTCCTTGCCGCCGCGGTCAGGTCGCGGACCTCACGGGGTATACCCCGCAGCGATCCGGTGCGCGGGTCGATCAGCGCGCTCATTATTCGGCACGCGGTGGTCTTTCCCGCTCCCTGCTCTCCCTTGGCGACCAGGATCGGGCACGGCACGCCAGGACGCAGCGCGGCGACCAAAAAGGCCTTGATAAGAGTCCAGCCGCGATCGTCGACGTTTAGAAATCGGCGCAATTCGTCCAGACTGCCGCCGCTCTCCGGTGCGGGTAGCGGCTGTGAGCCACGGGCACGATGAAACCTTGGCGGCGGTTGATCTACTATCCGCCAACCTTCGGCTCCGATCTCCACCGCCCGCCAGGCACGATCGCATAAGTCGAGATAAAGTTTTCCCTTGTGACTTGCGACCCGCAGGTTGATGGGAGCTTCCTCGCCGTCAAACAGGGCTTTGGCTTCGAACAGGTCGAGCGCGGCGCGGATTACCTGCGGGCCGGGGCTCTCGCCCGTCGCCCGGTAATAGGTCCGCAGTAGAAGGCGCTGGAAGGGCCGGGAGCGGACAGGATGATTCTCCCAATGGCCATCGACGCGAACGGACGCCCAGGCCTGCTGGTCAGGATCATGAAAGAACTCGATTCCGGACTCGAGGACGAGTCCGATCAGTTTGTCCGCTGCAGAGCCAGCGTCCCCGCGATCGATACGAACCGGCGCGCCGACCATATGCTCGATGAGCTCGCTTTTTTCGTATTTCCCGAGAATCCTGCGCCAGTGCTGCCACGTCAGTGGGTCGCCGTACCTGACCGCTGCGAACGAGAGCACCGCCTCGGTCGAGACCAGCAGTTCCGGATTTGCCGCAACCCGGGGCTCAAGTTCCCGCAGACACAGCAGGACCAGTTCGACGGCGATGCTGCGGGTTGGTTCGCCGGCCGCTCTCATCTCAGAGACCGGGAACCAGCTTCTTGGACTTGGCCCGGTTGCAACGCCGGCAGAGAGTTTGGAGATTGGACTCCTCGGTCTTGCCACCCTTGCTGACCGGAACGATGTGATCCATTTCCAGATTTATCGCCCGCCGGCATTTTCGACAGCGCCCGTCGTCACGCACCAGCACTGCCGCGCGGATGCTGTCGGGCACGCGCCGGTTGGCAAAGCGGTCCTCCCAGGTGAGTTTTTCCACTTGGGCGAAATCGACGAAATCGGCGAACGCGCTCAGGTCCAAAGGCTCGGTCGCCCCAATGAGCCGCTCCAGCTTGACGGGACTGTTGGGCAGGAGATTGTGCATTCTCGCCGAGAGCAGCAGCAGACAGATCAGGTGGGCTTTCTGAGCATCGGGAAGCTGGCGGAAACGGATGTCGTTGAGCAGGTCATAAGGCAGCTTGATCTCCCTGCGGGTGCTCTCGAAGTGGCGGAAATTACGAAAGCCGAAAAATTCTTCCATGACAGTCTATTGCCGGTTGGGTTCGATGAAATTGATTTTGACGACCGGCACCGGCGGTTTGCGGTAGGGTTCCAGGTTGACCCCGCGCAGCTCGGGAACCGCCGAGTAATCAACCGCGCCCTTGCGCGAACTCTTCAAGACTTCGACACCGCAGCCGTGGGTGCGCCGCGCCGTCGCCAGGCGTGCAAGCGTTGCGCGCAGCCGGTGCTCCTCGAATGTCGCGCTTTCCAGCCGGAGCCTGACTTCACGATAACGAAGGGCGGCGTAACGCCACTCCGGATCCCCTCCCAGATCCAGTTCCTCGCTGGTTGTTTCAGGCCAGCGGTTTTCCTTCACCAGTTGCCAGAACGCGACCTCTGCTTCCACCAAGCGCTTTGCGTATTCCCGGTCGGGGCGGATCTCAATCAGGATTCCGTTGCTCCCGTGGAAGGACCAGTAGTGCGCCTGTTGCGCTCCGGAGACCTCCAGTTGATGCTGTAACTGCGCATAGTACTGAGACGGGATACGACCTTGGTGTGCCAAGGCGCGATCCCGCAGGCTCAGTGTGCATTTAATTTCCACGAGCGTGGAGCCGTCAAAGCTCAGCCCATCGAGCGACGCACGCATCCACTCCAACTCTGCATGGACCAGGCACAGCGGCTCCATCTGGATTCCCGTCTGTCGCTCATAGGCGCGACGGGCGAAGTGCTCCAGTTCGTGGCCACGCCGCGCAGCCGGACCCGATGGTTCTTCCTGCATTCGCCCGGTCTTGATCGACCACAGCGTTCTTGCGGTCTTAAACGGTGCCTCGCCCATGATCACCGGAGCATCGCTGGCTCCAATCCCTTCCTTCCGCCAGCGGTGCCACTCGGGAGTGTTCTGATGGAACCGCTCAATTCTGGGCATGCACTCCACCCCCTTGGCCCTGTTTACCGAGCTTGCGCTTGAGCAGTTCGAGGGCACGCGAATAGGAAGCTTCGCTCATTTCGCCCAGCGCGGAGAGCTTGTAATAGGCGAGCACCCGTTCGAGCTCAGTGCCGGTCTCTTCGATTAATCTCTGCAGCTCGCACGCCTGCTCGGCGGTGATCAGCCGCTCCGATCCTGGCGCGGTGCGCGACTCGGCGTGTTCGTCCTCCGGATCGTCGCCGGTGGCCAGCAAGAAGGACTGCAGCAGGGCGTACTTCAGCGCGCCGGTCATCGCCTTGTAGGACGCCTTGTCGCCGACGTCGAGTCCCTCACCGGCGACCCTGGCGGTGACCTCCTCGCCGCTGATCTCGTCGGTGAAGGTATAGGCCATGATCACGCGGGCGACGCGGACGCCATCGATACGCCCGGGGGCATGCGGTTCGTAGGTGATGCATCCGTCTGTGAACTCTACGGAATGTTGTCGGCACTGGTGCCTGGAAGACGTTCGCTACAACCAAAAAGATAGCAGTAATAGCCGTGGTTTGTCAAATGAAAAAGACGCAAATTACGGCATATATCTGGTCCGTTAGATGCTGTGAATATATTTCTCTGACAGATCCTAAATCCTTCTATACGCGAATGTCGGACGGCCTCAATACTATACGACTATCGTCAATTAAGATTGACATCCAGATCGAGGTCGACGCGCTCCGATTGACCACCCTGTGCGCATGAAGGTAGCTTTGCCCAGCATGGGGCGCAGGCGTCGGGAAGTGAATCTGGTGGAAGCCGCAGTGGAGTTGGCGGGGGGCGTCACTGCCGTTGCGCGCAAGCTCGGGGTTACCCGCCAGACGGTCTATAACTGGATGGCCGCCGGACATATGCTGGATGTAAATCTCCGACAGGTAATGGCACTTTCCAGGCTCTCCGGGATTGCGGTCGAGCAACTGGGGAGAGAGCCAAAGTCGAGCTCCGGTTAAGCCATTGAGTAAGCGGGAAGGCGTGCGGAACGATTCTGCAGAAATCTTTAATGAGCGAATCCTATCGGCAGCGGATCTTTGGTTTGTAATCTTGGCCTCAGAATCGTAGCTCCTGCGCCCCTTGTCCGGAGGTTCGAATCTGATTTTTCAACGGGACGATAAATCCCGAAGCTTGGATCACTGGCTCCCTGCAATTCCCCCTAATGACCGCGTTGAATGCGCTTTCCAGGGTCCAGGTCGCGCCCCAAGCTCCCGTTAGGCCGATCGTTATTCCGCCCAAGTTCGCCTGCGCCAAGCTACTACCGTTGCCGAGCAAGATAGCGGGGCCGATCTACCCCACCTGCGCGCAACTTTTTTGCGACCGGCAAAGCGGGTGCTTCGTAACCAAAATTATCACTTCCGTATTTCGGGTATTTGCAGATGCAATCCCGCAGGAATCGACCGAACGGCTCGGCGAGCCGCCAAAGAACTACCGTTGAGCCCCCAAGAAACTACCGTTTTGCGGCGGCAAGCACAGAACTGGAATCGATGCTACGGCGAGTTCTTGCACACGGCGCTGGTTCTGTTATTATGTATTGCGTTTACTGATGTGTATCTTCCGGCGGGTGCAATCCGTGCCTGCGACTAATCTCCCGTTCATTCTCGAAGCACATAGCCTAGTTTGTTCATCCTGCGATGGACGAGGAGATTTCCGGATATGGTTAGTAACGGAGTCACTAAAAACGGCAACGCCGCTGAAGTTAATGGCGCGCCACTACTTCCCTTCGGCCTTGATTTAGTTCAGACCGTCCGTCAGATTGCACTGGACCAAAGTCTGGCCGCTTTCGACAGATCTCGACACATTGCCGAGCGCGTTCAAACGGAACTGCAAGTTCACGGATCGTTTTTCAGGACGCATGGCGGCCGGCTTTTTTATTTCTCAGACTCCGAGCGACGCTTGCTTGATTTACATGAGGCCCGCTTCCTTGATTTCTTGAAAGCTCAGACCGGCCTGGGCGCCACCGAAGGTGTTCTGAGATTTGTGTTGGACCGTTTGGACAACGCTGCCAAGCAAGCGAAGGCGATCGAGATTCAGTCGCTGTCCTACTATGATCCTGAAACCGGGCGTTTGGTCGTCTCAAATGGAGGTCGAGGCGCATGGAGACGGGAGCGGGGTGGCGAATGGACGCGCGGCTTAAATGGAGAGGATGATATTTTTTTCATCACCGACCTCGATGCCGACAGCTGGGAACCCGAATTTAAAGCGTCCGAGTTTCTTGATGATTTTGAATGGTTTTTGAATCGGTTCAAGTTGACGAATTTCACCCACCGGGTCTCCAGGGAAGATCAAGTTTCTTGGCTGGGAGCCAGCTTGCGTCAGTGGTTCTTCCCGGCTCTGCGCGGGAACCAAATGATCCCTGCGTTCTTCGGGACTCAGGGGACTTTCAAAACCACGTCGCTACGGCTGATTGGCCGACTTCTAATTGGACCGCGTTTTGAAGTCTGCGCGCTTAGTGGATGGCGACATGCCGACTTCGTTGCGGCTGTGTCGACCCGGGTGGTGTTGGCGCTCGACAACGTGGACTGCAAGCCGGCATGGCTTCAGGATGCCATCTCAAACTTTGCCACCGGCGCACGTTTTGAGGCGCAACGGCACGGCCTTGCAAATGAAGCGGTCTCGGTCGATCCGACTGCGCGGCTGATGGTTTCATCCGGCCGTCCTTTTGGGCGCGCAGATATTGCCGAACGTGTGCTGCCCTTATTTTGCGGCAGACCAGAGCGATTCGTGCCCGATTCCGTGCTCTTCGATGAGCTTGCTTCCCGCCGATCCCGCATCATGGGAGACCTCCTTAGGAGCCTCGGCTCCGCGGCGGATAGGTTCGCTCAGGCTCAACCGAAAGCAGGACCTTTGCGAATGGCCGATTTCGGCTGGTTCATTCTCGGCCCATCAACGCAAAAAAATGACTCCGAGAAGACGAACGAAAACCTTCGTCTTTTAGAGGAGTTGCAAAAGGCGCAGGGGCTCCTCAGTTGCGACGCAGACGACGTTATTGTGGCGCTCAATATCTTGCTTAACCAGGCTGGTGACGACATCGGTCCGATTTTCATTGGGGAGCTTTTCGAGATGTGCAAAATGGTCGCCCGAGAGAACCAGCTGAGCTTGCCGGCAACCGTTCAGGGCTTCGGCCAGCGTCTCACTAATTTAAAGCCGGTGATCGAACTGGAGTTGAAAGCGCGCTTCATCGACGAACGCAGACACTCGAACATGAGGTGTATTTCAATTTTGCGTAATCCCGACAAGACAAAACGCGCTCGGAAGGCATAACGTTCCGGCAGCGCATCTATGGGTTAGGCGGGTTAAGCGGGTGACATGGTATTTCTGGCCGATGGCCTCGTCCCGGTGTTAGGGGCGGCAATTCTTGATCCTCTTGCGAAAAAAAGCGCGGAGTCGAAAAAAATTTGAAAGAAGAGAGGCCATTCGCATCTTTTGTCACGACTGGAAATTCAGCCGACCTGGATTTATCTTTGTGCAAGCACTCGGCCACGTGGGCGGCTCGAACCGCCGTCGGCGACGTGGTCGGAGCAGATAATCAGCTTGCCAAATCTAGGGAAGTTCCAAAGCACCTTTCTCCAAGCACACAACCTCGGAGAACCAAGTGCAGAGGCACGCGAAAAAGTTGGAATCCCTAGGACCACAGCTTTTGCAATACAGATCTCAGGGAACGTTTGTTTGTGGCTGTTCCTGCCCCATTTTTCGCCCTCAACACAACAGTTCCCCATCAGTGCAGAAACACGCATTTTGATCCGGTAAGCATCATGCAGAAGGCGGATCTGGGATCTTATCGAAACCGTGGGCTGAGAGTGGATAACTCGATTGTCCTTGCTCAACAGAGACAACGCGCTGTCAGATACCGATCACCACGCCCCGATCGCTTCCGGTTAACGTGCAGGACCTCATGGGCCGCCGCGGCTCATCGTAGGCTATTTGGCGTGCAATGGGAAAGGCGCCTGGTCGAAGTGGTGGGTCCCCGCCAAGGCCGAAGCGAAGCAGGCGCAAGTGGATCGAACTTTGCCCCATCTCGGACGGCTCAACTGAACTGGCGATTCCGCCGCCGGCGAAACTTTCGTCCGGGTCGGTGACGAAACCACTACTGGCGCCGCTTATCTAATAAAGGCTACCGTCAGGTTGCGGGTTCCGCCGGGCGGAAATCGCCCGCTCAAACATCCCGCACCCTTGTGCGGATCGCCCATCGAAAACGGGCGGCCGTAGGCTCGAACGGCAGCAGGAACTCACTTAGCCGGGGGTTGCGACTGGTACTGCTGCAACTCCTGTTCGGTGTACTCCTTTTGCGCATGATGCTTGCCGTGGCGGCGATGCATGCGATGGTGCTTCGCCTTCGGCGCGGGGGCGGGGGCTGACTCGGGCGCGGGCGAAGGGGCGGATGCAGCCGGCGTCTCCGGCGTGGATCCTTCGGCGGCAAAACAGACACCGAATCCGCCGCACAAAAACACGACGGCCGCGCTAGCGATTAGTGCTCTGGCTTTCATTGTGACCTCCTTTACGCGCTCGGGGGCGCCGGTAGGAAAGTTCTTCATCAGGTAAGTATAGCGGGACCCGCTGCCGCCGCCACGCGCGTTCAGTTGGATCGGCGGAATCACGAAGATGTCACCTCAGGAGCGAGCTCCTTCGAGTTTTCCAGCGGCGGGGTTTCATCGTGGTGAAACTCGCCCTTGAAAACTTGGTGTCCGTCATGGAACTCACGGTAAACATGGCGGCAACCTATCATTCCGGCTGGCGGTTGAATAGGGCTGTCTGCCTTCGGGTTGTGTATCTGGAAACCCGGTCGGAACCGCCAAACTCCCGATCGTCAGGCGGCACGGCCAGGTCCGAGCTGGACCGGCAGATGCTTGATCCCATTGATGAAGTTTGAGCGCAACCGCTTCACGTCGCCCACCACCTTCGGTGCCGGGACGCGCTTGACCAACTCCTGGAGCAGGATGTTGATCTCCATTCGCGCGAGGTTTGCGCCGAGACAGAAATGAGAACCGCCGCCGCCGAAGGCAACGTGCTCATTAGGGGAGCGAGTGATGTCGAAGCGGAAGGGGTCGGCGAAAATCTCCTCGTCGCGGTTGGCGGAGACGTACCAGATGCTCACCTTGTCGCCCGCCTTGAACCGTTGCCCGCGCAATTCGGTGTCGCGGGTCACGTTGCGGCGAAAATACATGACTGGCGAAGCCCAGCGCAGTATCTCCTCGGTCGCCGACGGCACCAGCGACGGATCATCGACCAGCATTCGATACTGTTCCGGATGTTGGGTAAAAGTAAGAAGGCCGTGGGAGAGCGCGTTGCGGGTGGTTTCGTTGCCAGCCACCGCGAGGAGAAGGAAGAAGAGGTTGAAATCCATCTCGGACAGCCGGTCGCCGTTAATCTCGGCGTTAAACAGAGTCGTGACCAGATCATCGCGCGGCTCGTTGCGACGCTTGGCCGCAAGCGCATTGACGTACATGAACATCTCGAACTGCGCCTGCCGCACCAGTTCGTCGCTGATAGCGTATTCCGGATCCTCGCTGCCGATCAGGCGGTTGCTCCACTCGAACACCTGGTGACGGTCCTCCAGTGGCACGCCCAGCAACTCGGCTATCACCTGCAGCGTAAGCTCCGCCGCCACATCGACGACGAAGTCGCACTGGTCGCCTTTGCCGATTGCCCGATCAATAATCCCGCTCGTAATTTCCCGGATGTGCGGCGCCAGCGCATTGATCATGCGGGGCACGAAGCCTTTGTTAACCAGGGAACGGTAGCGGGTATGATCGGGCGGGTCCATGGTGAGCATCATGCGGCCGCCCCGGTTGAAGTCGTCCATCATATCGTCCCTGAGCTGAACGACTCCGCCACGTTCCGCCTCGGAGGAGAAAGTTTGCGAATCGCGGCCAACCGAAACGACGTCGTCGTAGCGGGTGATCACCCAAAAGCCGGGTCCTGCCGGCTCCGGATGCTTGTAGATTGGGGCGTTGCGCCGCAGATAGGTGAACCATTCGTGGGGAACGCCCCTTACGAAGCTGTCGGGACTCAGTAGATCGATCTGATTAACGTCCATAGTGGGCTCTCACAGAGATTGAGATTCTACGCAATACCGTGCGTATCCGTCGCCAGCATATCAAAAGTTAGGGCCAAGCGAACGACCTGAGCCGGTTTCTGAGCGCCGGCAGCCCACATCGCCATACGCTTGCTTCAGGCAGGCACTAACCGATTTTGTTTTCCAGCTTCGCTGTGCTTTCCCGCTTAACAGGGGAGTCCTTGTAGGCAACTGCGAGCCATCGTAGGCTGTTTGGCTTGCGATGCGAAAGGCGAGAGGGTCAAAGCAACGGAAGCCCGACAATGCCGCCGCTGCGCAGGATTTCGTCGATCGGATGCTGGCCGAGATTCACGCCGAATATCCTGATCGCGACTCGCGGGCGATGGCGGCGGTGTCTCGCATCCAGCGCGCCGCTTTCTTCTTCGAAGCCGGGCTGGCGCGCGTGGCGGCCAAGGCCGGGCTCAACGTTCGCGAATTGCTGGCAATCGCCGCGTTGCGCCGTGCCGGACCGGATTTTTGTTTGAATCCAACGCAGCTCCTCAAGGAATGCTTCGCGCCGTCAGCAACCATGACCCGCCAGGTGGATCACCTGGAGTCCCTGGGACTGGTCGAGCGCAACCCGGATCCGGGCGATCGGCGCGGCATCCTGGTGCGCCTGACCCGCCGCGGCCATAGCCTGATCGATTCAACGGTGATGCTTGGTATGCTGGCGGACGAACCCGAAATGCACACCGCCAATACCTTGACGTCGGGCGAGATCGACGCGCTAAATCGTATCCTGCGCAAGCTTTTGGTGCGGCTTGAGGGCGAGAATTCGAACCCCGCCTCCAAGCCCGCCGCGGCGTCAAAGCGGCGTGCGCGTGGAAAAAAGACGTACTCAGCTGAGGGCGGATAATCTTCGCAACCGCTACGGAGACGACGATGGCGACAATTCCCAGCACCTGCAAAGCGGCGGTAATCAACCGCATCAAGGAGCCGGTCAGTATCGAGGAGGTCAACGTGCCGCGGGATTTCGAGCCCGGTGCGATGCTGGTGCGGACCGACGTGGCATCGCTCTGCGGCTCCGATATCCATATGTGGGACGGCACCATCATGCTGCCGATCGAGCCCTTTCTGCCGATTATTCCGGGCCATGAGATGATGGGCACTATAGTCGACCGGGGCGACGTGCGGTGCGACGCGGTCGGACAGCCGCTGACCGAGGGCGACCGCATCATCTGGAGTCCCGCCACCTGCGGTCAATGCTTCTGGTGCCGCGTCACCAAGCAGGAATCGCTGTGCCCCAACCGGCGCAATTACAATTTCGCGTCCTGCCGCAAGTATCCTTTCCTGGTCGGCGGACTGTCGCAGTACTGCTACGTCTATCCGACATCGGGCAAGATCAAGATCCCGACCGAGGTGAAGAGCGAATGGGCCTCGGCGGCTTCATGCGCGCTGCGCACCGTCGTGCATGCGTTCGACAAACTGGGCGCGGTGCACGACTACGACACGGTCGTGGTCCAGGGGGCCGGCCCGGTGGGCTTGTTTGCCACGGCGATGGCGTCGAGGGCGGGCGCCAGCAGAGTCGTCACAATCGGCGCGCCCGAGGTAAGGCTGGATATCGCGCGCCGATGGGGCGCAAATCATCTCATCTCGGTCGAAAAGCTCAATGCCAAAGAGCGCCAGGATCAGGTGATGGCGCTCAGCGGCGGGCGCGGCGCAGATATCGTCATAGAGGCTTCGGGGGCCAAGACGGCTTTCCGCGAAGGAATCGACATGGTGCGCCGTGGCGGACGCTATCTGGTGATCGGCCAGACCAATCGCGACGAGGTTTCGATCGCCCCCAGCGGGATCGTGGGACGCGAGATGACCGTGATCGGCTCACTCTCGGCCGAGACCACCGATTACTACAAGGCGATGGAGTTCATGCGCAACAATCGCGAGCGCTTCGATTTCGACGCGATGGTCAGTACGCGCTACCCGCTGTCAAAGGTCAACGACGCATACGAAGCGATGCGCAACTTCTCCGCCATCAAGCCGATCATCCTGCCGCACGCCTGACTCCTGCCATGGCGCCGGAAAAGCCGATGACCGGGCGGCGGTGCGGCTTGTGATTTCGCCTGGTTTGAGCCAACTTCCAGATCTTGACGGCGAGTCTCAAGGGAGAATGATCATGGCGTTTGGAAGCACACCCTATGACGAACAGCTCAAGCGTGCCTGGGACGAATTCTGCGACAAGCTCAAGGGCGCGCAGAGCCTGATATTCAACGACACACTCGGCGCAACGCCCCTGGATCGGGCGACCGGCTTTCAATACCTCTCGCGCTACATCTCCAAGGCGCTGAGCGAAAAATTCGAATTCAACGACCCGCTCTATCCGCAATTGTGGCAATTACAAACGCCGGTCAACAAATCATTCGGCGACAATCCCGACTGCACCTACCTGGTCACGTGGCTTGACGGCGCGCACACCTACCGAATCGTAGGCAACCGCGGAACGGTTTCGTGGGTTTCATTCCTGATCAACGGCGCTGAGTTCTCCATCACCCACTCCGCGATCAATAACAGCCAGCTCAAGACGGAATGGGACGGGAGTTTTCAGATCGCGCTCAGTGCGCAGCAGCATCCGGGAAACTGGCTCAAACTCGGACCCGGGCCCAACTATCTCTTTACCCGGCAGTTCTTCGGTGAATGGGATACCGAAGAACCGATGTGGATGCGTATCGAGCGCGTCGGCGTCGAGGGACCACCGGCGCCGCTGACGCCGGAGCGGTTGATTCGCGGCCTTAAGGAGGCGGGCGACTGGTTTGTCTCGGATTCCAAGCGATGGGTGGAATGGGTGGAGCATTACGCGGGCAAACCCAACGTGTTCGTCAGCGGGATGCCGGTTTGGGCGGGCGACGGCCAGAGCCAGTCGCTCGGGCGGCAACTGCAGTTTTGTTATTGGAAAATTCAACCCGATGAGGCGCTGATCTTCGAGGTGAAGCCGCCGCGATGCGCATACTGGAACTTTGAACTCGCCAATCGTTGGTTCACTTCGACCGACTATCGCTACCGCTTCTCGTCGCTCAACGGCAAACAGGCAGCCTACGAAGATGACGGCTCCGTACGGATAGCAGTGTCCCACGCCGATCCCGGAATTCCGAATTGGTTAGACGTCGGCGGACATTGCGTTGGGATGGTGAATCAAAGATGGGTGGAGGCTGACGAACACCCCGTTCCGAGCACCAGGCTGGTTAAGATAGCGGATTTGTCAAAGCTGCTGCCGTCCAACGCCCGACGGATCGGCGCGCAGGAGCGGCGCGAGCAACTGCGGAGGCGCAAGATCGGAGTGGACCGCCGCTTTCCGGTGTAGGGCTGGTACATACCGGGTGCGAGCTGATGCGCGCAACCAGGCGTGCTGCGTTGCTTCGGCCCGTTTGCCCTTGTCGTTATCCTGAGCGCGCGAAGGATTACGACAAAGGATGGCGGCTGCAAAAAATAGTCGCGCGGTGCGACAATCCTGATTAGTGGCCCAACGCGTCCTTCAGCGCCGCGACAATCTGCTCGAATGCCCGTTTGCCGGCGTCCAATATTGCCGACATGCTCACGAAGCTGTGAATCGTGCCGTCATAGCGCGTGCAAGTCACCGGCACACCGGAGGCCCTCAGGCGCTCGGCGTACGTTTCGCCCTCGTCGCGCAGTGGGTCGAACTCGGCGGTAATCACCAGCGCCGGCGGCAGACCGCGTAGGTCAGCCGCGTTGATCGGCGACGCATAAGGATGGATTCGGTCTTTCTCGTCGCTGAGGTACTGGTTCCAGAACCAGGCCATCGACGCAGCCGTCAGAAAGTAGCCTTTGGCGTTTTCCTGGTACGACCGCGTATTCATCGCGCCGTCGGTGATCGGATAAACCAGCACCTGGAATGCGATCGCAGGCCGGCCCCGGTCGCGCGCCATGAGCGGAACCACGGCCGCCAGGTTGGCGCCGGCGCTGGTCCCTGCCACCGCAATCCGCCGCGGATCGCATCCGAGGCTCGCCGCGTTTTCCGATACCCACAGCGTTGCGGCGTAGCAATCTTCGGCAGGTGCGGGAAACTTCGCCTCCGGCGCGAGGCGGTAATCGACCGACACCGTCACGCATCCGGCCGCGTTGGTGAGGGCGCGGCATTGCGCGTCCGAGCCGTCCAGGTTGCCGAGCACCCAACCGCCCCCGTGGAAGTACACAATCGCCGGCCGCGGCGCCGGTGCCTCAGGCGTGTAGATGCGCACGGCAAGGGCACCGCCCGGTCCGCGTATCTGGCGATCCTCCACCTTTGCGACCGGCTCCGCGTTGCCGCGCGTGACAGGGTTTGCCTCCATCTGGCGGCGCGCCTCCGCCGCCGACATCTGGCCGAAGTCGAGCGACGCTCCCGACGCCGTCATAGCGTCGAGCAAAGCTTTCGTCTGCGGCTCCAGCGGCATCGCCAAGCGCCTATGCCTTGAACGCCGCTTTGAGCGTCGTTACGACCTGGTTGATCGCCTCTTTGCCCTTGTCCAGGTTGTCCGCCATGCTGACGAAGCCGTGAATCGTGCCGTCATAGCGCGTGCATGTCACCGGCACCCCAGCGGTGCGGAGTTTGGCCGCGTATGCTTCGCCCTCGTCGCGCAGCGGATCGAATTCGGCCGTGATCACCAACGCCGGGGGCAGGCCCTTCAAATCCGGCGCGTGAATCGGCGCTGCATAAGGATGATTGCGGTCATGGTCGTGGACGTAATGGTTCCAGAACCAGACCATCGCACCGCGCGTGAGAAAGTAGCCCTCCGCCAGTTCTTTCATCGAGCCGCTCTCCAGGCTGCCGTCGGTGCAGGGATACATCAGGACCTGGTAAGCGATCGGCGGCTTGCCCCGATCGCGCGCCATCAGCGGCACCGCCGCAGCCAGGTTGCCGCCGGCGCTGTCACCGCATACCGCCAGCCTTTTGGGATCGCAACCCAGCGACTTGGCGTTCTCGGACACCCACAGCGTCGCTGCATAGCAGTCTTCGGCGGCGGCGGGAAACTTCGCTTCTGGCGCGAGGCGGTAATCCACCGATACGGTAACGCATCCGATTGCGTTGGTGAGCTTGCGGCACAACGCGTCATGACTGTCGACGTTGCCGATCACCCATCCGCCGCCATGATAGAAGACCATCACGGGGAACGGCGCCGACCCGTCGGGATGATAGATCCGCACCGGAACCGGGACCTCGGGACCGGGGATGTTGCGATCCTCGACCTTGGCGACCGGCTCGCCTGGCCCGCGCGTCACCGCCGCCATCTGGTCCATCGCCTTGCGGGCTTCGGGCGCCGTCATCTTCTCGAATTCGAGCACCATCCCGGCTGATTGCATTGCGTCAATGAGGGCTTTGGTTTGTTGGTCCAGTGGCATAGTCAATCACCTGGTTGGTTGTTGCCGCGCGATTCGCGCCGCGTGTTGGTTTGATAGCTCGGCAAGTCCCTTACGGCGCCCGCGCCCGCCTCAGTCGAACATTATAACAGTGCGAACCACCTCGCCCACCTTCATCGCGCGAAACGCCTCATCGATATCCGCCAAGCTGCCTTTGCGCGTCACCATATCGTCGAGGTTGAGCCGCCCCTGTCGGTAGTATTGCAGGAATCGCGGAGCGTCGAGGCGAAAGCGGCTCGAGCCCATGAAGCAGCCTTGCAGCTTGCGCTCCGACAGCAGCGAGACCGCGTCCATCTCCACCTTTTCGGTCAGCGGAATCATCCCGATTACCGTGGCGGTGCCGCCCGGTTTCAGACAGGCGATGGCCTGCTCGGCCACCTTCTTAAGCCCGATACATTCAAAGGAATAGTCCACGCCGCGGCCGGTCAGACTGTTGATTGCCTGCACCGGATCGCCCGAAGACGCGTCGATGGTGTCGGTTGCTCCCAAGCGCCGGGCCATCGCGAGTTTGTTCTCAAACATATCCACCGCGATAATCTGCAGCGCTCCCGCAATTCGCGCGCCCTGTACCGCCGCCAGCCCGATTCCGCCGCAGCCGAAAACCGCCACCGTCGAACCAGGAGCCACCTTGGCGGTGTTCAGCGCCGCGCCTACGCCCGTGGTCACGCCGCATCCGACCAATGCCGCCCGGTCCAGCGGTATGTCGTCGGAAATCTTTACCACCGCGTTTTCATGGAGCAACTGCTTTTCCGCAAAGCCGGCCATCGACAGGATGCCCTGGATCGGCTTGCCCTTGTAGGTCATCCGGGGCTGTTCGCCGGACTTGCGATCAGTGGCCCCGGTGTTGAAGCACAGATGAGGGTTACCGCTGAGGCATTTCTCGCATGAGCCGCAAAACAGCGCCAGGCAAGCGATTACGTGATCCCCGGACTTGAATTCAGTCACGTCGCCGCCGACCTGCTCGACAATTCCCGCCGTCTCGTGTCCAAGGATCGCGGGCGGCATCATCGGCCACACGCCGTCGGCAAAGTGCAAGTCGCTGTGGCACACGCCGCACGCGACGCTTTTGATCAGGACTTCCCTGCCCTTGGGTTTGTCTATCTCTACCTCGTCGATAACCAGGGATTGCTTAGGACCGTTAAATATCGCTGCTTTCATCACGTTCTCCGTGCGGTCCGCGGCCTTACCCGGCACGCTGTTTTTGCCCGCAAGAACGGGGTCGACAGCCAGCGCGGCCATTGTCAGCCAATTAGCATGGCGCTCGCGCGCGCTGCAAACCATGACGCGAGGTGCTTTCACTAATTGATGCTGTCGCGTGGGTAGGATTCTTTAACTTTCCGAAATTGGTTAATCTAAGCGGATGGAGGACAGCAAATCGTACGGACGCGGCCTGATGGGCCTTGGCTTCGCATCGAGGCTATGTTTGTTCGTTGCCTTTATAGCGGGAGTTTATTTTCTCGGCACCTCTCTGTTCTCGGCCCACCGAATGGAGCCGCTCTTCTATCCCTATTTCAGATCGCTGTTTCATGTCAGCGCACCCGGCCAATTATTTTATTATCTTTCAGTAGTGCGATGGATTGCTCACTTTTTGGAGTACTTTACGCTGTTCCTGCTTTTGTCCTGGCTACTGGGGCTGCGTCCCCTGACTGCCCTCATCGTATGCCTGCTGATAGCCGGCGCCGACGAAGGTCATCAATATTTCCTGCCCGACCGAAGCTGCAGCCTGCGCGACCTGACTCTCGACATGGCGGGCGCGGCTACGGCGCTCCTTCTCACTATCGCAGCGCGTTACATCCGCGCGCGGCCGCATCTGGCAGACAAAATGGCGCCGGAGCAGACCCGTCGCGCGCCGGCCTGATCAGAGTCGGGCGATTACTTCGTTACCGATTTTCTCCAGCGAGCGGCTGATCCCATCGCGGTCGGCGGTGGGCGAACTCATGAAAACGCGCGTCACCCCGATGTCCTCAAGGCGCCTAATCATATCCAGGTCGGGGCCCGATCCGGTTGTTATGTCAAACCCGTCGGTTTTGCGCCCGGCCTTGGCGCATTCCTCGTGCAGCAGCCCAATCAGGTCCTTGATCTCCTTGAGGAAATCGATCTTGCTCACGTCGGCATCGACGATCGGCGTCAACGGATAGAAGCCGTCGCCGTAGCGCGCCGCCCGCCGAGCCGCAGCGCGCGAATGGCCGCCGACCAGGAGCGGCACACCGCCCTTTTGCACCGGCTTGGGAAAACTCCTGATCCGCTCGAAATTGAAATGCGTTCCCTTGAAGGTGGAGGGATCCTCGCGCCAGAGCGCGCGCAACGCCTGCATCGCCTCGTCCGTGCGCTTGCCCCGCTGATGAAAGTCCAGACCGAGCGCGGTGAACTCCTCCGCGCACCATCCGCTCCCGATTCCCAACAGCGCCCTGCCCTTGGAAATCAAATCCAGCGTGGCGACTTCCTTGGCCACGTAAAACGGATGGCGCTGCGGCAGGATCATGATGCCGGTGCCGAGCTTGATCTTCGAGGTCAGGCCCGCGACGAACGACATCGCGTTGATTGGCTCGACCAGTGGAGCGTCCGGGCCACCGGGAATCTCACCGTCAGGAGTATAGGGGCATTTGGTCTGATGCCCGTCCGGGATCGCGGAATGATCCGGCGCCCACAGCGATTCAAAGCCGCACCGTTCCGCGGTGCGGGCAACGTGCGCCATCGTATCTGGATCGCTGAAGGGCCCAAGCCCGATGGAAGCCATGCCGACTTTCATAATGCTTTAACCTCGCGCTCGCATTTGAGCCTCGCTGCGCATAGCGCCATTTCTTGCCCCCGCTTGTCAATCAGCGCGCCGCATCCGCGCGGGAAAGAACCCGTTGCGCCTGTTTCAGATGCGGCATGTCGAGCATCTTGCCCTCCAGCGCCACGGTGCCCGCCCCTTGCGAAAAAGCTTCAATCACGCGCCGGGCGTGCGCAACTTCTTCAGCGGAGGGCGTGAACGCCTGGTTAATGGTCACGACTTGGTCGGGATGGATCGCGATTTTGCCCGTAAATCCCGCGCGGGCCGCGGCGCGCGACTCCGCGCGCAACCCTTCGGAATCGCGGAAGTCCACAAATACCGTATCCAAGGGCTGAACGCCGGCAGCGATCGCTCCAGCCAGACAGAGCGAGCGGGCCAGCCGGTAGGTGAATTCCAGTTCGCCGTTCTCGTCGCGATTTGGTGGCGGCTCCAAGCGCGGCAGACAAATCCTCGGCGCCCCAGGTCATTCCCGCCAGTCGAGGGCTGCATCCGGCAAAAGTTCCCAGCGCGAACAGCGCCGGTGCGGTTTCGGTAGCGACAGCGAAGATGCGGATGCTCCCCGGCTCCACGCCTTCGCGGATCTCCAGGGCGGACAGGTAGTGGTCCGCCACTACGACGTCGGCACCCGAATCAACCTTCGGCAACATGATTCCGTCCGGAGCGCCGCCGGTGATTGCGGCCAGGTCGGCCAGCGCCTTGTCCGTCGGCAGCGGATTGATGCGCACCCAGAACTGCTGGCGGGTGCGGTCGCGATGATTGCCGAGATACTCGCGCACCATCGAGCGCGCCGCCGCGATCCGATCGGCTGGCACTGAGTCTTCCAGGTCCAGCACCAGCGCGTCCGCTCCAGAACCCTGAGCCTTGGCCAGCTTGCGTTCGCTGTCGCCGGGAACAAACAGCATCGATCGCAAATCCATGGATCACCTCGCGCCAGGGCCGCCGCTTTTCCATTGGGGGTGTGCGCGCGGCCTCAAGTATACTCGCCCCGAACCAACCACGATTCGACAGGAGGAAGCCAATGGCTATCAAACTCGAAGACTACGCGGCCAAGTACAAGTTCATCAAGATGGAGCGCACCGACGGGATCCTGCAGATGACCCTGCACAGCAAAGGCGGCCCGCTCAAATGGGGCCTGCGTCCGCACGAGGAGTTGTCCTACGCCTTTGGCGACGTCGCGCGCGACCGCGAGAACAAGCTGGTGATCATCACCGGCACGGGCGACAACTTTATAGCCGATGCCCTGTGGGGCGGCGACACCACCAAGGTAGAGCCCGGCGCGTGGGATCACACCTTTTCCGACGGCAAGCATCTGCTGATGAACCATCTTGATATCGAGGTTCCGATGATCGCCGCGGTGAACGGTCCGGCGCTCATCCATGCCGAATTGGCGCTGCTGTGCGACGTCGTGATCGCGTCGGATAGCGCCGAGTTCCAGGACCTTCCCCACTTCCCCGGCGGCCTGGTTCCGGGCGACGGCGTGCACGTGGTGTTTCCGCTGCTGATGGGGTTCAATCGCGGACGCTACTTCCTGCTTACCGGTCAGAAAATCTCCGCCCCCCAGGCCTTGGACATGGGGCTGGTGGCCGAGGTGTTGCCGCGGGAGAAGCTGATGCCCCGGGCATGGGAATTGGCGCGCCAGATAACCGAAAAACCGCCGCTGGCCGTGCGCTACGCGCGTCAGGCACTCACGATGCACTTAAAGCGCCTGATGCTGGACAACCTGAGTCTGGGCCTGGCGCTGGAAGGACTGGCGGCCGGCGAGCACTGGGTATCGACCCGGCCCCGGGCCTGAGCGGCGATAACTTTAGTCGCCGGCCATCACGCAGCCAGACTTTGCTTGGCGGCGCACATGAGCCGACCGGCGGAGAGTGATTGTCCACGAGACGGCGGGTGAGTTCGCTTACGAAACTCGCTCGTCGTCCTTTTTCCTCCGCTCGTGTATGCGATTTTTGAAGAACCGTAGCTTTTGAAGCCGGTTCTCAGCAAAAGTGTCAGGACAAATAACGAGAAGCCAAACGGGCGCTGATTCTTGACCCGACCACAAAGAGCCTGACGCCTTCACTGGCTGCAAGAACAAACTGAGCGCGCCGAGCATGGAGCAGGTGGGAATTTTGCTTTCGCCCTCGCGCTGATCAATGTCACGTCGGCACGGACTGGCCGACTGGCGCGCCCCCGGGCGCCTCGAATTGAAGTCTTGAATTCACTCGCGGGTTGCGTGACTCTCGCCTCAAATCAACGGCGAAGGAAGCAGCCATGCCAAAGATCAAATTCGGTTTGTATCTGCCGACCGGCGATTTCGCGCGGGCCAGACGGGTTGCGGAACGCGCGGAGAAACAGGGGTTTTATTCGCTCTCCATTAATGACCACCTGTATTCGCCGATGGGTGAGCGCGACCCGCAACTGGAATGTTTCACCACCCTGAGCGCGATCGCCGCGATTACTACAAAAATCCGCCTGGCGCCGGCGATTGTTGCGATGTCGTTTCGTAACCCTGCCCTGCTGGCCAAGACTGCATCGACGTTGGACAACATCAGCAACGGCCGCTTTATCATGGGCCTCGGGTCCGGATGGCAACGCACCGAGTACGACGCCCACGGCTATCCCTATCCGTCCACCACCGAGCGCCTGGATCAGCTCGAAGATGGGATCAACCTGATGAAGGCGATGTGGACGCAGGAAGTGCCAACCTATCATGGGCGATACTTCTCGGTTACCAACGCCTACAACCATCCGCGGCCGGTACAAAAACCCTATCCGCCAATAATGGTCGGCGGTTCGGGTCCTCGACTGCTTGAAATCGCCGCCAAGCATGCCGACATCGCGCTGCTCACTCCCCCCATCTACCACGACAAGGATTCGGTGCAGGATCCAACCTCCGCGGTCAAGTTCACCAAGACCGTGCTCAAACGCCGCATCGGGCAGTTGAACGATCTGGCGAAAGCCGCTGGGCGCAACCCAGCTTCGATCGAGCGGGCGTCGCTGGTGTTCGTCCGAATGGCGCGCGACAAGGACCAAGCCGACGCGATGGTGCGCCAGAGCGTTAAACAGATGGGCTTTCCAAACGAAGAGGCCGCGCGCAACTCCCCCGCGGCGCTGACCGGCACGCCAGAGGAGGTGAAGCGCGAACTGGGATCGCGAATCGATGAATTCGGGCTGACCTACATCACCGCGGCAGTGTTCGGGCAGGAGGCGTATGAAATGTGGGTCGATGAGATCATGCCGGCGTTCGCTTGAGAATCTGAAATGGTTGTGCAGGCTGGGCGATCGACCTTCATCTAGTGCCGCCGGCGCAGGATTTGACCAGCGCCTCCGCAGCGGCCGCGTTCGACGCCCAATGCGCGTGCACGTACGATGCGATCGTGTTGTCGATCTGGAAGCCCTCGTCGATCTCATCGCCTCCGTAGCGTCGTACAATCCTGAACGCAGGGTCGATTGCCGAGGAGAGCGGCTCAAGCCGCGAGTAGCGGAACTGATGGCCTCGAAAGCGCGTGCCGGCGCCGCCGATAATGGACGGGCGCCGAGTCTGGACCTCGACATAGCCCAGCGCCTGCAAACGATCGCACATCACGGTGCGCGCGGGCACGACGCCGCACATCGGATAAGCGCCGCCATCAAGGGTGCGCAGCTCCGCGCACAGGTACATCAGGCCTCCGCACTCCGCGTAGATCACTCCGCCGGCGGCCGCGTACGCGGCAACCTCGCATCGCATCGAAGCATTGGCCCCAAGCTGCGCAGCGTACACTTCGGGATAACCGCCGCCGAAGTACAATCCGTTAACGCGCGGCGGACGGCTGTCATGCAATGGCGAGAACATCACGAGTTCGGCGCCGGCTTCTTCAAGCCGCGTCAGGTTGTCGAGGTAATAGAAGTGGAAAGCTTCATCCATCGCAACGCCGATCGTGCATTTGCTGCGGCGCGCCGGGCCCGATTGCGCTGGCCGCGGCGCCGGCAGCACCGCTGAATGGCGCGCCAGAGCCGTTATCGCGTCGAGGTCGCACCATTCGCGGACCACCTCGCCCCAAGCGGACAGCAGCTTTTCGGGAACTGCGCGCTCATCCGCAGTCAGCAATCCCAGGTGCCGCTCGGGAAAGCTGAGCGACGCGTCGTGCGGCATCGCGCCGAGCACCGGTGGTTCTTCGCATGCCTCGCGCAGGAGTTCGAGATGGCCCTTGCTGCCCACTCGATTGCATATCAGGCCGGCCAGGTGCAAATCGGGATCGAAGTCGCGAAAGCCGAGTCCAATCGCGGCGATCGTACGCGCCATCGCTGAGGCATCGACCACCAGCAGCACCGGTGCGCCGAGCCATTTCGCAATCTGCGCGGTCGAGCCGTCCTCCCCGCGGGCCGAGGCGCCGTCGAACAGTCCCATCACACCTTCTATAACCGCGATATCGGCGCCGGCGGACGCGCGCGCAAAGGTCGCCAGCACCGCATCGTGTCCCATCATCCACCCGTCCAGGTTATGCGACGGTAATCCCGCCGCGCGCGAATGGTATGACGGGTCGAGATAATCGGGCCCGCATTTGAAGACTGCTACTTTGAGCCCGCGCGCACGCAGCGCCCTGATCAGTCCAACCGAAAAGGTGGTCTTCCCGGCACTGCTCTCCGTACCGGCTATAACAAGCCGTGGAACCGTGACGGCGGACGGTGCTGGCCTCAATACTTCGGGTTCGTTTCCTGTGTCGCCCACCGCGCCACAATAACATCGCGGCGCGGCGCTTTCGATCATTTCACCTCTTCAATTTTGGGTTGCTACAGCCAATCTTGCCGCCGCCTCGTCTGGCCGAAATCATCGTGCGAACGCAAAGGCAGTGCTATATGTCAGCGCGGGGTCAGCGGTGAGTGTGGAGGAGGGCTGTGAAGTCGTTTCGCCTGCCGATGCAGGATGCGCTCAAACTTAAGTTCATCGCGGCCCTTTTGGCCTGCCTGCTGGGCGGCTTGATCGGAGCTCACAAAGCCGGCGCTCAATCCGTTAACGTTGAGGAATCGTTGCGCGAGGATCACCTGCCCCAGCGGCCGCTGCTATCGATTCATCCCTGGCAGTGGGTGCGAAAGCACCTGACCCGCACCACGGAATCGATCAAGGACCTGACGCGGCTCAGCCTGGGAATGTCGGTCACGACCATCTATCAAAGCGCTCCCGAGGCACCGACGCCACACCATACTTTTGTCGAAACCTATGACATCTATGGCGCGTGGCATCTGATCGATTCGCGCACCTTTGGCGAGGGGACGCTTGGATTCGTGTTTCGCGACCGCAACGTTTGGGCGCCGATAACCGGCAACGAGCTGGCTGCTGACGTGGGCCTGCCCTGGGGGGTTAACAACTCCGGGTCGGCCGGGTATAGCCGCTTCAACCAGGTTTGG
This sequence comes from Binataceae bacterium (SeqCode), assembly GCA_035262365.1. Taxonomy (GTDB): domain Bacteria; phylum Desulfobacterota; class Binatia; order Binatales; family Binataceae; genus JAJPJA01. Next base: position 37,472 of record DATFSZ010000061.1, read on the forward strand.
TGGCAGCAGTCTCTGCTGGGCGAGAAGTTGATCATCCAGGCGGGCAAGATCGACCAGACCACCCATTTCAACACCAATCGCGTGGCTTCCAGCGACGGCCGTGACTTCATGATGCAAACGCTGGTCTATAGCCAGACAATAGCTTTTCCCTCCAATGGGTTGGGTATGAATGTCCGATACTGGCCCGACCCGCGGCTGTATCTTGACGCCGGACTGGCCGACGCTAACGGTAATCCGGATCACAAGCCAAATGATTCGTTCAACTCCTTCCTTGAGGGGCATTACTTTTACGCCTTCGAGACCGGCTTCGTGCCGGACCTCCAGCAGGTTTCATCGGCGCTTGGCGAAGGACACTACCGGCTGATGGGCTGGCACACGGCGGAGGCCATCAGCCATGGCGCCGGCTCCGGAGTGGCCCTGAGCGCCGACCAGGAATTGCTGCATCAAATGGTTCCCTTCATGCGCCTGGGCTATTGCCCGGCGGGGGCTGGACGTACGTCGATCGAGGCCGATTGGGGCGTGGTTTCGGTCGCGCCGTTTGAGCGCAGCACCGACCGGCTCGGTTTCGGCGCCACCTGGGCAAGACCGACACCACCGTCGACCCACGATCAATTCGCTTTCGAGTTTTTCTACCGCGCACAGTTAGTTGACGGTCTGCAAATCAGTCCCGATGCGGAATTCATCATTTACCCGGCGCTCAACCCCAACACCAATTTTCAAGCTGTTCTAGGGTTTCGCGTACGCGCCTATTTATGAGCGTGCTTCAGGACGTCACCGAGCAGAACCTTTGCAACTGAGCCGCTTTAATACCTACCTTGACCTTGCCGTTCGCTCATATAGGCTCAGAGAGATAAGAAGTGGGCCGAACATTGATGGATACGCTTCGCAATAAGCCGGGGACCGGATGGTCCCGGCTCGCGCTGGTGGCCGGGGTGCTTTCTCTGTGCCTGGCGACCGCGCTTATGGGCTGCGATGGGACGCGCAAGAGCCACGCGGCTGCACCCGAACCAACCGATCCGATCCCACCGCTGACCCGGCAGTCCGACGGTGTCGAACTGATGCAACTCCCTGCGCACATGCCGGGTTTGACCATCACCACGGTGCGGCCGGTGGAGCTGTCAGGCGTTATCGAGACCAGCGGCAAGATCAGCTTCGACGATCGCCGTGTTGCGAAAATCATTTCGCGCGTATCAGGGCGCGTCGAAGGGGTCTGGGCCCTGCAGTGGGACACGGTGCGCCAGGGTCAGCCTGTGGTTACGCTCTATAGTCCCGACTACATGACCGGCGAAGCCGAATACCTGCAGGCGCAGGCGACTGGAAAGCTAAACCTGGGCTCCGTTTCGCCGGACCAAACCAGCCTGACGGCGTCGATGGTCGCGGCGGCGCGACGCAAGCTGGAGCTGCTGGGACTTTCTTCCCGCGAAATCGACTCCTTGCGCGACCCCAGCGCCAGCACGGTGCTGCACGCTCCGATCGGCGGTACGATTATCGACCGCCAGGTCGTCAAGGGTACCGCGGTTAATCCGGGGGATATTCTATTCACGGTCGCCGTGCTCGACCCGATCTGGATCACCGCCGACATCTATGAGGACGATCTGGCGCGGATCCATCCGGGCCAGGAGCTCGAGGCCGAGACCCCCGCCTTTCCCGGCCGTATCTTCAGGGGAGTCATCAGCCGGATGAGCCCCGGCTTCGATCCCAACACTCATACCGCGCAACTGCGCTGTCAGGTGAGGAACCCCGGGCTCGCGCTCAAGCCGGACATGCTGGCGCGGGTGCGAATCCTGACCGCGCCTGGCCAGGCACTGGTGGTGCCGCAGGACGCCCTGGTTTTCGAAGTCGACGCTTACTATGCGTTTGTCGAGGTTGCGCCGGGGCGGGTCAGCCGCCGCAAGGTAACGATCGCCTCGTGGAACAGCGAGGGCCTCACGCGCGTGCTGTCGGGCCTGAGCGCCGGCGACCGCGTGATCAAGGACGAATCTCTCCAGGTCAATGCGCTGTGGCACGAAGCTCACGGCGAGAGTTCCTAGCCTGGAGAAAAACACCCGAGTATAAGGCCGTGATGCCGGCTCTCAACATCCTGCGCCGCGGAGCCCGAGCCTCATGATCAGCTCCCTGATGGAAGTGGCGCTGCGCCAGCGCGTAGTGGTGATCGGAATGGCGCTGGTGCTGCTGGTGGTGGGACTTTACTCTTTCCACGAGCTGGATGTAGAGGCGTATCCGGATCCGGTGCAGCCGTTGGTAGAAGTGCTGACGCTGCCAAACGGGCTGGGCGCCGAGGAAGTCGAGCAACTCGTCACCGTGCCGCTGGAACTGGGACTGACTGGCGTGCGCGATTTGACAGAGATGCGTTCGATCTCGCTTTTCGGACTATCGGACATCCGCTGCTACTTCAGTTGGGAGAGCGATTACTACGTGGACCGCGCGGCGGTCGGCAACCGGTTGTCGTTCATCCAGTTGCCGGCGGGCGTGAGCGCGGGAATATCGCCGGAGAATCCCATCGGCGAAATCTACCGCTACGTTGTGGAGAGTCCCGACCACAATTTACTGCACCAGAAGGAGATCGAGGACTGGGTGCTGGAGAAGCAACTCAGAACGATCAACGGCGTAATCGACGTATCGGGGTTCGGCGGGCTGACCAAGGAGTACCACGTCGACGTTGACCCACAAAAACTGACGCATTACCAGGTGCCGCTGCCCGGCCTGATGGCGGCGCTGACCAATTCCAATATCAACGTGGGCGGGAATTATCTCAGGGTCGGCGAACAGTCCTTCGACATCCGCGGCATCGGCTTCATCCATTCGCTTGACGACATTCGCAATGTGGTCCTGAGCACGCACAATTCCGTCCCGGTTCGGGTGGCGGACGTCGCGCAGGTCGATATCGGTTATGCGCCGCGGTTGGGAATCGTGGGTATGAACAGCCGCGACGACGTCGTGACAGGGATCGTGTTGATGCGCAAGTACGGCGACACCCTCAAGACGCTGCGAAAGGTGGAAGCCAAGGTCCGCGAAATCAACTCCAACGGAGTCCTGCCCAACGGTTATCGCGTAGTGCCCTACTACGATCGGACCCAACTGGTCGATCTCACGCTGCACACTGTGTTCGAGAATCTCAGCGTCGGGATGGCCCTGGTATTCATTGTGCTGGTGTTTTTTCTCGGCAATGTCCGGGCAGCCCTGATTGCAGCGGTGAACATCCCGCTGGCACTGCTTGGGGCGTTCACGCTGATGAACCTGAGCGGCACTCCGGCCAACCTGATTTCGCTGGGCGCGGTCGATTTTGGGATCATCATCGATACCACGGTCATCGTCATTGAAAATATCCATCGCAGCCTGATCTCGGGCGAAGCGCAGGATGAAAACGTCAGGCTGTCGGTTCTCAAGGCGTCGCAGGAAGTGGGCGAGCCGATGCTTTTTTCCACGATCATATTCGTCATCGCGTTCCTGCCGTTGTTCACGATGCGCGGAGTGGAAGGCGCAATATTCTCGCCGATGTCGCGCACCTACGCTTATGCGCTGGGCACCGCCATCCTGCTTGCGGCGACCCTGACACCCGCGTTGGCGTCTCTGTTGCTGAGCCCGGGCATGCGGGAGCTTCCTAACCCGGTATGGAAGGGTATCAAGGCGGTGTACCACGGGCTTTTCACCGTCACGCTCAATTGGCCGCGGCTGACGCTAATGGTAATGGGCGTAATTATAGCCGCGGTGCTTTCGCTTTTTCCCAGCCTCGGCGGCGAGTTCCTGCCCAAGCTGGAGGAAGGAAACCTGTGGATCACCGCCACCATGCCTTTGACCATTTCACTGCAGCACGCCGATGTGCTGGCCAACCGCATGCGGCGGGTGATGCGCAGCTTTCCGGAGGTTGGAACCGTGGTTTCGCAGATGGGCCGTCCCGACAGCGGCACCGAGACCACCGGGTTTTTCAACGTGGAGTTTTCCGTTGACCTCAAGCCTGAATCGCACTGGCCGGAAGGTTTGAGAAAAGGCGCCTTGGTAAAGCAGATCAACGATAAACTTGCGGCGGACGTTCCGGGGGTAAGCTTCGACTTCTCGCAGAACATCGAAGCGAATATCAACGAGGCGATTTCGGGGGTTAAAGGCGCCAACTCGGTCAAAGTGTTCGGCTCCGATCTCGCCACCGATGAAAAAGTCGCCAACCAGATCATGGCGGTGTTGAACAAGGTGCCGGGCATCACGGACCTGGCGGTTTATCGCTCCCTTGGTCAGCCCAACGTGTTGATCACGCCCGACCGGATCGCGTGCGCGCGCTACGGGTTGAACGTCGGGGACGTCACGGCTGTGGTCCAGGCGGCGATTGGGGGTCAGGCCGTGACCCAGGTGCTGGAAGGCGACCGCCGCTTTGACCTGGTCGTGCGTTGGCTTCCTCAATACCGCCAGAGCCTGGACGCAATCCGCCAGATCCGCGTTACCCTGCCGGCGGGCGGTCAGGTGCCGTTGGTGCAGGTCGCGCATATCTCCAACGCCGAAGGGGCGTCTTTCATCTATCGCGAGGGCGCGCAGCGTTATGTGCCGCTGCGCTTCGCCGTTCGCGGCCGCGACCTGCAAACCACAATTCTGGACGCCAAAAATCAGGTGGCATCCGCCGTCAAGCTGCCCCAGGAAGTAAGCCTGGAATGGGCTGGCGAATACGGCGAGTTGCAGGCCGCCAATCGCAGACTGAGCATCGTGGTCCCATTCGCGCTGCTACTGATCATGGGGGTGCTATACGCCGCAACCAAATCTTTGATCGACACGTCGATCATAATGGCGCAGATACCGGTTGCATGCCTGGGGGGAGTGGTTGCGCTGTTTTTGACCGGCACGCCCTTCAGTATCTCGGCCGCCGTCGGTTTCATTTCGATTTTCGGGCTGGCGGTCATGGACGGAATCCTGCTGAGCTTTTTCGTGCGTAACTTATGGCTCGAAGGCCATCCCCTGAAGGAGTCGATAATCATGGGCGCCGAGCGGCTGTTGGGCGCGACCATGATGGCCGACATGGTCGCCGCGATTGGATTGTTGCCCGCCGCGCTCTCGACTCGAATCGGCGCGCAGACGCAACGTCCGCTGGCCATTGTTGTGATCGGCGGCGCTGTTGCGCTGATGATCCTGACCCGCATTCTGCAGCCGGTTCTGACCTACGTTTGCCATCGCCGGCTGCGCCTGGCTGACGAACGTGGGCAAACCGGCACGGACCTGGCGACACTCCCGACCCAGTAAAAGGTCGAAAACAAGTCCGGACAGAGTATTCGGCTCGGGCAGCGCACCAAAAAGCGCCGTATTTGTTGGGAATTCTTCCTGGGCGACGGCGGCCTGAACGTGTCTTATAATGATATGCAGATGGATCGCGCTATCGAGCAGATGCCGCAGCGGCGGCGTGGCTGGGTTGTTTATCTCGAACAGCACAAAGGCGGCCTGACACTGACCCTGTCCGCGATGTTTTACGCCGCGAGTTGGTCGGTGTCACTGCTGACGCCGTGGCATACGTCGGGCGCGCTGATGCGCTCGATTGGCGAAGCGGCACTGGTCGGCGGTCTATGCGACTACATCGCGCTCAAGATGATTTTCGAGCGGCGCTGGTACCTGCCCAACTCCGGCGTGCTGCCGCGCAACCGGCAAAAGCTTATCGATGGAATTTCCTCGACTATCGAAAAGCAATGGCTGACGCCGGAGATGATCGACCGCAAGCTGCGCGACCTGGACCTGGTCAAGCGTTTGGGCCGCTACCTCGAGGAGGTTTCGCTTGAGGGGCTGATCGACCGGACCCATCTTGCCGGAATCTGCAAGAGCATCGCGCGCCATGTCGAGTCACCGCAACTGATCGCTTTCCTCGAAGAGCGTCTGGAAGCTTCCGCTCCTCGCTCAATTCGGGTTGCCAACTCGCTGGGAATCCTGACCTTTCACAGCCTCAGCTTGCGGATTGGGCATGAGCTGCGGGAATTACTTCTGGGCTTGCCGGCCAACGCCGACCTGATCGGCGCGCTGGAGGAGCGATTGCATTCGCTCGGCGAAGAACTGCAACAGCGCGACAGCGTGACGCGCGAGGCCGCCTATCGGATCATGGACACCCTGGTCGAGCATGCGGTGACCGCCAGCCGCGGGCAGATCGCGGTGATGGTCAAGCAAAATTTGATGAGCCTTTCCGACGAGGAAATCCGCCGGCAAATTGAAAGCCGGACCCGCACCCACCTCGACTGGATCCGCGTCAATGGCGGCATTTTCGGCGCACTGTTCGGCGCGCTTTTCGGGCTTCTGAATTATGCTGTTGCACACAGCGCCTCCTTGCTAACGCTGGTTCACACACTCTAAGCGAGCAAGCGGCATCGGCCTCGCCATCGCCTCGGCGCCATGATAGATGAGCGCCTAAATATCGGCAGGGAGCGGTACATCAATGGAAATTGAAACGCTGGCGAACGGGTTCGGCCTGATCGAAGGCCCGCGGATTGACGAGCAGGGACGTTTATATTTCACCGACCATGCCAGCAACAGCGTATGCCGGCGCAATCCTGATGGAAGGCTGGAGACACTGGTGGCGGGGCGCAAAAGCGTTGGTGGGCTGGCTCTTTGTGAGAGCGGGAAACTGCTGATGTCTGGCCCGTCCCTGGCGCTTTTCGATGAGAAAACCGGCAAGGTCGAGGATGTCTTTTCAAAATATCCGGACCGTACCATCAACGCCCTCAATGACATGACGGTGGATTCGCACGGCAGCGTCTATATCGGGTCGATGAACTATAACGCCCTGGAAAGAGACGCCAAGCCGGTGCCTGGCGATCTGTATCGCGTCGATCCCGGCGGCAGCGTGACAGTGGTGGGCGAGGGCTACCAGGTCAGCAACGGCCTCGGCTTCAGTCCCGACGGAAAGCTGCTCTATCATGCTGATTCGCCACCCAAAGCCATCTACGCATACGAGGTCGCGCCCGACCGCTCTCTCAAGAACCGCCGGGTTTTTGCCCAGGTTCCCGAGGGCTACCCGGACGGCCTCGCGGTGGACGCCGAAGGCGGGGTGTGGGTAGCGGCCATCTTCGCCTATGAACTGGTGCGCTTCAAACCCGACGGCACGGTCGAGCGCCGAATCAAAATGCCGTCGCGGATGGTGGTCAGCCTGACCTTCGGCGGACCGGACATGGGCGACCTGTACGTGGTGACCGGCGACAACGTTGACCGCCCGCTGAAGGGCACGATCTTCAAAATGCGCTCCGATATTCCGGGGCTGCCCGTGCCCAAGGCGAAGTTCTGACGCCTGCGGTTTGAACACGCCGGCGTGCTTAAGTCGGGGGTGGGTCCCTCAGCGCCGCCCAAAGCGCGCGGCTGAGCGCTTGCGATCCAATGCTCCCCATCGCGGCAACTCGGCGCCCTCCGCGATCGCGCGGGCAATCAACTGTCCCGCGTGCACGCTCATCGCCACTCCATGTCCCGCATAGGCTCCCGCCGCAATTACGTCGCGGCAAGCGGGAAGACGCGCCAGAACCGGAACCGCATCGGGAGTAAATGCGATGGGACCACCCCACGAAGCCGAAAATCGGACATGGTTGAACTTTGGATGCAATCGGCGCACGCGCTCCTGGAGCTGCCTTAGAGTGGATTGCGAAGGTCCAGCGCTTACGTCGGTTTCCTCAAGCTCCGCGGGTGAACCAAAGACCAGTCCGGAGCCGAACACCACCCGCCCATCGTCCGTGGTCCTGCCCCACAGGTAGGGCAAATCCGCGGTGTAAAACGGAATGCCAGCACTCAGACCGGCCTCGTCCAGCGTGGCGCGATCCAGCGGCACGGTCGCGCATGCGAAGGTTAGCGATGAGTGTACTTCAACGCTGCTCAGAAGCAGCGCAGGCAGCCAGGCATTGACCGCAACAACAACCTGGTCGGGATAAAGAGTGTGGCCGGGAAATTCAACGCCGGGGCGAGGTTCGATGACTATCCGCTGAACGGGGGTATTTTCTTCGAGGCGGGCTCCGAACTGGATCGCAGCTTTCAGAAGGCCGGTGAGCAGGCGGGCGGGCTCAACCGCCCCGCCGCGAACCGTCTGTGCGATGTGCACTTGCTGGCCATTGTCGCGCCACGGGAGCGCCTGTTTGCCGGGACTCTTTCCATGAGCGATCTCCCAGCATCCCGGAAGGTGCAAGCCGCAGTCGATAGCCTCAGCCGTAACGAGATCCTGAAGCTCCTGTACGCAAGAATCGGCCTCTGGCAGCGGCCCAACCGCGGTTCCCTCAAGGACCAGCCCACCGGTTCTGCCACTGGCGCCTTCACCGACGCGGCTCGCTTCAAAAATACTGGCTGAAATCCCGCGCCTGGCTAGATGATACGCGGTTGACGCTCCGGTGAATCCCGCACCGATAATCGCCACCTGCGGGGTACGCTCGCCACCGGCTTGATGCGGGATTTCCTGGAGAGTCCAGGGCGTCCCACCCCACTGTCTCTGCGGTTTCATCGAAGCTTCCCGATCCGTGCTTACGCGACGGCAGCGTTATAGGCAATGGATTAGTCTTTGAGCGGCCGCGCTCCAGCAATCAGGGCCTCAATTGGAGTGAGTACGCGCCTGCTAAACAGTTAGATCAAACTTGTGATTTTTAGAAAAAATCGAGGGCGAGAGCGGCGGCCCGGGAGGGTTGACCGCCGTCAGCTCGCCCTCGATTGGGCAGGAAGGAGCCTGCTTATCGGCTTGCGCTCTTGTTGTTCTCGGGATTCTGCGGGCTGTTATGTCCCAGTTCCGCCTTCATGCTGCGAGCCATTTCTAGGTGCGCCCGGATCACGGGAATGGTCTCTTCCACGTAGAGGTGGACGTCCGGGTCGCTCCTGAATTTGCCTTTTTCGGCTTCAAAAAACGCCAGCGCCTTGGTGTGACCCTCGACCGCGTCTGTGAGGAAGGCTTCGTTGAACTGCGCCCCCTTCAGATTTTCCATATCTTTGTATTTTTGATCGACAGACGCGGGCGTTCCCTCGATCTTAATGTTCTTGGCGCGGGATAGTGCCGTGACCGCGTCTTCGTTGGCCTGATGGTCATCCTGGATCGTTTTTGCAAGCGTCAGGAGCGCCTGATTGTCGCCCGCCCGGTCGTGGGCCAGCTTACCCATTTCGATCTCTTCGTAGTTTATCGTATTGGCTTTGTTTAGCAGCCGGGACACGCTGGCGGACGATTCCTGCGCCATAGCTGTGCCTGAGACAAACGCACCAATAGCAACAGTTGCTATTCCGCCGAGTATCAAACCGGGTACCGTCTTGGTAAACCGCATTTCTTTGATTCCTTTATCTAAATTAAAAAGTCTAAACTTAATATTGTATCTGTTGCAAAAATGTATATTTTTTTAGCAAGTCCTTTACTGTTTCCCACAAAAAACATAATCAAGGAATCAAGGCGGCGGCCTGATAAACCCGACCGCTGTGCCGGGAGAGAGAAGTCCAGGCCTATGGCCGCCGCCTTGTGGCTGGGAGACCTACTTAGCCTTGTTCTTGCCGCAGCAGTCTTTGTACATCTTCCCCGAGCCGCATGGACACATATCGTTAGGATTTGGCATAACTTCCGCCCTCCTGACGGTTTGGCTATGTCCTGAGGGTTCGCAACTGACATGCCGTACAAGTCACAGCTTTTTCTGTACCGTTTGCGGAGAGATCGGAAACAGAGCGATCGGAAAGCGGTAAGAACTACTTAACGCGGCGGAGGCACAGGCGTTGCGTTATTACATATCCGCCTGATTTGGCAGGATTCGGCCCGCGTCAAGAATGGCCTGCGGCGATGGTTGTTCGCGGTAATAACGCGAGGCGAAGATCCACCTGACCCGGCCTTGCCGGTCCACCAGCACGAAGGCCGGAATCGCGCTATCGGGCTGATGATTCGAGTAGTGCTGAACCAGTCCGAGCCGGCTCAGCAGGACCTCCGAAGAATCACTCAGCAGCGGGAGGGAGGTCTGAAGAAAATGCGACAGCATCGTGGACCGGTCGTGCGGGTCGGCACTGATTGCCACGGTCTGGATGCCGGCCTTATGAAACTCATCAAGGTGTTGCGACAGCTCAGCCAGTTCAAACCTCGCAAACGGGCAAAAATCCCCCCGGTAAATCACTATCAATGTAAGCGGGCTGGCCTTAAACAACTCGCCGTCATAGGTAACATTGTTTTGGTCGGTCAACTTGAAGTCGGGAAAACGATCGCCAACGGCGAGGTCGAGCTTGAAGGGCGGATTGCGCGTGCCGCGCAGCGTGTAGCTGACAAACCGGCCGCCTCCGATCCCGAAGGTGAGGCAGGTCAGAAATGCGATGCCGGCGATCGCGAGCTTGGCATGCGGCGACCACAGGCCCAACGCCACCCGGAGCGCGGCAAGGGCCAGGATCAGACCCATCGCGATAAGAATGTAGGCCGGGTACGGAATCGGCAAATGGATTCCCAACGCGGGCGAACTCCAGAAGTTGACCAGTGCGTAGCCGTAGCTGACAGCGCCTGAGATCAGCAGTAGCACCGCCGCAATTACTCGCAGCGGCTGCGCCGGAGGCACGTGCCAGGGTTCTTGCGCCGCCGCTTCGGCTTCGGCCTCAGCGGGCGCCGCCTCGGGATGGATGGCTAACTCTGGCGCCCCTTCCGGCGGGCGCGGCGACGCATCGTCTATCGTGCCGCTCATCAATCGTCGAGGAGATCTTCGAGTTGGGCGCGGGTAATGGTTTTGACGCCGCGCCGGCGCCATCGCGCGCGTGCGGCCGCACCGCTGTCTGGATCGATCTCGTGGATCGCGTCCATGACCACGTAAGGAACGTGGCCATGCTCCAGCAGCGCGTTGACCGCGTGGTCCACGCACACGTCGGTGTACACGCCATAGATCACGACGTGGTCGTATTCTTTTGCCAGATGCGAGAGCAGCGAGCGCGCGTTCGCGTTGCCGGCAATTACATCGACGTCCTGCTTTTCGATGATCAACTCCCCGCGATGGCCCAGAGCGGTTTCCAGCCGTGAGGGATCTACCGGATGAGCGGGCAGCGGGTGGGGGTCGGAAGGAGCGGTTTCATCCACCTTGCGCTGGCCGGGTGTGCCGTCCATGCAATGGTCCGGCCATTTTCCGCCGTTGCGCGCCAGTTCGCGGTCGCCGCGGAAATGGCGATCGGTAGAGCAAATCCGTCGAATCCTGCGGCGGCGCGCAAGCTCCGTAAGATCCCTTAGCGCGGGCAGGATTTTCTCGCTGCCGGGAACGTACAGCGCACCACCCGGCAGCATGAAATCGCGCTGGGTGTCAACGTCGTAAAACAAAATCCGTTCGGGTCGGAGCTTTTTCTGGGAGCTCATGGCCGACTCTTCCGCAGATCGTTACCGGTTTCCAGGCTGCTATCCAACTCAGCATAGCGCGTTCGGCCATGCTATTCACGCGACGCCTGGTTCGACCCCGGGTCAGAAATGCTCCGGTTCGTGTTTGCGGCGGCTGTCACGCTCCAGCTGCACGGTCATGTGGCGGATGTTGTATCTGGCCAGCACCTCGGACATATCGGAAAGGACCTTATCCGAATCGACGTGATCGCTGACGACTGCATGGGCCGAGAGCGCAAATTCGCGGGCAGTAAGGCACCATACGTGCAGATCGTGGACCTCTTCGGTGCCGGCCACGCCCAGCAATCCGCTGCGCAACTCGTCCAGATCGATATTGGCCGGGACCGCCTCCATCAGGATGTCGACGCCCTCGCGAATCAGGCCCCACGATCCGTAAATTATAAGAATTGCGATGAACATACTGACCAGCGGATCGGCCAGGTGCCAGTTGGTGAAATAGATCAGCGCGCCGGAAAGCAGGACGCCGAAGGATCCAACTAGGTCCGAAATTACGTGCAGGAAAACCGCACGCAGCGCCATCCCGCCGTGCGCATGGTCACTCTGGTAGGTGAACCACGCCGAGAAAGAGTTCACCAACAGGCCTACCACCGCGATTGCGATCACGGGCAGCCCGCTAACCCGCTCGGGCGCGCCGATTCGACGTACAGCTTCGAACAACAAAAAGGCGACCAGCACCCACAGGAACAGGCCGTTTAGCAGGGCGCCCAGGATTTCCGCGCGCAGGTAGCCGTAGGTCTTGCCTGCCCGCGCGGGGCGCGCCGCAACCCACAGCGCAAAGAGACTCAGCACGATCGCCGCCACGTCGGTCAGCAGATGAACCGCGTCGGAGTACAGCGCAAGGCTGTTGGTATAAAAGCCGCCGATGAGTTCGGTGAAAAAGTAGGCGGCCGTAACCGACAATACGATTAGTAGGCGGCGCGCGTCTGAGCGGTGGGTATGCAATCGATTCCGCCCGGCGGAAGATTCTTTAATCGTAGCGTATCAGGGACCTGCAATTCACCGAACCAAGCCGCGAACGGCCGCCCAAAAACCCCAACTCGATTATGAACGAGCATCCGGCGACTTGTCCCTTAAGCGCGCTGACGAGCCCGAGCGCAGCTTCAGCCGTACCACCGGTGGCGAGCAGATCGTCCACAATCAGCACGCGGCTGTCGGGGACAATTGCATCCTGATGGATCTCGAGCGAGTCCACTCCGTACTCCAGTTGGTATTGTTGTGCCACCGATCGGAAGGGAAGTTTGCCCGGCTTGCGCGCGATTGCCATCCCGACTCCCAGGCGGTATGCGACCGCGGCGCCCACGATAAATCCGCGCGATTCGATCCCCAGCACGACGTCGATCGAGCCCAGGAAGGGGGCTGCCATGTTATCCACGGTCGCCGCCAGCGCGCGTCCGTGGGACAACAACGGGGTGATGTCCTTGAAAACGATTCCGGGCTTGGGAAAGTCGGGAATGTCGCGAATGAATTCCTTAAGTTCTTCGTTGTTCATACCAGCCCCGGTAAAGATCTCCGAGCCTCAAGCATGCCTGATAATGTTGGCTCAAAAAAGTTGCGGATCGCTAATAGCCGATACCGGCCAGGCGCGTATCGCTGGTCGTGCGGATTGGCGGCAGATAAAGCATTGGATTGCTGGCGACATTGTTGTGGCGCACTTCGAAATGCAGGTTGGCGCCGGTCGTATGTCCGCTGCGCCCCACATATCCGATCACCTGACCGCGGCGGACTATCTGTCCCGGCTCGACAAGATTGGAGGAGTCGTGCGCATACACCGTCACGTAGTGATCTGCGTGCTGAATGATAACGATCCTGCCGTAACCGTGCATCCTACCCGCGAAGATCACCTGGCCGTTCGCCGCCGCCATGACCGGTGTGCCGACCGGCGCCGCTATATCAACCCCTTCATGCATCGCCCCGCGGCGCAGACCGAAGCCGGAGGAAAGTTTGCCCTGGGCAAGTGGCCAATCAAATCTGGGGATGGTGAAAGAGCGTTGCCGCTGGATTGAGGGAAGCGGGGCGGCGGCCATGCGCGGGGGCGGAAGCGGTGGTGGCGGCGAATAGGTTGAACAGGACGCCAAAACGCTCAGTGCTGCCATAGTCAACACCGTCCCATTCAGCCGCAGCGTTTTTTCACACCACCCCAACAACTACCCCTTCAGCCATCGCCAACCACCGCTCGACGGACTCCTCGTCCGAACGCGCCTGGCCGGGCTCCGCTAACCCGCTCTGGGCAAACCCTGCTTCAGAGCCCGCGACCTTTCGTCGCGCAGGTTACGATACAAAGCCGAACTTGCCCGTCATTTTCACGAACCGGCATTCGCCGAAGTAGCGTTCCTGCCAATGGCCGTTTTCACGGGCAATTCGAACCAACGTTTGCAATTCATCTTCACCGACCGGCGCAATCAGACGTCCGTTCGGCGCTAGCTGCTCCAACAGCGGCCGCGGGATGCCTGGCATCGCCGCAGTCACGATAACCACGTCATAGGGGGCAGCTTCCTCCCATCCATCGGAGCCGTCGCCGAGCTTGAAGAAGCAATTCGTCACACCCAGCTCTCCTAGTGTCGCGACGGCCCGGCTCTGCAGGTCGGAGATGCATTCCACGGAATAGACCTCGCCCGCCAGGCGCGCCAGGATTGCGGTCTCGTAGCCGCATCCGGTGCCAATCTCGAGAATTTTCTCGCTGCCTTGAAGCTCGGCGATCTGCGTCATCTCGGCGACGATATAAGGCTGAGAGATGGTCTGATCCGCGCCGATTGGAAGCGGCCCGTCGTCGTAGGCGTGCTCGATCAGGCGAGGGCTGACAAAACGATGGCGTTCGACCGCGCGCATCGCATCCAAAACCCGCTCGTCAGAGATGCCGCGGGCCTTGAGCTGCTCTATCACCATCCGCTCGCGCGCCAGTTCCAAATCCATCATCAGCCCAAGGTTATAACTCGCTGGACGAATAATCAAACGTCGTGTCAGTTGGAGTCGCGTCGGGACACTCTGGTGAGCCAGCTTTTGTTGACGGCTAATCAAATCATCGGCGCCAACTCTTTTCGCACTGACCCGGCTGCGCTACTTAGGGATAGGGCACTCGACAGGGCGCTGGTGGGCCCGGCTCAGTCCTTGACCGGCAAGCCGGCGCGCGCGAAACTGAACACACGTTAAGTCCTGACCCCATTGACCGGGAGGGAACCGAACCATGGCCGACTACGATATTCAGATTAAAGGCGGGACAATCGTCGATGGAACGCGCGTGCCGCGCTACCGCGGAGATGTCTGGATCCGCGACGGCAAGATTGCACAGATCGGCGGGCGCGCTCCGGGTTTCGCCAAAAAAGTAATCGACGCTGACGGTTTGATCGTTGCTCCGGGATTCGTCGATCTGCATACGCACTATGACGCGCAGATTCGATGGGACCCGTACTGCACCATCTCGGGATGGCACGGTGTGACCTCGGTGGTATTGGGCAACTGCGGATTCGGTTTCGCGCCGGTCAAACCGGATTTCCGCGAGCGCTCGATGCTCACGATGACGCGCACCGAAGCGATTCCGTACGAATCGATGAAGCGCGGCCTGCCGTGGGACTGGGAGACCATTCCCGAATATCTCGACTCCCTCGATCGCGCGCCCAAAGGCGTCAACTGTATCCAGTACATGCCAACGGCCTCGCTGATGACCTATGTGATGGGCCTCGATGCGGCCAAGACGCGAATTGCTACCGAAGAAGAGCGGGCCGAGATGCGCCGGCTGCTGCATGAGGGACTCGACGCCGGCCTTTGTGGATTTTCGATCCAGCGCCTGGGCCGCAATTCCAATCAAACCGACTATGACGGTTCGCCCATGGTTACAGATACCATGTGCGAGGAAGACGTGTTCAACCTGGCGCGCGTGCTGCGCGAGCGCGACGAAGGCTTCATCGAGATCACTCAGGCCACCGGCTACATAAAGGACGACCTCGCGTTTGTCGAAAAATTGGCGGCTGAGGCTCGCCGGCCCGTGCTGCACAACGCGATCGTCGCAACACGCAAGGATGCCTCGACCCACCAAAAGAGTCTCCGATGGCTGGAGAAGATGCGCGCCAACGGGCTGCCGATCTTCGGCCAGTGCGGAACCCATCGGACCGGATTCGCGTTCACGCTGGAGCATTGGAACCTGTACGACTCCAGCCGCTACTGGAGAGAGATGACCACCGGAACCAAGGAGGAGCGGCTGCGCAAGATGCAGGACCCGATGCTGCGGGCGGGTGCGAAGGGCCAGCAATCGAATCGGCGGCTGGAGATTGTGCAGGCGGGAGTCGGCGGACGAATCCCTGCGTTGATCGTACAGTGGGTTAACGATCAGCCCGAGCTGGAAAAGTACGTGGGCAAATCGATTGGGCAGATCGCGGAGGAAGAGGGCAAGCACCCGACCGACGTGATGCTGGACATTTCCATCGCGGCCGATCTCAAGGCGGAGTTCCTGGGGCCAAACAAAGGCTACAACGCCGAATTCACCGCCGAGATGATCAATAACTCCCGCTTCACTTTCCCCGGCGTGTCGGACGGCGGCGCACACACCAAGTTCTTCTGCGGCGGCGCATTCACGACCGACTTTTTGTGCTGGCTGGTGCGCGACGAGCAGCGGGTTACCCTGGAGGAGGCGCACTTCCGCATGTCGGCCCTGCCGGCGCACGCGGCGGGATTCCGCGACCGCGGCGTGCTGCGCGAAGGCGCATGGGCAGACCTTGTGGTTTACGATTTGAACACCTTGGGCATCGAGCCGGATTGGATCGGCGAGATTGCGCATGACTTCCCGGGCGGCGAATGGCGCCGCGTGCAGCATGCCAGAGGCTA
Source organism: Binataceae bacterium (SeqCode) (assembly GCA_035262365.1). Lineage (GTDB taxonomy): Bacteria > Desulfobacterota > Binatia > Binatales > Binataceae > JAJPJA01. The sequence goes on from DATFSZ010000061.1 coordinate 53,589, forward strand.
TCGCGCCATCATCGTCAACGGCGAGATGACGTTCGACGAAGGCAAAATGACCGGCGCGACGCCGGGCAAGTTGCTGCGCCATGGGCACGCCTAATCGCCGCCGCCCAAGGTAAGATTATCCACTACCAACTGCGCGGCCGCGCTTAACTCGCGGGCGCGCAGTTGCTTGTTCGGAGACAGGCAAGATTAATATTCGTGAGCCGGGTTTCTCAGCGCTTTTTGGAGATCAATTCATCCAGCGCCTCGTTGACGAAGTAGCGCTCGCCGGGGTCGCTGTCGGCGATTTCGGCCTTGCGCCGCGCGGTCCACTCCACCGCCGCCACCCGCAATGCCTCCTCGATCGTGCCAAGGCCGAAATGGGCCGCGGCCTCTTCCAGATCGCGGCAGAGATCTTCTTCCAGTTCCAGCCGTAATATCCTGATGCTCATTTCGCGCGTCTCAGGTATATTCTAAAGTCCTGATCGACGAAAATCTGTGGCGCAACCCAGCAACAAAACCTCCGGCCGGCTGGTCGAGATTCTCGACCAGGGCCGCCTTCGACCCGGCCTGATAGTCCGCGAGCAAGGCGAGCGCGTGGCTTTGCTGGGCGCGGACGGGCGTGAGAAGCTCGTTTCGCGCGACTTGGTGCTGGTGCATCATACAGCGCGCAGCGTCGATGCTGCCAACCTGCCCGCTGTGCTGGCCGAACTGGAGGCAGATCGGTCGCGGATGGCGGCTGAACTCGATCTGAAGCTGCTGTGGGAAGTGGTGCGGGAGCAGGGCGGCACTTACAAGGCCGAGGAATTGGCTGAGTTGTTCTTCGGCCAACGCTCCGCGTTAGGCACCACAGTGGTGCTCGACGCGCTGCTCAACGACCGGTTGTACTTTATCCGCAGGCATCTGGAATTCGTCCCCAATCCCGCCGACCGCGTGGAGCGTATCAGGCTCCAACAGGAACGGACCCGGCTGCGCAGCGACGAAAGCCGCCGCATCCAGGGACTAATCCGCGACGTGCTCATCAACCATCAGGAAGTCGCCGCGGACCAGGCGGGCCCGCTTGTCGAGCAACTCGGCAAGTACCTAGATAATCCCTCGACGCGCGGAAACGATCTGACTGCCATGTTGACCGCGGCAGCGCCCGATCTGGCGCCCGCCGAAGCCGCCTACGAGGTGATGGAGCGCCTCGAAGCGCCGCTGCGCGCTCCACGTTACGTACTGATTGGCGGGATTCGCACCGAGTTCAGCGCCGCCGCTATGCAAGAGGCGGCAAACGCCAACCCACTGCCTCATCCGCAAGCCGACACGCTGTTTTCCGTCAGCATCGACGACGAGGAAACCGTTGAGATCGACGACGCATTAAGCTGCGCGCCACTGCCCGGCGGCGGCTTGCGCGTCTTGATTCATATCGCCCTGGTGGCGGATTGGGTGGCACGCAACGGTGCAATCGATCGCGAGGCGGCGGCGCGCGCCGCCACTGTCTATCTGCCCGAGGGGACCGTGCGGATGCTGCCCGACCCGATCTCGTGCGAGCGCGCCAGTCTGATCGCCGGCCAGCAGCGCGTGGTGCTGACTACCGACGTGTCCCTCGGACCCGACGGCACGGTGCTGCAATACAAAATCTACCCCTCCACTATCGCGGTGAACACGCGGCTTACCTACACGGAGGCGGACGCATTAATAGCCGGATCGGACGCGGACCGATCCGAGGGCGCGCAGAGTCTGAAGCTGCTGCATTCGATGGCGCTGGCGCTGCGCGAATGGCGGCGGCGTGCGGGCGCAGTGCTGATCCGGCGGCGCGAATCAAAGGTGCGCGTGCAGCACGATTGTATCGATATCAGTGTGATCGATTCCGATTCGCCCAGCCGGATAACCGTGGCCGAGTACATGATTCTCAGCAATCACCTCGCCGCGCAGTTCTGCGCCGCCAACGCCGTTCCAATCATTTACCGCGTACAGCCCGGCACCGGCGGCGACCTTGCCGCGCAGCATCCGCGGTTGTCGCTCTTTCCCGGCCTGCACGCGGGTGTCGGACTGGAGTTCTACGCACAACTAAGTTCCCCAATCCGCCGCTATGCCGACCTGGTCCTGCAGCGCCAGCTCCTCGGCTTCCTGGTCAAGTCCAGCCTGCCGCAATATCAGACTGAAGAGCTGCTGACCGTGCTGGCCAACGCCGAGTCGGCCGACGGCGAGCTGCGCGAGCTGGAACGACGCTCCAAGCGCTACTGGTCGCTGCGCTACCTGGAGCGGGTTGGCTTCGATCAACTATTGCCTGCGGCGGCGCTGCGGGAGGGCAATACTGCCGAACTGTTGGATTACGCCGTGCGCGGAACTTTGCGCGGCGCGCCTAACCTCGGCAATGAATCCAGGATCTTGGTGCGGCTCGCCAGCGTCGATCCGCTGCGCGGATGGCTGGCGATGCAATACGTCGGGCCGGCGCCGGCCGCCGCCCCCCTAGCTCCTGCGACCGGCGCCTGACCCCAACGACGGATCCGTCTATCTGACGGCGCTCGCCCCCCACGCCACCTTGCTGTCCAGCGTCGGCCGATCCTGTCCCAGCCGCCAGCGGTCGATGGATTCGATATTGAACCGCCAATCGCTTCCCACCTTGAAGGCCGGGATTAAGCCCCGCTTTAGTTGGCGGTAAATGGTTGACGGATGAACCTTGAGATACTCCGATACCTCGCGCAGCGTCATCACCTTGTCTTCGATAATCATTGCATGCCCCCTCTTTGTCTGGCGCAAAACAGCTCGTAAGGGACGGTAGTAACATTTTCTGTGCCGACTTAGGCACGCGAAAAGGGAAGGGAAAACGAAGTTACTCGGCAAAGGCGGCACTTTAATGGCGCCAAAAAAAATGCCACCGACAGAATTTTGCCGGTGGCATTTGCGCGGCCGCACCTTTGCGATTTTCTACTCAGAAGGGACGCGCGCCGCCTTCCACCGCGCTCCCCGCTGGAAACGTGCCGCTTTCCGCGCCGCCGCTGCGAGAGCGATTTTGGTGGTCCACGTAAATGACCTTGGGCCGATGATCTCGCGCCTGCCCTTCATCCATGGGCGCGAATGCCGCGATGATCACGACGTCATCGGGGCTGCCTTTGTGTGCGGCAGCGCCGTTGAGGCAGATCTCACCCGACCCCGCCTCGGCCGCTATCGCATAGGTCTGCAGCCGCTCGCCATTAGTGACGTTCCACACGTGGACCATCTCGTATTCGAGGATACCCGCGGCGTCGAGCAGCAGGCGGTCAACGGCGATACTGCCTTCATAATCGCGGTCCACCCGGGTCAGGCGGACACGATGTAACTTTGCCGTTAGCATCATCCTCATCTTGCTTGCACTCCAAGACGCCGACACGGAGGCCGGCGCTACCGGTACGCTAATTTATGCTACCGGAGTTTTGGTGAAATTCCATTGGACGAAGTCGGAACATCCTCGAAAGCCGGAGCGCCCGGCCTCCCCTCCTACTTAGCCCCGGGCTCCAACACGACGTTGTCGATCAGCCGCGTGCGTCCCACCCGCGCCGCGATCGCAATCACCGCCGGTGCGCTTACCTCAGTGATCTCCTGCAGACTGGCAGCGTCGCGCACTTCGATGTACTCCAGGGCCACTGCGTCTTCGCGGCTCAGTTCGGCGCGCGCGCTTTGCGCCAGCGCCAGCGGATTGCGCTCACCGCGTGCAAACGCCTTGCATGCCGTCTGCAGCGCGCGGCTGAGGCTCAACGCCACCGTCCGCTCGTCCGACGACAGATAGGCGTTGCGCGAACTCATCGCGAGGCCGTCTTCCTCTCTGACGGTGGGCATCGGCACGATTTCGACGTCGAAATTGAGATCGCGGACCATCTGGCGCACCGCGCATAACTGCTGGTAGTCTTTGGCGCCAAACAGCGCGACATGCGGCTTAACGATATTGAAGAGCTTGGCCACCACCGTCGTGACGCCGCGGAAATGACCAGGGCGCGATCCACCGCACAGCCCCTGGGTCAGTTCGGTCACCTCGACCCAGGTCTGCGCGCCAGTCGGGTACATCGCCTCCGCCCGCGGCGCGAATAAAACGTCAACCGGAACGGACTCCATTAAGCGGCAATCGCGATCCATGTCGCGGGGATAGCTCGACAGATCCTCGCGCGGCCCGAATTGCATAGGGTTGACGAACAGTGACGCGGCCAGTATCGACGCACGCCGCCGTCCCTCTCGCATCAGGCTCAGATGCCCCTCGTGCAGGTAGCCCATGGTCGGCACCAGGGCGATTCGCTCTCCCCGGAGGCGCGCAGTCTCGGCGAAGCGCTGCATTTCCGCCGGAGACTCGATGATCTTCATGAGATGAGCTCCTTGCGCGGATAGCAATGCTCCGGCGCCGGGAAAGCGCCCTCGCGCACTTCGCGCGCGTAGGCGGCGGCGGCGGAGCTGACCGCCTGCAACAGCGCCGCGTAGGCTTTGACGAAGCGCGGCTTGTGCGATTCGGTAAGGCCCAGCATGTCGTGCATCACCAGTACCTGCCCGTCGCATTCGGGCCCGGCGCCGATTCCGATGGTCGGCACGCTGCAGCGTTCCGTGATCTCGCCCGCCAATTCCGCCGGCATCCCTTCGAGCACGATTGCGAACGCGCCGGCGGCCTCCAACGCGGCGGCGTCCTCGCGCAGCCGCTCGCGGCATCCGGCAGCCCGACCCTCGCTGCGTCCCTGGACGCGATAGCCGCCCATCCGATGGATCGATTGGGGCGTGAGCCCGATGTGCCCCATCACAGGGATGTCCACGGCGACCAGGCGGCGCACGGTATCGGCCACGCTCACACCGCCTTCGAGCTTCACCGCTTCGGCGCCACCTTCCTTGATCAGTCGCCCGGCGTTGCGCAACGCATCTTCGGGACTGACCTGGTAGGAGAGAAACGGCATGTCACCGACCACCAGCGCGCGCGTACAGGCGCGGGTCACCATGCGCAGGTGATACACCATCTCGTCAACGGTGACCGGCAGGGTGGTATCGCGGCCCTGCACCGTCATGCCGAGACTGTCTCCCACCAGCAGCACGTCGATTCCGGACTGATCGAAAATCCGGGCGAAGGGGTAGTCGTAGGCGGTCAGCATTGCGATCTTGCGCCTGCGCGCCTTCATCCGAGCCAGGTCTGGAACACGAATCTTTTCGCCAGCCATATCGTTTTTCCCCGAAAAGTTTTGCTTCCCGAAAAAAAAAGGTTGCCAGCCGCAACCGACAACCCGCGCGAACGTACGTACGCGTACCAACCATCGCTCGGAGTCCCGGTCCGACTCGGATCCAGGCAGCCTTTAATTTTGTCCGGTCCCGTCCGCGGGACCCCTTAAACCGATGTTACCTCCTCGCCGGAACAGCTGTCCTCAACGGGAGAACGCCTCTTTTAGTACGCGCGAAGCCCGATGTAAAGAGGGTCAGTTGCGAAAAGCGGTTGCGCCGGCGGGAATCTGCACCGGGACCTGCACGCGCTTGCCGGCGCGCACGACGGTCAGGTAAACAGTGTCTCCCGGCCTTACGTTCGAGGTCAGGTCTTCAAAATCAAGGATATGCCTGACCCGGCGGCCGTCCACCCCGATTACCAGGTCGAAGGTCTCGCCGATTCCGCTTTGGTCGATCACGGCGACGGCCACGATTGCGGGCGGGAAGACCAGCGCCGCCGCCACCGAGGCGCCGTCGAGCAGATCGTGCGTCAATGCTGTGTAGCGCTTGATTCCCGCCTGGTCGGCCGGGCTGCCGCTGCGCACGTCGAGCACGGCAAGACCGCAGACCTTTTCATGGTCCTCAAGTTTGCTGCAATCCTCGCGCAGCTCCACCCCCAGCGGCGATTCATCCATCCCCTGGTTGACGAAGTCCTGCAGGCTGTAGATGTGCGGTGGCAACTCAGCGTCGTTAGGTTCGTCGTTCTGGTCCTGCGTGGCCTCTGAGTTCGAGTTAGCGTCGCTCGCCGGCGACTGATCCGGTTCGGCCGACGGTTCGGCCGGCCCCGGCTGCCGTTCGGCCGGCGGAATCTCGGCGGTCGCCCCGGTCGCGGGCAGGCCGTTGCCGAGCCGCTCGGCGGCTACCGGATCAGCAGTAGTGGTGTTGTCAGCGGCGAGGAGAATGGTAGCGGCGGGTGCGCCCTGGGTCCGATCAGGGTCGAACCCGGCACTCTCCGGTGGCTGCAGGCAATAACCTGGCGATCCAAACGCCGCTGCGGTCAGAACAGCCACAATAATCAACGTTGCTGTTCGCATGGCCCTGTACTCCCGGTCAGCTATGCCTCCAGTAGTTGTCCTCCTCTACCACCACGCCTTCCCGCTGAAGCTTGCGCAAATGGGAACGCACCGAGCTTGCGGCAGCATTATGCAGAAATTGGGGGACGTCAATGTAAATCCGCTTGACGATTGCCATCACCTGCTGCGGCCCCTCGCGCAGCACGTCGAGCACCTGTTGCTCGCGCAACTCGCGATGCGCGATGTACTCGCCGATCTTTTCCTTCGCGTTGCGAATCACGGGACCGTGCGCTGGGTAGATCAGATCCGGGTCGAGCTCGAGCAGGCGCCGGAGCGAGTTCATATATTGTCCAAGGTCACCGGTATCGTCCGGTATCACCGTCGTTCCTGCACCCAATATCACGTCTCCCGTAAATATAGCTCTTTCCTGTTCGAGGTAGTAACACAAATGGTCCGGCGCGTGACCGGGAGTAAAAACCGCACACAAAGTGGCGCCGTCTGCTTCAACCCGATCACCATCGGCCAGCGGACTTATCGGCGTTCCAGCCAGTTCATCGTGTCCCGGCCATGGCATCTTGAGCACTTCCAGCTCGCCGAAGCGCGGCCTGATTTGCTTGACGCCGCCCAGATGGTCACCGTGCGCATGCGTCGCCACGATCTTGTCCAGTTCCTGGCTGTCGCACATCTCCTCCAGGCCGCGCGCCAGCAAGTCGGGGTAAACCGGGACGCCGGCGCCGGTGTCGAGAATCAGCGGCCGGCGGCCGCGGCCGATCAGGTAGGTGTTCGTCCCCGGCCCGGTGAAAGGTCCCGGATTTTTGCCCAACACCGAGGCGACGATTGGAGTATGGCGTGAATAATCGGGAAGCCTGACCCCGATCATCGAGTCCTTTACTATTCGGATTGGCTTTTCCATCGCGCTGCGTTGTTCAGCCTTTGCGGTTGCGCTCGAAAATCAGACGCAAACCCTGCAAGGTTAAGAACTCCTCCACCTCTTCAATAGTTTCCGACAGTTGCGCGATTAACCCCGCCTGACCGCCGGTGCCGATCACACGCGCGTGCTCGCCGCGCTCATGCTGAATGCGGGCGACCAAGCCGTCCACCAGGGCGGTATAGCCGAAGACCAGTCCGGATTGAATAGCGCCGATCGTGGTGCGCCCCACGGCCTCACGCGGCCGGGCCAGCTCGACGCGGTACAGCTTGGCGGCGTGCTCGATCAGGGCGTTCATTGAGATTGCAATTCCGGGCGCGATCGCCCCGCCGGCGTACTCACCGCGCGAGGTCACATAATCAAAGGTCGTTGCGGTGCCGAAATCGACCACGATACAAGCGGTTTGATAGCGCTCATACGCAGCCACGGCATTCACTATACGGTCCGCGCCCACTTCCTTGGGGTTCTCGTACAGAATAGGCATCCCGGTCTTGATCCCCGGCCCCACCATCAAGGCTTCGCAATGGAAATAGCGCCGCGACAGTTCATCGATCACCTGGTTCAGCGGCGGCACCACGCACGCCACCACCACTCCTTCGGGGCGCGGCGGAGTGATCATCCCGGCGCCCGCCCACAGGGTGTTGAGCAGCGCGCCGTACTCGTCCGTGGTGCGCTGCTGTTCGGTGGAGAGGCGCCAATGATGGCTGAGCGCCGTTCCCTCATAGACTCCGATTACCGTATTGGTGTTTCCGACGTCGACCGTAATCAGCATTTGCCTGGATAACCGCGGCGCGAGGCCGGGGCTCCTGCGTGTTTTAAAGCACCGGGTCTGGCAATGATGCAACCGCAATCAGGAGCCGGTTTCAACCAGTTGCCAATGCGCGCTTTTGTGGGCGGCCATTTTCTCGCCATCCGACTATCGCTAGGATTGGGGGCTATGCCGGAACGCAAAGTTGCACTGGTTACAGGAGCGGGGCGTGGAATCGGGCGTGAGATTGCGCAACGGATGGCCCGCGAAGGCTACGCGGTCGGATTGATCGCGCGGACCAAATCGCAGCTCGAGGAGACCGCCGAGCTGATTCGCGGCCAGGGCGGTAAGGCCTTGGTCACGCCCACCGACGTGGGCAAACGCGATCAGGTTCTGGCCGCGGTCGCGGCGGTGGAGCGCGAATTGGGGCCGATTTCGGTGCTGATCAACAACGCCGGCGCATACCTGCGCAAGCCCTTTTTGGAAATCGCCGAGGAAGATTTCGACTTCCAGTTGAAGGTCAACACCTTCGGGCCGTTCTTTTGCACCCAAGCGGTGGTTGGCGGGATGGCGCAGCGCGGCGGCGGCGCTATTATCTTCGTGCTCGGCTCGGAGAGCCGCAGCGGTCCGTTGCAGTACTCCGCCTACAACGCATCGAAATTGGCGCAGCGGGCCATCGCGGAGTCGGTCGCCTACGAGTTCGGGCACCGGGGCGTGCACGCCGCTGCGATGGACGTGGACGGCGCCGTGGGCCTGGAGCGGGTAACAGACGCCGCGGGCGACGCCGACCCGGACCATTTCGTGGCCACCGAATCGATCTGCAACGAACTGGTTCACCTGATCAACCAGCCGCGCAACGCCTGGACCTTCGCCGTCGACCTGCGCTCGTACTACCAGTGGCGTCCGCGAGTGGCGGCCAAAAAGAAGGCCTGAGCGCGATGCATTTGTGCCCGCCAGCGACTATACTCGGGCGGCGGGCGTGCTAACCCCAGGTCGGGGCGTGGCGCAGCCTGGTAGCGCACACGCTTGGGGTGCGTGTGGTCGCCGGTTCAAATCCGGCCGCCCCGACCAACCGAAAAGCCAATTAAAATAAGCCTTTCTTCGCTCTCCTAGTTGAGCACGGTCCGGCCTGATTCAGGCGATTGTGGGGACTTTTGTGGGGAGTCACCCTCAAAATTCACACCGGGAGCGATTTCCTGCGGCTCCAAGGTCGCGATTGCGTCCCGGCGAGCCTGGGCGCGGATGTGCGCGTACCGCTTGAGCATGCGCGGGCTCACATGGCCCGCGAGCTGGCGGATCGTTTCTTCGGAGACGGCCGGATTCTCAGCTAAGCGTGTCACGAAGGTATGGCGGGCATCGTAGAGCCGGTAATCGACGCCGGCCCTGGCGCACGCGGTTTTATAGGCGCGCTTGTAGCTGTGCGTTCCCATTGGACGGCTAAGGTCAATGCCCCACAGATGCGGCTTACGACCGTTTCCGGCGAAGCCGACGTGATGGAATGGGAAGACATAGGAATCCGTGGCGGCGTCGGGGAAACGCGCCAGCCAAAGCGTGAGTGCCGCCGCGGCCCGGCGCGTCAGCGGAATCACGCGGCCAGTGCCGGCGCCGGTCTTGGAGCGGCCGACGATGATTTCGCCTTCTCCGATTATGCCATCGCGCCAGACGAGGTTTAGATCGCGGCGCCTGAGCGCGCGCGTTTCAGACGGCCGCAGCCCGGCGTCAAGGGTCAGAATGAAGAACGGATAGAGCGCTGATGACTGACTCTGCGCGATTGCATCGAGCAGTTTACTTTCATCTACGAGCGAGAGCGCGCGGCCGGTATCTGAACGCTCGCGAAGCATCTTTACGTCGGGGGCAATCTCGGCCCATAAGCGGTTGCGCCTAAGAATCGCGCGCAAGGTTGCGACCTCGCAGTTCGCCTGGCGCCCGGAAAGCCCTTTCGCCTGGCGGTTACGCTGGAGCGCGCCAACGTCATCGGCCGTGATGTCCGAAATGAGGCGGTTCCCGAAGTAGCGCGAGAGCTTACCCACGTACTGCTTGTAGTAGGTGAGTCCGAGGGGCGTAAGAGCCGTTTTCGATGCGAGCCATGCCTTCGCAGCCACGGGAAAGAGCGGCGGCCGTTCGCGCTTTACGATCCCGTTGACGGCGTGCTCAAGCGCGCGTCGCCGCGCCCGTTCGGCCTCCCGCGCGATGGTCTTGCTTGTTGTATGCGCTGACTCACGAATGCGCTGACCCTGGAACAGAAACTCATACCACCATATACCGCCACGCTTGTAGAGACTCATTTGCGAAGCTCCTTTTTTGCTCGGCTTAGATAACCGCGCGTTTTTCCCTTGGTGATTCCAAGTTTCTTGGAGATGCCATCTAAATCGGTTACGCCGTTTTGATACAGACTAGAAACCTGGCGGATGCGCTCAATCTCCTTTTCGTACCACTCGCGCTGGAGACGATTGTTATTGCAACGCCGCGAGCAGCACAGGGAATCGGGCCGTTTTGCAAAGAAGACGCGATTACACTTGGGATATGCGCAGCGTCTAATCCGAGCTGGGTCGGTATTCTCAAATAACTTGAAGAGCCTTTCCATCAGTAGTTCCGATGGATCATCTTCTGGCTTACGCTGCAGTCGGCCGTGCTCATTTACGAACCAAATCGGCAACAACTCCCTCGCATCAGGCACAAACTGATTCATCGGGCTGAATGCCGTATAAAGAAAGGGATACAAAACCTGCCCCGGCTCCAACATCGGAACGTTCGTTCGACCGACTCGCCTTTCCCTACGCTTCAGGTGAAGAGCGTGAGAAAACATGCCACCTGCTATGGACAGGACGTTGAGGAATTTAGCCTTTGCTCTTTTAGCTAATTCGGGCTGGAACGATTCGGTTAGTTTCACCATCGGGTCGTCAGGATCTTGATTATCACCTCGGCGTGCATTCTCGTCCGAACGCAGATGCTCCACCAGAAACCGAAACCGCGATTCCATGAGTAGGTCTAGCCAGGCGGAAGGAAAATGCAGCCATGCTGTCGGATCCTGTGTCCCTCCGGCCACCTCGAGTAGCTCGACGAAATCAACAAGGGACAGATTCTCTAACATCTCCGCGTAAGCGACTTGCCGCGAATTCTTAGGTGTAATCTCTCCCTCACCGATTTGTGGTCCAAACTTATTAGGATCTGATCCCAACCTAATAATTTTGGTGGCACATCGGTGCCCTGACCTTTTGGAACTTTTCTTCTCAGCCGTCACTGCATCACCGCATCTAATGGTGTTAGATTATTACTACCACCGATAGCACAGAAGGTTCGGCGCTATCAAGGACTTTAGGAGATATTTATTATGTTCAGATACGACGATGAGAAGTTTCTTACTGCGGCTCAGGTAGCAGAGATGCTGAACGTGCAGCCCGTCACGGTCAGAGCGTGGCTGGCG
>DATFSZ010000062.1:0-2418 GCA_035262365.1 Binataceae bacterium (SeqCode)
AGGGCTGGGAGCTCGAGGACATCTTTGCTCATTCGTAAGCACGCTGCCCCTTCATTGTTCCGGGCGCCGCCTTTCGGTCACAGTCTGAGATGCAGTTCTCGACTGCACAGTTGGAAGTAGGCAGGGTAGAATAGGGAACCATCCGGGAGGGCCTCGCCCTCGAGGTTTTGATCAAGCATGATCTCCGCGCAAACGCTTTTGCGTTTGTCGCGAGGGAAAACCGATGCACTTTACAGGATCATGCCTTAACCATTCGGAGCTGCGGTGAACTCGGTCCAGAACCCGGCCTATCAGGCAATCCTGGAGGCGCGCTTTGCCGTCGCTGCGCGTCACAGCCGCATGGTGCGGGCGCTGCGCATCGCCGTGCCGGCCGCAGTGATCCTGGCAATGGCAGGTGTCGTCGCCGTCTCCATTTTCAATCCGTTCCGGATGCTGATGCCAAAGCTGCCGCTGGACGCCGGAAACCTCGTGGTGTCAGGCACCAAGATCACCATGGAATCGCCACATCTCGCAGGCTACACGCCCGACCAACGGCCCTACGAGGTCAGGGCGAAGACTGCGACCCAGGACCTGACCGACCCCGATCATGTCGAGTTGCATACCTTGCGGGCCAAGGTGTTGATGGAGGACCAGTCTACCGTGACACTCGATGCCCGCACCGGGCTGTTCGACAACAAGCAGCAGACGCTCGATCTGCGCAAGGACATCTTCCTGCAGACCTCGAACGGTTATGAAGCGCGCTTGAGCCAGGCTTTTGTCGACATGGCCAAGGGCACGGTGGATTCCGACGAACATGTCGACGTGACACTGACCAACGGGACGCTGTCTTCCGATCGGTTGAGGATCACGGGTGGCGGCGAGGTCGTGCGTTTCGAGGGCAATGTCGCGATGCATCTGGATCATCTGGACACGGACCAATCGGCGCCAGCGGAACCAAACGCCTCCGCTGTGCCGGTTGAATCCGCGCCGCCCGCAAAAATGACGCGATCAGCCACCGGCAAACCCGGCAACATGAAATGATGCGACACATGTCGGGGCAACTCGCGAGGTTTTTGCGGCTTGGCGCTGCGAGCGGTCGGCTCGCACGCTGCGCCTGCGCGGCGTCCTTTGCGCTGGCCTTCGGCGCGGCGTTTGGCGCGAGTGCGCAGAGCTCGATGCAGGGCGTGCCCAATGCGATGCAGGGCTTTTCGCAAAATCGCGACCAGCCGATTCAGATCGAGGCCGCATCGCTCGAAATGCGCGACAAAAAGAAGGAAGCGACCTTCTCCGGCAACGTCAAGGTCGTGCAGGGCGACACCACCATGACTTCGAAGACGCTTGTGGTGTTCTACGAATCAAGCTCCGCGCAATCCGCCCAGCAGCCACCAGCGAAAGGCGCGGCAAAAGGGGCCTCGATGCAGTCCGCAAGTCCTGGACCCGGCGGAAGTTCGTCGATCAAGCGGCTGGAGGCGCGGGGCAATGTGGTCGTGACCCAGAAGGACCAGGTCGTCACCGGCGATACGGCCGTCTTCGATACCAAGACGAACCTGATCACCATGCTGGGCGGCGTCGTGCTCACCCAGTGCAAGAATGTGCTTCGGGGCGATCGGCTGCTCGTGGATATGACCACCGGCGTCTCGCGGGTGGAATCCAACAGCGGCAGGGTGCAGGGCCTCTTTATCAACAACCAGCCGGGACAGGAAGGATGCGGGCAGGGGCAGGGCTCCGGATCATCCCTGCCAAGCCTAGGTTCAAACAAACCGAAATAACTTCAATCACTTCCACGCTGGGTCAGGACGGCACGGTTGAAGGGCGCAGCGCGAACCTTTATCTAGCGACAGACACGGCGCCAAACTTGGAGCATGATCAGGAAAACGGGGCTGGATTCCCAAGGGATCATGCTCGACGAGAACATCTGGAACGTGGTGACTTTCATCCCGTTCCGGGCCCTGTTGGGCAAGGGGCATTCATTCCTTCATTGCTGAATGCGAATCGGACCGCTGGTCGCGGGCGACGGGACACCTTCGAGAGGCGTGAGAAGCGAAGCGGGGATGGTGGATTTACTGGGCATGTTCCGTCGGCGCCCCGCAAAACGCGGCCGGGCCGGATTTGCGCGCAACGACATCACGGCTCTGGGTGACGGCTTTGCCGACATGCTGACGAGCCCAGTGCGTGACGCGCCGCCGATCGCACGCCAAGTGCCGATTTCCGAGCGCGATTTGCCGAGGCCGGCCCAGCAGGCAAACGTGCCGCAGGCCGAACGGCCGCGTCCCCGCCCGCAGTCCTCCAAACCGGCCAGGCCCGACCCAGCCAGATCGAGGCCGGCCAAATCCCGCGGCAGCGCGCCGCGGCTGTTGCGGCGGGCGGGCTACCTGGCGGTGCATAGCGTGGAAAAGAGCTTCGGCCGCCGGCAGGTGGTGCGCGGCGTGAGCATCTATG
>DATFSZ010000063.1:0-3828 GCA_035262365.1 Binataceae bacterium (SeqCode)
CAACCGCGGTGCCGTTAAAGTCCAAGATCACGTCGTGTTCCTTCAAGCCGGCCTTGCCCGCGGGCGCGTCCTGATCCACCATGGTGACTTCGACGCCCCGCTCTTCCTTGAGTTTCAGCGGTCCCACGCGCTCGGCTGTAACGTCTCGAATGTCGACGCCCAGGTAGGAACGGCCGTTCGAGTAGCCGGGGGGCGCAGGGGTGACTTGGGCCTCCGGCAGCGACGCCGGTACGGCGGCACAACTGGCTCCCAATCCAACCAGCAGCAGCACGGTCTTCACGATATGAATCATGGACGGAATCCTCTCAACTCACGTTCTCGAGAATTATTCTTTTCCTTTGCGCCGAATCACAATATTCCCGGTCGAGGTGTGGACGTGCAGGAGTGGTCCACCGCCGTACAGGCTGCCTTCGGCATAGGCCTCGCGCGGTCCCACGCCGGTAGAGCTGGTGACTTTCAGCTCAGGAAAGTCGCTGTGAATGCCCTCGCCGCGGGCCACGTCCACATCGGCGCGGACTGTCACGCCCAGGCCATCTGGCACATACACAATGATGTCGCCGACCGAGGTTTCCAGCCGGGAATCGGTAAAAGGCATGCCGCCGCGTGCCAGGGTGGCTACGATCGGTCCGCTGCCGGTTTCCGCGCGGATCCCGCCGCTGACTGGGCCGACTTTGATCCCGCCGCCGCCGCTCTCAAGTTGTGCGCGGCCCCACACTTCGTTGAGCTCGATGCTGCCGCCGCCGGTTCCCGCCTTGATCGGACCGTCGCACTTGAGCACGCGAATCCAACCGCCGCCGGTCTCCAGGTTCATCGTTTTGCCGGTACCAATCTTCAGATTGCCGCCGCCCGACTTAGCGATGATCCGTCCCGCCGCCGACTCGATATGAATATGGCCGCCTCCGGTGTCGACGTTGACGTCGCTGCCCGCCTTACCGATCTCGATATTGCCGCCGCCGCTCTCCGCCGCGACCATCCCGCCGATCTGGTCGAGCTGAATGTTTCCCCCGCCGGTTGATACTTCAAGCTTGCCGGAGATGTTTTTAGCCGTCACCCCGCCGCCTTCAGTCTCGAGCTTTACCAGGAGGACTTGTGAGGGAACCTGCACGTCAAAATCGATATAACCACGATTGGAGCCCTCGCATTCGGCGCGCAGAACTGTCTCCCCCGAACCGAAGGTGGTGAATTTCAGGCGGTTGAACTCCCGCCTGGCGGCTTCTTCCGAACCGGCATACACATGCTCGCGGATCGTGTAGGTTACATTGTTCTGTTTCGCTCCCTGCACCATAATGCCGCCGGCGAAGGTCTTCACTCTTACCAGCTTACCCGCCGGCAACGCGCCCTTGATTTCCTGGACCCACTGGCCGCCCTGGCGATAGATGGGTTGACTTGGGCTTTGCGCCACTGCAGCCAAACCGGCTGCCAAAAAAAGCGTCGCGAGCTGAAAATGTTTGTTCATCGTCGATTGTTGTTTTCCTTCTTCTCAGTCAAGGTTCGGCGTACTCGCCAGGATGCGTTTTGATTCGTTGCGAATATACAGGCTCGGATCGCGATCGGCCAGAAATTTCAGCGTATCCCGCACGCTGGTGTCCGCCTTGACCGTGTCCAGGAGGCTGATGGCTTCCGCGCGTACGCCGGCATTGCTATCGTGTACCAGCGCTTCCAATACGGCATCGCGCACATGCTGATCGTCTTTCACAAAGCTCTTGAGCCCGTCCAGGGCCTTCAGCCGGACACCCGGATTCTGGTCATAACGCAAGGCATAAACCAGGGCCTCGCGAACGGCGTTATCTTCCGGCTTGCTTTTCAGGATGTCTATGGAATCCAGGCGCACACCCGAATCACGGTTGTTGCGGGCCGCCATGAGCAGGAGTTTCTGGATTTCGGGATCGCTGATATCTCCTTCTTTGACTTGGGGGCTCAGAGTGTCGTAGGTGATGGTGACTTTGCTGGAATTGGCCTGGGGAATGATGGATTCAACTGCGGCGACTTGTGGCGGCGATTGCAATTCCGGTCGCGCGCCGCGGATCGGCCCTCGCTCGGTAGGCTGGGCGACGCGCCAGCCCGTCAGGGTGCCGCCGGCGAAGCCGACGATCAGCAGCGCCGCTGTCAAGGCCGGAGCCAGCTTCAGCTGATGCATCCATCCCGCGAAGTCGAAGACGAACATGCCCCAGCCGCTGCGAGCCGGTTGCGTGTGCTCAAGAGCCTCCTGCAATTCCATACGGTTCGCGGCGAGAAAGTTCGGGGTGATTTCCTCGACCGGCAGCGCGGCCATGTTCTGCTTGAACACCTGCGCCGACTCCAGATCCTGATGGCAGGAGACGCACCGCTGCACATGGCGCTCAAACTCGAACCGGGCGTCGTCCGGCAGCTCTTCATAGATGTAGAGAACAATGTTGTCTTTTGCCCAATCGCAATTCATACCGATTTCCCCACTTCCTCGCCCTAGAGTGCTTCCTGGCTTCATCTCATTGGCGCCAGCGCGCTGCGCAGCTTCTGTGTTGCCCGGAACAATGTGTTTTTGGCCGTTTCTTCGGTGGTGTTCAGCATCTCGCCGATGGTCCGCAGCCGCAGCCCCTGGTAATGTTTGAGCTCGAACACCATGCGTTCGCGTGGCGTGAGCCTGGTCAGCGCCTGGGCGATCTTGGCTCCCAGCTCGCGCCGCATCAGGTCGCGCTCGGGATTGGCCCCAGCGCGATCGTCGGAAACGCGGTCGAGCACGTCCATCTCGCGGCCGCTTGAATCGGTCACCGTCTGCGGGTCCTCGCGGCGCGTCTGGCGCTTACGAAGATGGTCCAGGCATAGATTGGCTACGATGCGATAAATCCAGGTGTAAAACGAACACTCAAAGCGGAAGTTGGCGATGTGCCGGTATGCTTTGAGGAACGCTTCCTGGTAGATATCGCGCGCGTCCGGCTCCGACCCGGTCAGGTGCAGCGCCAGCCGCAACACTGCTTGGTCATATTGGCGGACCAGAACCTCGAAAGCCGCGCGGTCCCCTCGCTGAGCCGCGCGAATCAGCTCGCTGTCGTTAACCCGACTTAGGGCTTGACTCACAGTCTCTCCCGATGAAAGAGAGCTCGGTTTTCGTGCGCACGCGCCAACCGTTGCCGTAAGGACTGCTGTTTCGGCCGGCATCTTGGTCCGTCCTCGTAATCCTCTCTGTTTTCATTACTTGGACGTAATAGAAGGCGATACGTAAGCCGAGACTATCCCATTTTCGAACACCTTTGAAAGACGCACTCTGACGAGCGTTCGTTCCCGGAAAAAGACGCGTGGACCAGAGGTTCTAGTTGCGTGCCCGCCTCAAATTGCCCCGTGGATTACCCGGTCCAAAGCGCTGTTCCCGGGATTCAGGCATTCGATGCGCGAGCTTGGCTTTCCGGCTCTGGAGCTTTGCGACTTTGATGACGGGGACCATGTTTCGCTTTTTCTTTGACTGCGCAACCTGGTTGTCTGCCAAGCAACGTTCGAGGCGAGCAAGGGCTAAGCCAAGCGCTTCAGGTCTTTGCGGGCCCCGTGGGACTCTAATCGGTGGGCCAACCCAAGGGAAGGAAAACGGGCAGGGAATGTGGCAAGATGTCGGGCTAGGAGAGTTGCCGAATGATTCACAATCTTGACGACACCCGCGCACGGCAAATCCTGGCCGCTGTTGTCCGCTCGCGGATCGCCGAGCCCCGCGTCCCGACAGACTGGAGTCCGGCCCTCGGCCAGGCGCTTGCGGGTCAATTCGAGGCGCAACCAGAATCGCCGGCGGTCTCAGAAGGCGAGCTGGCGCGGCAGGCGTTGCTGGTGCTGGCCGACGATCCTGAGATGCGGCGGGCCATCGAA
>DATFSZ010000064.1:0-32446 GCA_035262365.1 Binataceae bacterium (SeqCode)
CCGATCAGGATGTTTTCCTCGGCCTTGAAGGTCGCTTCTCGCGACGGATGAACCACCATCAGTCCGCCGGAGAGCCCCTTGCCGCAGTAATCATTTGCGTCACCTTCGAGATACAGCGCCACGCCGCGCGCCAGGAACGCGCCGAAGCTCTGACCCGCAGAGCCCTTGAGATGGATCTGAATGGTGTAGGGCGGCAGCCCCTCTTCGCCCCATCGGCGCGACACCTCGGATGAAAGGATCGTCCCGGCGGTGCGATTGATGTTGCGCACCGGCAGGTGGATCTCGACCGGTTTCCTGTGCTCCAAGGCGTCTTTGCTCAACTCGACCAGTTGGCGGTCCAGCGCCTTCTCCAGCCCGTGGTCCTGCGGTTCGATATGATGCAGCGCCACTTCGGGCGCGACGTCGGGCTTGTGCAGCAAGGCGCTCAGGTCGATATGGCGCGCCTTCCAATGCTGCACTGCTTCATCGACATCGAGGCATTCAACCCGCCCGATCATGTCGTCGACCTTGCGAAAGCCCAACTGCGCCATGTATTCGCGCAGCTCCTGCGCGATGAACATCATGAAGTTGACCACGTGCTCGGGCTTGCCCTCGAACTTCTCTCGCAGCACCGGGTCCTGTGTCGCAATACCCACCGGGCAGGTATTGAGGTGGCACACCCGCATCATGATGCATCCCGAGGCCACCAGCGCCGCTGTCGCGAAGCCGAACTCGTCGGCGCCCAGCAGTGCGGCTATCGCCACGTCGCGTCCGGTCTTGAGCTGGCCGTCGGTCTCCACGTGGATTCGCCCGCGCAGATCGTTCAGCACCAGCGTTTGCTGCGTTTCCGCAAGCCCGAGTTCCCATGGCGCTCCGGCGTGTTTGATCGAACTCCACGGCGAGGCGCCGGTGCCGCCGTCATGGCCGCTGATCAGGACCACGTCGGCCTTGGCCTTTGATACTCCCGCCGCAATCGTTCCGACGCCGACTTCGGCCACCAGCTTGACGCTGACGCGCGCGCGGTCGTTGGAGTTCTTCAAGTCATGGATCAACTGCGCCAGGTCTTCGATCGAGTAGATGTCGTGATGCGGCGGGGGCGAGATCAATCCTACGCCAGGAGTCGAATAGCGAATTTTGGCGATGAAGTCGTCGACCTTGTGACCCGGAAGCTGGCCGCCTTCGCCGGGCTTGGCCCCCTGCGCCATCTTGATCTGCAGCTCGTCGGCGTTGACCAGGTAATTGCTGGTCACTCCGAAGCGCCCCGACGCTACCTGCTTGATGGCGCTGCGGCGCCAGTCGCCGTTGGGGTCGCGCGCGAAGCGGGCCGGATCTTCGCCGCCCTCGCCGGTGTTGCTTTTGCCGCCCAGCCGGTTCATCGCGATCGCAAGGTTTTCATGCGCTTCTTTGCTGATCGACCCGAAGGACATCGCGCCGGTCTTGAAGCGCTTGACGATTTCACTGGCCGGCTCGACCTCCTCGATCGGTATCGAGTCGTGTCGATGCTTGAACTTGAGCAGGCCGCGCAGCGTGGCGCGGCGGGTCGCGATTTCGTCAACCTCGCGGGTGTAGTCCTTGAACAGCCGGTAGCTGCCCGCGCGCACCGAATGCTGGAGCTTGGCGATGGTATTGGGGTTGTACATATGGAACTCGCCGCTGCGACGCCATTGGTACTGCCCGCCCAAATCCAGGTTGCCGTCCAGCTCGGGAGAAAACTTGAACGCGTAATCGTGGCGCTTGAGCGCTTCGCCGTGGATTACGTCCAGTCCGACGCCCTCCACGCGCGACGCGGTCCAGGTAAAGTAGCGATCTATGACCTCGCGGTTAAGCCCAATCGCTTCGAAGATCTGTGCGCCGCGGTAGCTTTGCAGCGTCGAGATTCCCATCTTGGAGGCGGTCTTGATCATTCCCTTGGTGACCGCCTTTGCGAAATTGTGAACCGCTTCGTCTTCGGTGACGCCTTTTAAGATGCCGTCGCGGATCATCCCGCCCAACGTGGCGTACGCCAGGTAGGGGTTGAACGCGCCCGCCCCGTAGCCGAGCAGCAGACAGAAGTGCATCACTTCGCGCGGCTCGCCGGACTCGACCACCAGGCCAACCCGCGTCCGCGTGCCTTCGCGGACCAGGTGATGATGCACAGCGCCGGTTGCGAGCAGCGACGGAATCGCCATGTGGCCGGCGTCAACGCCGCGATCCGTCAGGATGATGATCGTGTAGCCGTCGGCGATTGCCTTGGACGCCCTGTCGCACAACTTGTCGAGCGCCGCCCGCAGCCCCGCTTCGCCTTCGGTCGGGACGTACAGCGTGGACAGCGTAACGCTGCGCAGCCCGGGCATTGCCAGGCGCCGGATCTTCTCCATCTCGGCGTTGGTCAGGATCGGTTCCTTGAGCCGCAACTGCCGGCAATGGGAAGGGCTTTCCTCGAACAGATTCTGCTCGGCCCCGATCGTTGTCTCCGCCGACATCACCTGCTCTTCGCGGATCGGATCGACTGGCGGATTGGTGACCTGGGCGAAGAGCTGCTTGAAGTAGTTGAACAGCAGCGGATGATGGTCCGAAAGCACAGCCAGCGGTGCGTCGTTGCCCATCGAGCCGACCGCTTCCTGCCCGTTAAGCGCCATCGGCGCCACCAGCATTTTGAGCTCTTCGATGGTGTAGCCAAACGCCTGCTGCTGCTCGAGCAGGTCCGCGGGCCCATGGCCATTGAGCGACAGCCCGGCGGGAAGCTCGGGCAGATCGTGGAGATCGACCAGATTGTCCTTGAGCCACTGACGGTAGGGCTTGCGTGCCGCCATCCCGTCTTTGATCTCTTCGTCGCCGACGATGCGGCCCTCGACGGTATCGACCAGGAACATGCGGCCAGGCTGCAGGCGCCCCTTCAGCGCCACTTCCTGCGGCGCAATGTCGAGCACGCCGGTCTCCGACGCCATCACGACCACGCCACCCTTGGTGACCAGGTAGCGCGAGGGGCGCAAACCGTTGCGATCGAGCACGGCGCCTATCTGCCGCCCGTCGGTAAACGCGATCGATGCCGGCCCGTCCCACGGCTCCATCATGCAGGAATGAAACTGATAGAAGGCGCGCTTGGCGTCGCTCATCGACTCGTGGTTTTGCCACGCTTCCGGGATCATCATCATGACCGCGTGTGCCAGCGAGCGCCCGGTCCTGACCAGCAGCTCCAGTGCGTTGTCGAACATCGCGGAGTCGCTGCCGGTGGGTTGGATGATCGGGAGGAGCTTCTTGATGTCGTCGGCGAACAGCGGGGAGCTGAACAGCTTTTGGCGCGCGTGCATCCAGTTGATGTTGCCGCGCAGCGTGTTGATCTCGCCGTTGTGGCATAGGAAGCGGTAAGGATGGGCGCGGTCCCAGCTGGGGAACGTGTTGGTCGAGAACCGCTGATGCACCATCGCCAGGGCGCTGGTCATCTCCGGGTCGAGAAGGTCGGGATAGAACTGCGGAATCTGATGGGAGATTAGCTGGCCCTTGTAGACGATGGTCAGCGCGGACAGGCTGCAGACGTAGAACAGGTCCCTTTCTCTAAGGTCGAGCGCACCGATTTCATTCTCGGCGCGGCGGCGGATCACATACAGTTTGCGTTCGAACGCGTCGGCATCCTCGATATCGGAGCTGCGCCCGATGAAAATCTGGCGCACCGTGGGCATTGCGCGACGGGCGATATAGCCGCAGGCGGAATCGACCACCGGTACCTCGCGCCAGCCCAGGAAGTGCTGTCCTTCTTCCCGGACCACGCGCTCGAAAACCTGTTCGCACAGGTCGCGTTCCTCGCCGCGCAAGGGCATGAACACGGACCCCACCGCGTAGGCGCCCGCCGCCGGCAGATCGAATTCCAGCTTGGCGGTTTGGTGGCGGAAAAACGCATCGGGAATCTGGATCAGGATGCCGGCGCCGTCGCCGGTCAGCGGATCGCATCCGCAGGCGCCGCGATGGGTCAGATTGTCCAGCACCTGCAGGCCGTTGCGGATGATATCGTGCGACTTTTCGCCCCTGATGTTGACCACAAAGCCGACGCCGCACCCGTCGCGCTCAAAGCCGGGCTGGTAAAGACCTTGTGGGGAGGGAAGCCTTCGCAGTTGGTGCATCTTTACGCTCGCTTCGTATGGGATAACCCGCTCCTCGCGCCGTTATGGCGCAAGCGTCTGCTGCCGGCGGCCTCTCCGCCCTCCTCTTCGTCCTCCACCTCGGGCAAGGCAATCGTCACGCGTTCGGTATGAGTCGATAGCACCACCATCGTTTCGGTGCGCGATACTCCTTCAATAAAGCGAATCGTGCTGATCAGGCTTTCCAGCGAAGCGGTGTTGTTGGTCTTGACCTTGAGCAGCAGCGTGTGTTCGCCGGTCACATGATGGCATTCCAGCACGTCGTCCATTTCGGCGACCGCGCGTTCGAACTCACCGATAAGCTTGGGATGACTGATCGACACGCCGATGAAGGCGGTGACGTCCTTACCCAGCCGGCGCGCGTCCAGGGTAGCGTGGTAGCCGGTAATGATCCCGCCGTCTTCGAGCTTTTTGACCCGTTCGACCACCGAGGGCGCCGACAGCCCGACCTGTTCACCCAGCTTGGCCAGGGGGGTCTTACAATGCTCCTGGAGCATGGCCAAAATCTCGAAATCGATCCCGTCCAGCTCCGGGTTGGTTCCTAATTTCATAAGCCAAAAACCTGTGTATGCCGTAAAAAAAACCAAAAGTGAGATCTGGTGTCAAGGTTTGTTAGGCGATTAACTAAAATTTTCGAAAAAAAGTTGGTTCGAGAGTCTTCCCGGAGATGACATGGCTTCAAACCTGCGAAAATTCATGCAAAGTTGCTATTTAAGATAGCTTGACGATAAAACAGATTAGATAAGATAGTTATTGATAGTCTCTACCTATGCTGATTCCCAACGCCTGCTCGCCCAACTTGCCGCTTCGAGCCCGGTAAGGCATCCTCCGTTTGCCGCTTCGGATGGTGCGCCGCGCGCCCATGTCCGAAGGCGTCATTGCGATGGAGGTCTTCACATGAACTTCAAGTACATCCTGTTCGACACCCGCGATCGCATCGCGAGGATTACGCTTAATTCACCCGCGACGCTCAACGGCTACCACGAGGCGATGCTGGCGGAAATCTGCGCCGCGGTGCAGACCGCGCGCGAGGATGACGATACCCGCGTGGTGATCTTGACCGGCTCGGGTAAGGCGTTTTGCTCCGGCGGCGACGTAAGCGGCTCCGAGGAAAGCCGCACCCGCTTCCATGCGCAGAAGATGAGCTACTTGCTCGAGATGCGCGAGGGGATGCACCAAACGGTCCTGTCGCTGACCCGCCTGGACAAGCCGCTGATTGCGGCGGTCAACGGCGCGGCCGTGGCCGGTGGTCTGACGCTCGCATTGTGCTGCGACCTTAGAATCGCGTCGGACCAGGCGCGGCTGGGCGACACTGCCGTCCGCTTTGGGCTGCTGCCCGACGAGGGCGGAGCGTATTTGTTCCCCCGCTTCATGGGGTTGGATCGCGCGCTGCGGATGTCGATGCTGGGTGAAGTTTACGACGCGCAAACCGCGCTCCAGTTGGGCTTGGTCACCGAGGTCGTCCCTCACGACAAGCTTTACGGGCGCGTCGATGAAATCGCGGCACGCCTGGCGGAGGGCCCGCCGCTGGCCATCCGATTGGCCAAGCGCATGATGTACAAGCAGCTGGAAATGACACTGCCCCACGCGCTCGAGGACGCCGCGCTTTCGGTCATGATCACCAATCGGTCGGAGGACGCGGCGGAGGGCATCCGCGCGTTTCTGAAAAAGCGCAAGCCAGAATTCAAAGGCCGCTGAGCGTCGGCGGCGGCAGCGATGATGCGTCCTCACGCATAAAGGCGCGGCCGTTGGCGCCAATGGCGGGCAGGGAAATCGGCCCTACCGCATGAAAGTCCGGCCAATCAAGGTAAAAAAAGGCGGCTGCGCCGCCGCCGAGCGTCCGGCGCCGCCAAGTCGATGGAACTGGCTTCCCACCAGGGAATCCGCCGCCTTGGGCGGTATCGTTGCGCTTACCGCGTTGGTGTACCTCCGCTGTCTGGCCAACGGCTACGTCTTCGACGACCACGAGATGATCACCGTCAATCGCTTCATCGGCGAGTGGTCGTTTTTGTGGAAGGCGCTGATCAATGACAGTTGGTGGTTCCGCGACCCCACCCATCTTCCGCAAAGCCATTATTACCGGCCGCTGCAGGACATCTGGCTCGGGCTCAATTATCAGGTTTTCGGGCCCAATCCGGTAGGGCCGCACGCACTGATGGTCGGACTGCATCTGGTGGCGGTGCTGTCTGCCTACCAGGTTGCGGTCCGGCTCACCGCGGATCGGGTCGCCGGTCTGGTCGCGGCGTTGCTGTTTGGACTGCTGCCGGTTCATGCTGAAGCGGTTATATGGGCGACCGCGGTTCCTGAATCGCTGGCGGGCACGCTGCAATTGGGTGCCTTCTACTTTTATCTTCGTTACCGCGACGCGCATTCGAACTATGCCTTGGCGTGGTCACTGGCGATGTTCGGCGGCGCGCTGCTCAGCCACGAAAGCGCCATCGCATTTCCGCTGCTGGTTGCCGTGCATGCGTTTGTGTTCGCGTCATCCCACCCCAACTCCGGTCAGGGAAAGGGAGAAGCAAGCGCGGGATATTTGAGCGGGATGCGCGAAGCCTTTGGAATCGCCGCTCCATATATCGGACTGGCGGTTTTGTACCTGGGACTGCGGCTGGCGGTGCTCGGATTTATCGCTAAACGTGACGTTAACAATCGGGCCACGCTCGCGCAGATCGTTCTGACCGTGCCATCAGTGATCGTCCACAACCTCGCCGACATCATCATTCCGTGGCAGGCCGGCCCCTCACATCGGGTCATCTGGGCAAGCAGCCTGTGGGAAGCGGATTTCTGGATGCCCGCGGTGGGTCTGTGCCTGATTGCGGCCGCAGGCTTAATGGCGCTGGCGGGCAGTCCCAGGCGCAAGGTTTATTTTTTTGCGACCGCGTGGGTGCTTATCGCGATGGCCCCGATGTTGAACCTGGGCATCCTTTATCCCAACGCGCTGGTGGCCGACCGCTATTTGTATTTCAGTTCATTCGGATTCTGTCTGATGGCGGGACAGGGGGCGGCCGCCCTCAGGCACAGCTACCATGAGCTGGAGCGCCCGCTGGCGGCGCTAGTGGGGCTGGCGGCGCTGGTTTACGGTCTGACGCTGTGGCAAGTGCAGCATTTCTGGCACGACGAAATCGCACTGTTCGGGCGCTGCCTGGAACGTTTTCCCGAGTCGGGTTTTTGCCACAACCGGCTAGGGATGGCGCTGCAGGCGGTGGGCGATCTGACGGGTGCCGAGCGCGAATTGGCGATCGCGATGAAGCTCGACGTGCACGATTACGCCGCCGAATACGACCTGGCGATGGTCCATGCCCAGCAACAGCGGTACGCGCAGGCTGCCCGCGAAGCCGCCGACGCCCTGCGCCATCTGCCTAACGCCCCGGCCAGCGCCTACATCAGCCTGGCCCAACTCTATGACGCCGCCGAGGATCCCGCCGCCAGTGAAGCCGCCTTTGCGCGGGCTGAAACGCTGCCCGGCGGCGGGTTCGATACGGTGCTGGCGCGCGCGCAGCTCAAACTGGGTCACAAGGACGGTCCTGGCGCCGAGCAACAGCTCAAACCGATTTTGGGGGTCGCGCCGGACGACCCGAGGGCGCTGCTGATGCTGGGTTCCGCGATGGCACTACAGAAGCGCTATAACGATGCACTGGCGGCCTACGAACATGCGTCGAGGGTGGTTCCCGCCAACCTGACGGTGCGCTTTCTGATCGCACTGACGCTGCACAATCTCGGCCGCAATCGGGAGGCTCTTGAGCAATGCCGGTTGGTGCTGCAACGGGCGCCAACGGATCCCAACGCCCGCTCGCTGCTCGCCTTACTGCAGCGCGATTTGCAGAGCTCCCCGCATCCTAACCACGGTCTGGCAGAGGGGGTCC
Organism: Binataceae bacterium (SeqCode); assembly: GCA_035262365.1. Classification (GTDB taxonomy): domain Bacteria; phylum Desulfobacterota; class Binatia; order Binatales; family Binataceae; genus JAJPJA01. The sequence continues at coordinate 7,958 of DATFSZ010000064.1, forward strand.
AATCCGGACCGTAGAGGGCGAGGGTGACTGGTATACTTTGAGCGGCCGAACGCGCGGCGGCGATTTTGACGGCTGCCGCAGGGATAGAACAGTGAGGCCAACCGGTTTATATGTTATTGGTTGTCGTCGGCCGGTGAGCCAATTGGGGTGGTGAAAGCAGGCTCCTCGGGCGAATTTAATTGATCCGGCCGCGTCCAAATTACATATGTGCGATTCGACGATCTCGTCTCAATTCAATTCACCCAAAATCTTCCGTGTAAAAGCGCTGACGCCCGCAGCCGCCGGCGTGCTGCTGGCCGCACTGATACTTGCCCTCCCGAGCGGTGCGCGGTGCGCGAAGGCCGCCGGTTCGGCGCCGAAGATCGTTCAGGCGGCTCTGATCAAGGAAAAGATCGAGGGAATCGAACATCCGAAATTTGTCGCGGCCAAGGACGCGGCGTTCCTCCAGCCCCGTGATCGTGTGATTGGCGTGGTGATTGACAACGTCCCCAAGGCCTACCCGCTGCGGATCCTAAGATGGCATCAGGTGATCAACGACGTTACCGCCGGCAAGCCCGTCGCGGTGACTTACTGTCCCCTGACCAGTAATACCGCGGCCTATATACGCAAAGTGGGCGGCAGGACTCTCACGCTTTTCCCCACGGACAAACTTTACGAAAGCTCGACCCTGTTTCGCGACGGTTCGACGCACAGCCTCTGGTCGCAGTTCAACGGCAAGGCGATAGTTGGGCCGGAGAAAGGCAAGCAGCTTCAGCCCGTGGCCAGTATCGATACGGATTGGATGTTGTGGAACTCCTTTCATCCCAAGACCCAGGTCTTGGCATTCGACCAGGGATTTGCGCGCAATTACGAGGTCGATCCGTACACCCAGTATGAGGGACTCGGTGCAACGCAGTTCCCGGTCAGCAACCAGGACCAGCGTTTGCCGCGCAACGAATTGGTGCTGGGCGTCGATGTCGATCATCACGCCGAGGCCTTTCCACTGCGCCGCCTGGTCAATGCGAAGACGCCGATGACGGTGGAGGTAGGGGGCAAAAAAATAACCGTGGTCTTTGATCCTGCTACCGCAACCGCTGGCGCCGCGGATGACAAGAACCACATTCCCGCCTACACCGGCGAATGGTTTGGATGGGCTGCCTTTCATCCCAATTCCGAAATATGGGGCAAAGAGCCGCCGAAGCCGCCGCCGCCGCTGCCGATCATCTTTAAGGATGCCGGAGATCTGAATCACGCCCGTGAAGCCAACAGCGCCACCCTGCTCACGAACGGCAAGGTGCTGATAGCGGGCGGCGACAATGGCCGATCGCCGATGATCGCGGCGGCGGAATTATACGACCCGGCCAAGCATGCGTTCACCACCACCGGCAGCATGAAGAGTCCGCGCGGCGCTCATACGGCGACGCTGCTGGCCGACGGCCGGGTACTGATAACAGGCGGCATGGACGACCTCAAGACTATTGCCAACGCCGAGATTTACGACCCTGCCACTGGAGAATTCACCGCGATCGAGCCGATGCATTTAAGGCGCGAGAAGCACACCGCGACCCTGCTCAAGAACGGGCACGTCCTCATCGCGGGAGGTTATGAGGGTGACGCATACCCCAGCGCGACTACGGAACTCTTCGATCCTTCCAAGGGCAAGTTCGTCGAGGGCCCCGCGATGACGGTGGGACGCCAGAATCATTCGGCCACCATGCTGCCCGACGGGCGGGTTCTGATTGCGGGTGGGATGGGCAAGAACGGCGTGATGTCCAGCGCCGAGGTTTACGATCCATCAAGCGGCCGCATAACCGCGGTGGGAGATATGAACGCCAAGCGTGAGGGTCATACCGCCACCCTGCTTAAGGACGGCAAGGTACTGATTACCGGAGGCTCCAACGCCAATATACCCGCGCAGACCTCCGCCGAACTGTACGATCCGGCCACCGGAAAGTTCACCCGCGCCGGTGAGATGGCGGTTGGACGCCAAGGTCATGGCGCCATCCTGCTGCCCGACGGTCAGGTCCTGGTAGTCGGCGGTATCGGCCTTAATCCCCAGCATCGCTACCTGGCCAGCGTCGAGTTGTACAATCCCGCAACCCGGAGCTTTAAGCTGCTGGGCGAAATGTTGCTGCCACGTTTTGGCCCGACGCTGACTTTGCTCGGCGACGGGGAGGTGCTGGTCACGGGGCGGTTCGCCGCTCCCGGTTACTTTGCCACCGCGGCAACAGAGCTCTATCAACCAACGAAAGCCGAACAAAACGGCGGCTGACCACCTCGCCGAGGCAGCCCGAAGGGCCGGCGATACGTGGATGCGCCGCAACGGCTGTTCTATTTTCACGAGAGACATTCTCTGCCGCCACATTTGCTGTTTGAAAACGGCGTATTTGCAGCCTTTGACTGCACCTCCCTGGGCGGGTTCCTAAACCCGTGTGAAAAAAGGAACCAATTTCAGGGCATTTTCAGTCTCGAAGCGGACGAGAAACCGTACCATGGCCGAAAATTCCGGACTGCGGCGGGATCCGGTATGAAGTATTTTTACGTTCTCGGACATTCGCTGAAAAATCATGCAGTTCGAAGCTGAAAAAGGGCATGTTTGGTAGGTCCGCAAGTGGCACGAAAGCTGCTGCAACCACTGTGGCAGAGGTAATCGCATCAATGGAACCGACCACCGTCACTACCGACACCTCCGATCCAATCGGAAAGATATGTCATTTACGCAGGCCGATACGAGATCGCGCCGGGCGCAGCAGATTTACGGAAACCCCAGTTGTCCTGCGGGAGATGCAAAACCTGGATCGGCGAATGTACTTGGTGAAGTTTGCCGATGGGGCAACGACTTTCGTATTCCCCGACGAAATCGATATGGCGTCATGACCGGGATGTCACAAGGTTCACTCGAATCGTACCATGGCCGCTCGTCAGTGCCGTTAGCGCTGCAACCCAATCCGGTGCAAGCCGTTTGAAACGGCTTGCACGGAACTCTCCTTTGTCACTTTCCCAATTGTGAGAAGAAATCCGGCGAAAGCCGGTAGATAGTATTATCCTGATTCCGCCGGCTCGCTCTCAGCCTTGCGACGCTTTGATCTGTTTCAGTTTGTCCTGGAGCATCCGCACCAGTTGCGGGTAGCCCTCATTATTGATGACCCGGTTAAACTGATTGCGGTAGTTGCCGGTCAGACTGATGTCCTCGACAATCACGTCGTAAACCTTCCATTTGCCATCAACCCATCTCATCCGGTAATCGACCCGGATCGGTTTTTCACCTTGCTTGAGCGTGACGGCGGTGTCGACCTTGCAATAGTCATCGCCTTCGTTGATCTGCTTGAGGTAATCGATCGCGACGCTGTTGGTGTACAACTCGGCCTTGGAGAAGTTGGATCGCGACAGGTAGATCGACTCGATTAGATCGCTGAAAAGCTTGGTGAACTGCTGGCGCTGCTGATCATCGAGGTTTTTCCAATGGTATCCGAGGGCGGAACGCGCCATGTCGGTGGTATCCCAGTATTGTTCAATCAGGGCACGCAGCCTTTCGCGGCATCCTTCGCGATTCGCCTTGCATGCGGGATCTTTGGCGACGCTTAGAACGTGATCTCCCAGCGACTTCACCTCCGGCATCGCGTCGGGCAAGGCCGCCGCCGCGCCGGTCCAGACCAATCCCATGACCATCAACAGAATTGCTGTAATGTGGCGAGTTTTCTGTAACAAGATAGTTTCTACCCCTTGCGGATTTGAGCGCATCAAAGCGCCTTCCGACAAGCACACTATTATTCTGACCGATCGGCGGTAGAGATGAAATCCAGCGTCGCCGGCCCCAGGCTTCTGGAACAGCAAGGGACACGCGATTTGCCCCGGATCGTGCCGCAATGCTAATTGAAACGCTGACTTCGGGAACAAGGAGCGCGCGCGGTGCGGGAAATTAGATTCGGCATTTTCTTACCAACTCATGATTTCGCCAAAGCCAAAGCCACCGCGCAAAGTGCGGAGGAGCAGGGGTACTACTCGGTCTCCATCAATGACCATTTCTTTTCGCCGATGGGTGCCGACCAGCGCAAGGTACCCCAGTTGGAATGCTACACGACGCTGAGCGCGATCGCGGCGCTTACCACGCGCATCAGGCTGGCGCCGATGGTCACCGCGATGTCCTTTCGCAATCCAGCGCTGCTGGCCAAGATGACCTCGACGCTCGATCAGATCAGCGGCGGCAGGTTTATCGCGGGCTTGGGCTCCGGATGGCTGCGCGACGAGTACGACGCCAACGGCTATCCGTATCCGTCCAATGCCGAACGGCTGGCACAGTTGGCCGAGGGAATCCGCGTCCTCAAGGCGATGTGGACCCAGCCGGAGCCGGCCTTCAGTGGCCGCTATTTCAAGATCGACCAGGCCTACAATTTTCCCCAGCCGGCACAAAAGCCGCATCCGCCGATGATGATCGGAGGGGGCGGCAGCAAGCTTTTGAAAATTGCTGGCGAGGAAGCGGACATCGCCAACGTCGCCGCGCCGATTACTGCCGGTGTGGCCGATTTCGCGGCGATGCTCAAGTTCGACAAGGCGGAACTCAGACGCAGAATCGGGATGTTGCGACAGTTCGCCACGGCGGCAGGACGTGACCCGAATGCGATCGAGATCAGTGGTTTCGTAACTGTGATGCCGGCGGCGGACAAAAGCCAGTCCGAGGCGATCGCCGAGGGCACGGCGAAATCGATGGGCTTTGCCGGCGCCCAGGCGGTCCGCGATTCGCCGATGTTCCTGGTTGGCACGCCCGACGAGATCAAACGTGAGATCAAATCGCGCAGCCAGGAACTCGGCCTCACCTATTACGTCACGGTTTTCATGGCCGACGAGGCGCGCGAGCTTTTCGCCCGCCAGGTGATGCCGGAGTTCACTCGCTAGGGGCGCGAGCTTAACAGTAGCGCCTACAGCGAACGCAGCATCTTGGGCGGCAGCGACCAAATCAGCACATAACGATCCTGCCTTTGGCCGGATGCTTCCTCCAGGCAGACCACCCCGCCTTTCCTGAACTCGATCTCGCAGTCACTGGTAGAACCCGTGAGCATGAAGGAGGCCATTTCGCCCAGCCCCGGCTGATGGCCCACCAATGCGACCTCCCTGAGGTTTTCGAAAACGCGCAGCGCGGCCAGGATGTCGGCCGGCCCAAAGCCCGGTCCCAATTCGCCCATTTGCTCCAGCCGGATGCCGCCCAGTTCCTGGGCGATTATCGTGGCCGTCTCCAGGGCGCGGCGCAGCGGGCTGGTAAGAATTATCTCGGGCCGCACTTTAAGGTCACGTAGTCCCTTGGCCTCCTCAGCCATCCTGAGCCTGCCCTTGGGCGTGAGCGCACGCTCCCCGTCACCGGCCGGATTATGCTCTTCGGCCGCTCCATGGCGTATCAGGTAAAGCCTCATCGTATGAAAATGAGCCACGGCGCGCGTGGTAGTCAAACGGTGGCGAAAATTTCATCCTGTGCCGGACGAAAATCTTCTCCGGCGTATCCTGGCGATGCGCACGGAGGAACTTTCCGTGCAAATTAGGCGCGCGGATAGCGGTAGTGCCGGTCAAGCGCTATCCTGTCATCGTCGTGGACGAAAACCTTAACTCGCCTGTAACCGAAAAAGACCCAGCAGCTCCGGCCATGGAGGGTAACGCGCGCGTCGATGATCGCGCGCGCTTGCAAAGACTGCTGTCCAAACAATTGCGCAACTGCACCGTCCTGTTTGCCAGGACGCTGGCCGAAGAGGACGCCGACGTGGTGCACGACCTGCGCGTCTGCACACGCCGTCTGCAGCAAATCCTGTTCACGCTCGCCCCGCAAAAGGATCTCAACAAAGCGCGCTCCGTGCGCCGGACGCTGAGGCGCGTGCGCCGCGCGCTGGGGGAATGGCGCAACTGCGACGTGGCGCTGCAATGGGTCAGGCGCGCCGAGCGGCGCAGCTCCAAACCCGAGCGCAAGAACGGATGGAAACTGGTGCGCGAACGGATCTCCACCGAGCGCGAGCAGGCGATTCAAAGCGCGCGCCGCAAACTCTACAAGGCGGGCGGAATCACCCTGAATCATAGAATTCAACAGTTGCTGGCTCTTCCCCCCGACCGGCTGGGCACCATGGATCCGCCTGGCGTGGTGCGCGGCGCGATTGCAAGCGCCGCCGCCCAATGGCATGCGGCGCTTGGGCGCGCCAAAGAGGACCGCTCGGTGCGGAATATCCATGCGCTGCGGATTCAGACCAAGCGCCTGCGCTATCGCGTAGAATTGGCGCGCGATCTCGGCTCCGCCGAGGCGCCCACGCTGATTAAGTGGTTCAAACTGTTGCAGGACCGTCTGGGGCATTGGCACGATCGCCAGGAATTGAACCACTTCATTGCTCGCGCTTTGGCCGATTGCGACGTGCTGGTGGCGGAGCCGCGGGTTGCGGTTGAACTGCTCAGGGAGATAGAGAAGGACAATCGGATCAGCTCACGCGAGGTGGAAGAACTGCTGCGCCTGGCGACCGAATCCGAGGGCGCGCGCTTCTTGGATAGCTGGGTGGAATCCTACTGTTCGATCAGTGTGGATGCGGCCGGTGCGGATCCTCTCGCGCCGGACCAGCCGATAGCGGATCCGGCCTCGGAGCAGCCGCAATCCACGCAATCCGACGGAGAGGTCCGGAATTAAGTCGATGAAAAAAAACGCAAATGCAGCGCCCCCTTCCGAATCCAGCCTGCCGCGCACGCTCGCGGTTGACATCGGCGGCACCGGTATCAAGACCATCATCCTGGACCCTGACGGGAAACCGCTTACCGACCGGGAGCGAATTCCAACTCCGCCGCGCGCTACGCCTAAAAAGGTGATGACCATCATCGAGCAGATGGCCCGCCAGCAGGGCGAGTTCGATCGCGTGTCGGTCGGATTTCCGGGTGTTGTCAAAAACGAGAAGCTGCTCACCGCTTTCAACCTCGGCCCGGGATGGACCAGGTTCGATTTCGAGAAGGCGTTGAGCAAGCACCTGATGCGCCCGGTGCGAATCGCCAATGACGCCGACGTGCAGGGACTGGGTTCGGTCAGCGGCAAGGGCGTCGAGCTTCTGATCACGCTCGGCACCGGTGTGGGTTCGTCGCTGTTCGTTGACGGTCACCTGGCCCACCTCGAGTTGGGGCATCATCCGTTCCGCAAGGGCCGGAGCTACGAAGACGAACTGGGCAACGCGGCGCTCCAGCGCAAGGGCAAAAAGAAATGGTCCAGGCACGTGCTCGAAGCGATTGAGACGCTGCGCGCGGCTTTCAACTACGATCGCCTCTATATCGGCGGCGGGAACAGCAAACACATTAAGGCGACCCTGCCCGCCAACACGCAGATAGTCAGCAACCTGGAGGGCCTTCTGGGCGGGGTCATGCTCTGGCGCGATAGTGATGAACGTTAAGGCTGGCGCATCGAGATTCGCCGTCGAATAATAAAGCGTTGCGGAAGAGGAATCGGCATGACTTAAACCGATGGAGTCCTGATTGGCTCCACCGGCAAATAGGCCGCCGTCCGGCTTCCGGTGGACAGCGGCGCGACTTACACGCTGGTGACTCAGGATGTCTGCAAGGCACCTGCTCTCACGCACAAACCTACGGCCACCTTCCGGCTGGCCGACGGCAGACCGATATCCGTCTTCGAAGGCCACCACCTGCAACTGCCGCAAGGCGATGGGCATACCCCGGTGCTGCACCCATTCAAACTCACCTTTGAACGGATGCGTATGCCGCTCGCCTGATCACGGCAACTCCACCTTCTCGCGCATCCGAGGAGCCACGATGCGATGAAAGCCCTGGTGATGGAATCGGTTGGCAAGCCGATGGTGGTCAAGGAGGTGGCCCAACCGGAATGTCCCCCGCATGGCGCTATCGTGCGCGTCGAAGCGAGCGGAATTTGCCGCTCCGATTGGCGCATGTGGATGGGGGATTGGGGCTGGGCGGGGGTAACGCCGCAACTGCCCACCATATTGGGACACGAGATTGCGGGGATCGTGGAGGAGATCGGCTCCGAAGTTAAAAGATTCAAGCCCGGTGACCGCGTGACTTGTCCGCCGCTGCAAGCCTGCGGCGCTTGCCGGGATTGCCTCAGCGGTCATTCCAACCTGTGTTTCAACATCGAGAACATGTGCGGCGGCTATGCGCGTTATGCCGCGGTGTTTCACGCGGACCTCAACCTCGTGAACTTTGCCCCGAATATCACCTTTTTCGAGGCTGCCTCGATGGGTTGCAGATTCATCAAGGCGTATCACGGTGTTATCGATCGGGCCCGGATTAAGGCTGACGAGACGATCGTGATCTACGGCTGCGGCGGCGTCGGGCTATCAGCCACGCAGATTGCGGCAGCCTCCGGCGCGCGGGTGATCGCGGTTGACCTTGACGACCGCAAGCTGGTGCTGGCAAAAAAGGCCGGCGCGGAACACGTGATAAATGCCGCCAAAATCGATCCGGTACAGGCTGTGATGGATCTGACCAACGGCGGCGCAAACGTCACGCTCGACGCGCTTGGAATCGCGGCCACCTGCCGCAACGCCTTGCTGAGTCTGCGCACGCGCGGCCGCCATGTGCAGATCGGTTTGACGACCCAGAAGGAAAAGGGCGAGGTAAGCATTCCGCTGGACCGCATCGTGCTGATGGAGATCGAGCTGGTCGGCTCCTCTAATATGCAACCCTGGCGTTACCCCGCGATGCTCGACCTGGTGGAACGAGGCAAGGTTTCGCCCAAGGCGCTGATCACCCAGACCCTGCCTTTGAACAAGGCTTTCGGCGTGATCGAGAAAATGACGCACTACTCCAACGTCGGGATCAGCGTAATCGATCGGTTCTGATTGCGAGCTATCATTAGTAAAAAGCCGAGGCGCAATTTTTTCCTTCTCGCCGATCAGGAAGAGTGAGACTGGTGGTCAAGCAGGGAACGCCTGAGCCAGCCGTCAATGCGCCGTCAAGCCGCCGTCAACCGCCATCGCGTGCCCGGTTACGAAGGATGCGCCGTCGGAGCATAGCCAGGCTGCCGCCTCGGCGATCTCTTCGGGCCGGCAGTTGCGACCCAAGGGCATGATACCGGTGGCCTGAGCCATGCGCGGGTGCTGCGCCATGATTCCCTGCGTCATCGGCGTGTCCACCACGCCGGGGCAGACCGCGTTGATCCTGATTCCCGCCTTGGCGTATTCCAGGGCGGCGGTGCGCGTAAGCCCGACCACGCCATGCTTGGCGGCGGTGTACGTCGGCATCCCGTGCGACCCCACCAATCCGGCCGCGGACGCGGTGTTTACAATCGCGCCGCCTTTTGCTTGCCGGAGCATTTGCAGAATTTCGTACTTCATGCACAGCCATGGCCCCTTGAGGTCGATCGCCATGATGCGGTCGAAGTTATCCTCGGTCTCCTCCGCCGTGCGCGCCAGGTTGCCGATGATCCCGGCGTTGTTGAACGCGCAATCAAGCCGGCCGTAGGCTTTGACTGCGGCAGCCACCAGCGCCTCCACGTCTGCCGCCCGCGCAATATCGCAGCGCACGAACATCGCCTTGCCGCCGCCGTCCTTGATCGACTTGACCACCGCCTCGCCCTGATCCGCCGTCACATCCGCCGCCACTACCGCCGCGCCCTCGCGCGCGAAGATTTGCGCCGCCGCCCGCCCGATGCCGGACGCGACGCCGGTTATGATCGCGACTTTGTCTTCCAGTAATCCTGCCATGGGACTCCTCAAGGTAGCGGCGGCCTCCGCGCCGGCGATTGGGCCGGCCTCGGTGCCGGCGTTCTGGATAATCTCACCCGCCCGATGTTAGGCGGCGGCGCGTTGTGGCAGCACCTGGCGCAGAAACTGGCCGGTGTAGGAAGCAGGCGCCGCCGCGACTTCTTCCGGAGTGCCGACCGCCACCACCTCTCCGCCGCGGTCTCCGCCCTCAGGACCGAGGTCCACGATGTAGTCGGCGGTCTTTATCACTTCGAGGCTGTGCTCGATGATGATCACCGTGTTGCCGCTGTCCGCCAACCGCCCCAGCACCTCGAGCAAACGCTTGATGTCCTCGAAGTGAAGGCCCGTCGTGGGCTCGTCGAGAATGTACATCGTGCGGCCGGTGGCGCGGCGCGCCAGTTCCTTGGTCAGCTTTATGCGTTGCGCCTCGCCGCCGGACAGGGTGGTCGCCGACTGGCCGAGATGGATGTAATCCAGGCCCACGTCGCGCAGCGTTTCCAGCTTCTGGCGGATGGGCGGAACGCTGGACAGGAAGTTCATCGCGTCCGCCACCGTCATGTCCAGGACCTCGGCGATGTTCTTGCCCTTGTACTGGATTTCCAATGTGTCGCGATTGTAGCGTTTGCCGCCGCACACCTCGCAGGTAACGAACACGTCGGGCAGGAAATGCATCTCGATCGTGATGATGCCGTCGCCCTGACAGGCCTCGCAGCGCCCACCCTTGACGTTAAAGGAAAACCGCCCCGGCCCGTAACCGCGCATCTTCGCCTCGGGCAGCTGTGCAAACAGGTCTCGGATATGGGTGAACAGCCCGGTGTAAGTGGCCGGGTTGGAGCGCGGTGTGCGCCCGATCGGACTTTGGTCCACATGGATGACCCGATCGAGGTAGGCCAGGCCGTCAATAGTCTTGTGAGCCCCGGAGCGCTCGTGGCTGCGATTGAGCCGCTGTGCCAGCGCCCGGTAGAGCGTGTCCAGAACCAGCGTGGACTTGCCGGAGCCCGACACTCCGGTGACGCAGGTGACCACGCCCAGCGGAAAGGACACATTGATGTTGTGCAGATTGTTCTGCGTCGCGCCCTTGACGCTCAGCCATCGCCCGCTGAGCGGACGGCGGCAGGGCGGCACCGCGATTTCGCGTTCACCCGCCAGGTACTTGCCGGTCAGCGAGTTGGGATTGCGCATCACCTCGCGCGGCGTGCCTTGCGCCACCACGTAGCCGCCCTGGAGTCCGGCGCCGGGCCCCATGTCAATCAGATGATCGGCCTCCATCATCGTGTCGCGGTCGTGCTCAACTACCAGCACCGTGTTGCCAAGATCGCGCAGCCGCTTGAGCGTCGCCAACAGCCGCTGGTTATCGCGCTGATGAAGTCCGATGGACGGTTCATCCAGAACGTAGAGCACTCCCACCAGGCTTGAGCCGATCTGGGTGGCCAGGCGGATACGTTGTCCTTCACCGCCCGACAGCGTGGCGGAGGCCCGCTCCAGGGTCAGGTAGTCCAGACCGACATTGGCCATGAAGCTGAGCCGTTCGCGGATTTCCTTCAGAATGAGCCGCGCGATCTCGGCTTCCTGCTTGCTCATCGTGGGAGACGCAAAAAATTCCAGCGCCTCTTTGACCGACATCGCGGTCACTTCGGCGATCGACTTGCCGCTGAAACGGACGTAGAGGCTTTCCTTTTTGAGCCGGCTGCCGCCGCAGGTGGGGCACGGGCGCATGTTCATGTACCCCTCCAGCATCTCGCGCACGCTCTGCGACTCGGTCTCGCGATAGCGCTGGTCCAACCACTCCAGCACTCCTTCGAATGGCCGCGCGTAGCCGTGGCGGCGCTCGCCGCGGTAAGAGAACTCGACCTCCTCGGTGCCGGAGCCGTTGAGTATGGCTTTGCGCACTTTGGCCGATAGGTTCTTCCACGGCGTGTCGAGGCTGAATCCGTAATGCTTGGCCAGCGCCTCCAGCACCGGCTGCATGTAGCTCTGGGCCGCCCACGGAGCGACCGCGCCGTCAGCCAGCGAAAGGTCATCGTTCTGGATCACCAGCTCCGGGTCGAAGTACATCGTCGAGCCCACACCCGAGCAGGTCGGGCATGCGCCGTGCGGGCTGTTGAACGAGAACATTCGGGGCGCGATTTCGGGATAGGAGATGCCGCAGTCCACGCACGCCAAGCGCTGGCTGAAATAGATGGCGGCGCCTTCGTCATCGAGCCGTTCGACCTTGAGCAAGTCCTGCCCGTACTTGAACGCCACCTCCAGCGAGTCGGCCAGACGCTTTTCGATTCCATGATGAATCGCGAGGCGGTCCACCACCACTTCGATGGTATGACGATGGGTCTTGTTGAGTTCGATGTCCTCGGCCAGCTCGCGCATCTTGCCGTCCACCTTGACCCGCACAAACCCCGCGCGCCGCAGGTCCCGAAGTTCCTTGCGGTACTCGCCCTTGCGGTCGCGCACGATCGGCGCCATCACGTGGATTCGGGTGCCTTCAGGCCAGCTCATGATCTGATCGACGATCTGCTGCACGCTCTGGGTGGCAATCTCGCGCCCGCAGTTGTAGCAGAACGGATGGCCAGCGCGGGCGAACAGCAGGCGCAGATAGTCGTAAATCTCCGTGATCGTGCCGACCGTGGAACGGGGATTGCGCGAGGTGGTCTTCTGCTCGATCGAGATCGCCGGCGACAGCCCTTCGATCGAATCGACCTCGGGCTTCTCCATCTGCTCCAGGAACTGGCGCGCGTAGGCGGACAGCGATTCGACGTAGCGCCGCTGGCCTTCGGCGTAAATGGTGTCGAAAGCGAGCGAAGATTTGCCCGAGCCGGAGATTCCGGTGATTACGACCAGGCGATCGCGCGGGATCTCGAGGTCGAGACTTTTGAGGTTATGCTCGCGCGCGCCCTTGATAACGATGCGGTCGGCCATCGCAGCTTCCTTACGCAAATCCTAATTTTACGCAAGGTTTCGCTGTTCACAAAGGCCGGCTGGCGCCCGCCGCGGCGGTTTTTCGACAAAAGCAGCGCGTGATGCGGGAGCTGATGGTCCAGCTCCGGCGTGTCCGTGCCGCTACATTTCCCTGGCGTGGCAGCGGACCGTCGCGCCAGATCCCTTCATCATGGGAATCAGTATCGAAATCATGCTCGGTATTCGAGTAACAGGCGAAGGTGTTGGCGAGATAAGGCACATTCGCGAATTTGAACTGGCCGGCGAAGCAGCCGACCGGAATCCGTTGCCGGCGGCCGAAGTGGCCGCCGCGGTACCGTTATGACGTTAACGGCGAATGCGAACGGATTTGCGGCGCGGTTGCGGGCCGCGGGCAAGTCTGTCGGCCCGACCGCAACCATGCGGCGGGAGAAATAGGTTGAGAATCTACTGCTGTGATTGGCTCGCGGCCGCGGCGGGGGCGCCGGGCAATATTTCCAGGTCCACGCTCATCGTGTTCTGGCCGGCCGCGCTGCGATAAACGCCTCGAACCGGGGTGGCGTCGGCATAGTCCCGTCCGATCGCGATGCGGATATAGCGGACGTCCGTGCGGCATCGATGGGTGGGATCGAATCCAGTCCATCCCAGGCCCGGAAGCAGCACCTCAATCCAAGCGTGGCTCGCCTGTTCCCCGGGCGCGGGCCCCGGTTCCTGTTGCGGACCAAGATAGCCTGAAACGTAGCGCGCCGGAATCCCGGACAGGCGCAGCACTCCCAGCGTCAGATGGGCGAAGTCCTGGCACACACCGCCGCCCGCGCGCAGGATTTCGTCCAGGCTGGAATGAACGTCGGTGGTGGCGGTGTCGTAGCCGAACTGGTCGCGAATGAAGTTGACGATGCGGACCACGTACTCGGTCACGTCCTCACTGCGGCGCGGACGCGCCATCCAGAAGAACTTGCGCAAGCGGTCGCTGAAGGGCACGTAGCGGCTGGCGGTGAGGAACTCGCAATACTCTCGGGTGCGGGCCTCGTCGTCGCCCAGATAGCGCGCAAAGGTGGTCGCGGTCGGTCGGCCGCCGAATACGGGCAGCCGCTCCACCACCGCAGTAGTCACGATCACAAGGCTGTCGTGCGGCGGATGGATCGATACGGAATGGACCCGGTTGCCGAAGTAATCGCGAAATTCGTGGATTGACGCGTTGGGCGCCACCTGTATCTCGAATGAAAGCACAAGTTGAGCGGGATCATCGCACGGACGCAAGCGCACCTCGTTGTGCGATTCGTAGGCCGGAGCTTCGTACTGAAAGCGCGTCGCGTGCCGGACCCGGAAGACCATCGCCCTCACTCAAAACGCAGATACTTATCGAAAATCATACTTCCGATATCGGCGCAAAGGTCTTGTACTTCCATCAGGAATTCGTGCAGTCCGCTCCTCAGCACACCCTCGGTACTCCCGCCGCGCAAGGCCATCGCGAGCTTGGCGCCGGGTGAGCCGGGTGCGGTAATCGCCGGTTGGCTGCCGGCCTCGTGCTCGATCCGCGCCGCGGCCTCCTGGAGCTGATCGATACAAAAACGGCATGAGCGGGGGAAACCAGCGTCGAAGAGCAGGAACTCGACCACTCCATCGATGATTATGTGGTTGCCGTAAACCCGCCGGTACGCCTCCAGTGCCGATGCGCTGCGCAGCACGGCCGCCCATTGCATCCGGTCAACCGTCCCGCCTATGTCCTCCACCCGCGGCAAGAGATGATGATACTTCGAATCCAGCAGGCGCGAAACGTTCTCCGCCCGCTCCAGCATCGTGCCGACCGTCATCACGTCGAATTCGATGTCGCGTGGCAGGGTGGCGTAGCTGATGCCGGCCAGGCGATGGAAGCGGTTGCGCAGGTCATTGAAGAAGCCATAGACGCCTTGCTGGTCGAACACCGCATGCGACCATCCCTGCGCCTCCAGGTAAAGCGTGTTGATTTCCAGCCACAGCTCGGAGGACAGCCGATGGCGCAGGTTGCGGGCGTTGTCGCGCGCCGCGTTGATGCAGGTCAGGATTGAGGACGGGTTGCGCAGCTCGAAGGTGAAGAAATCGAGCACCTGTGTTTCGCTCGGCGCCTCGTAGTATTGCGCGAAAAGCTCGTTGTCGCCGGTGATCGCGAGCAGCGGCGCCCACGGATGCGGGTCGCTGGTGGGACTTTCGACCAGCAGATGGTAATTGACGTCGGCCAGCCGCGCGCGCCATTCGGCGCGCTCCAGGTAACGCGCCATCCAGAACAGGTGATCGGCAATCCGGCGCAGCATCAGGAGGCCATCACCCAGGTATCCTTGCTGCCGCCGCCCTGCGAGGAGTTGACGATCAGCGATCCCTCCCGCAGCGCGACCCTGGTCAGGCCGCCGGGCAGCACGCGCGGACGCTCACCGAGCAGAACGAACGGGCGGAAGTCGATATGCCGGGGCGCCACTTCCGCGCATCCGTCGGCGCGATGCCCGACGATGGTCGGATGGACCGAGATCTGCACCACCGGCTGGGCGATGAAATTGTCGGGGTAATTCTCGATGTGCTCGCGGGTCTCGGCCAGCTCACGATCGCTGGCCCTGGGCCCGATCACGACGCCATAGCCGCCCGACGCGCCGGTGGGCTTGACGACGTATTGATCGATGTCGCGCAGGACCATCTTTCTCATTTCCGGGTCGCGCAAGAGATAGGTGTCGACGATCGGCAGGATCGGCTCTTCAGCCAAGTAGTAGCGAATCATCGCCGGAGTGTAGGCATAGACCGCCTTGTCGTCGGCCACGCCGGTGCCTATCCCGTTCGCGAGCGCCGCGCCGCCCGCCTTGAGCACCGCCGTCAGGCCTGGCACCCCCAGCATCGAGTCGGGCCGGAAGACCACCGGATCGAGGAAGTCGTCGTCGATCCGCCGATAAAGGACGTCAACTTGGCGCAAGCCGCCGACCGTCTTCATGTAGAGTTTGTGATCGGCGCAAACCAGGTCGCATCCTTCGACCAGTTCGATACCCATCTGCTGGGACAAGAACACGTGCTCAAAAAACGCCGAATTGTAGGCTCCGGGAGTCAGCAGGGCCACGGTCGGCCGCGACGCGCCCGACGGCGCGATTTCACACAGACTAGCGAGCAGGTCGGCCGGGTAATGCTCGACGCTGCGCACTCCAATACTGCGGATTAATTCCGGCACCAAACGCGTCATCACCAGCCGGTTCTTGATGACGTAAGACACGCCCGAAGGAGTGCGGACGTTGTCTTCCAGTACGCGGAACTGGGCGTCGGCTGCGCGAACCAGGTCGATGCCCGCCACCGTGATATGAACCCCATTGGGCGGGTTGATCCCGAACGCGGCGCGGCGAAACTGAGAGGAGGTCTTTATCAGATCGGTAGGAACGACTCCGTCCTTCAGAATGGCGCCTTCGCCGTAAACGTCGCCAACGAAAGCGTTTAGCGCCTTGACGCGCTGGATCAGCCCGGCTTCCAGGGTGGCCCAGGTATCGGCGTCGATTACCCGGGGAATCGGGTCGAAGGGGAAAATGCGCTCGGCCCCTGCGCTGTCGCCGTAAACATTGAAGGTAACGCCCTCGTTAAGGAACATGCGATCCGCGCGAGCGCGGATTTCATCGAACTTTTGTGCGTGCGTGGCGAGAAATTCCGCCAGCATGTGCGAATGGCCGGCGCGCGGACATCCGTGGCGATCGCACATCTCGTCGTAGGCTTCGGGATGCGCTTTATAGGCTGCCCAAAAAGACGCCACATTGCTCAGTAGCGCGGCAGTTTCGCTCCTTCCTGCGGCTTCCCAATCCACTATTTTTGACCCTCCTCGCGCGGCAACATCACTAATTGATGCCTTTTGCGCAAGGATTGTGCCTTGGCTGGCGGCATTCTATTGGCAAGCGTCAGGATCTCGCGGCACGGCGGCGAGCGGTGTCGGCGGCGAACGCGATTGCGGCGCGCATGCTCTGCTCGCGTGCGACCCCCTGACCAGCGATATCGTAAGCAGTGCCGTGGTCCGGCGACGTGCGGATGAAGGGCAGGCCCAGAGTGACGTTGACGGCGCTGTCAAAATCCAGCGTCTTGACCGCGATCAACCCCTGGTCGTGATACATCGCGACCGCGGCGTCGAAACCGAACCGGCCCTGCGACCTGATAAAGGCGGTGTCGGGCGCAACCGGGCCGAAGGCGTCGATGCCCTTCTTGCGCGCCCCATCGATCGCCGGAGCGATGATGTTGATTTCTTCCGGGCCGAACAAGCCGTTCTCGCCGGCGTGAGGATTGAACCCCAGCACCGCCAGCCGCGGATTTGCGATCGCCACGTCGATACGCAAATGCTCGGCCAGCAGTTCGATGGTTTCCAATATGTTGCGGGTGCTGAGCGCCCGCGCCACCCGGGCCAGGCCGATGTGCACAGTGACCAGCGCCAGCCTGAGCCGGCGCCCGGCAAACATCATGCGCCAGCGCCGAACTCTGGCAATTTCAGCGAGCAGCTCGGAATGGCCGGGGAATTGATGACCTGCCCGATTGAGCCATTCCTTGTTGATTGGCGCGGTCACCATCGCGGCCGCCTCGCCCGACAGCGCCATCCGCGCGCCGGTTTCGATATACCGGTACGCGGCTCGGGCGCCTTGAACCGTCGGCCGCCCCGGCTTCAGTGCATTGCTTGCAAGCTTGCTCGTTTCAAGAACCCAAAGCGCACCGCCGCCCGCATCGATCCTCTGTCCGGGAGTCCATGGAGCTGGATCCGGAACGGACCCCTTCAGAGTTCGCGCCGCCGTGCGCATCGCGCCCAAGTCTCCGACCACCAGCAGACGCGGTGCACCGGGCTTGCCCGCCCACGACGCGGCCGCCTTGAGTATCACCTCGGGACCGATCCCGGCCGGATCGCCCATGCTGATTGCGATCGGAGCGGTGTGGCGAGCCGGGACGCTCACAGGTTGGTTTGCACGGAGTGATCCTTGATCAGTTCGGTATTCACCCAGCGCTTGAACTGCACTTCCATTTGCTGCTGGGCCAGCTTGTCGCGAATCAGGTTGCTCACGTCCTTGAGCGGTCTTACGCCGGCTTCCTGATGTTCCTCGACCTTGACGATATGAAAGCCATGTTCGGTTTTGACCACTTCCGAGATCTGGCCCGACTTGAGTTTGGCGATCGCGGCCAGGATCTTTTCGTTGATCTCGTCGGGCTTGAAATAACCCAGCTCTCCGCCCTGGGCCTTTGAATCGTCGTCGGAGAACTTGGCCGCCAGTTGCGCGAAGTCCTCGCCTTTGAGCGCGCGCTTGCGCAACCCCTCGGCCTTGGCGCGCGCCGCCTCGATCAGCATCGGCGGGGCGTTGGTCGGATCCACCCCGACCAGGATTTGAGCCAGCTTGAAGCGTTCCTGCGAGGAGGTGAAATCGGCGAGGTGGCTCTCATAGTAGCTTTTGATCTGCTCGTTGGTGACCGTCACCTTGTCGCGGATATGGGTCTGCAGCATGGTCATTTTCTGGACTTCCATGCGCGCCCGTTTGCGGTAAGCCTCCCAGGTGATGCCGTGCTGCGCCAGTTCGGCGCGCAATTGCTCCTCGCTGATGTGATTGCCTGCCTCGAACTGGGCAATGAAGCGATCGACCTGTTCGTCGTCCACTTCGATGGAACTCATCTCGTGGTCCATCAGTTTTTCGGCGATCAACTCCTGCAGCACCTTGCGCTGGATAGCCTGACTGCCCGGACTGTCGTCGGCGGGCAGCGTGGTGCCCGCGGCCGTGGCGTAGCGCCGGAGGTCCTGCATCGTGATGGGATCGCCGTCCACGGTGGCCACGACCCGATCAACGATTTGGTCGGCCCGCGCTGTCGCGGGAAAAAAGAAGAGCAGCGGAATAAAAAAGACTGCGCCACTGACGATGCGCGCGTAATGTCTCATCGATATACTAATTAGCGAGCTGACCTGCCGCCCGCCCCACCCGAGGCTCCACCTTTTCACACGCGGCCAGCGCCTGCAAGATCGGCTCAAGCTCCTGGAATAGCTCCTCGTAATTGCGATTTTCAATGCGCACCGTCAGTTGCGCGTTGGGCGCCAGGCGCATCCGCGAGCGGTTGGCGGACACCAGCTTGGTGAGCAGGGCGGCGTCCACCGGCGCCTGTGGATGAAAGCGAAGCTGCAGGCTGTTGCCGCGCAGCACCGCGCTCATGATCATCAGCTCGCGCATCTGGCGGCGCACGTTCATCGCGGCCAGCAGGTTCTCGACCAGCGTCGGTACCGGACCGAAGCGGTCGCGCAGTTCGTCGCGCAGATCGTCGAAATCCTGCACCGACTCCGCGCGCGCCATCCGGCGGTAAAGGATCAGGCGCTCGCTCTCGTCCGGCGCGTAGCTGTCCGGGATGTAGGCCGGGATACCGAGCTGGAGTTCGGGCTCGAAGTCGGGACGCTGCGGCTCGCCGCGCAGCTCGCGGATGGCCTGCTCCATCATCTCGGTGTACAGCTCGAAACCCACGGCTGCGATATCGCCCGACTGCTCGCGGCCCAGCAGATTGCCGGCGCCGCGCAATTCGAGGTCATGCATCGCGAGTTTGAACCCGCCGCCCACCTCCACCAGTTCGCGCAGCACCTCGATGCGCCGTTTGGCGTCGCGCGTGATCAGGTGCTCGCCCGGCACCAGCAGGTACGCGTAAGCCCTTTGCTTGGAGCGTCCCACCCGCCCGCGCAGCTGGTAGAGCTGGGCCAGTCCGAAATGATCGGCGCGGTTGATTATGATGGTGTTCGCGTTGGGGATATCCAGCCCCGACTCGATGATCGCCGAGCATACCAGCACGTTGATCCGCTTATTGATGAAGTCGTGCATCACGACTTCCAGCTCGCGCTCGTCCATCTGGCCGTGCGCGATCCCCACTTTGGCTTCGGGCACCAGCGCCCGCAGATGACGCGCCATGTAGTCGATGTTTTCCACGCGGTTGTGGACGAAGAACACCTGCCCGCCCCGGTTCAGTTCGCGCAGGACTACCTCGCGGATCAGGCCGTCGTCGAAATGAGCCACGTAGGTATGAATCGCCTGGCGGTCAACCGGCGGCGTCTGGATGATCGACAGGTCGCGAATCCCCAGCATCGCCATGTGCAGCGTGCGCGGAATAGGCGTGCCGGTCATGGTCAGCACGTCGACCAGCTTGCGGAACTTCTTGATCTTTTCCTTGTCGGCGACGCCGAAGCGATGCTCCTCGTCGATAATCAACAGCCCCAGCCGCTTGAAATCGACGTCGTTTTGCAGCAGCCGATGGGTGCCTATAACGATATCGACCTTGCCCTCGCGCGCCAGCTGGAGGACCGCCTTGTTGTCCTTGGGGGTGCGAAAGCGTGAGACCATCTCAACCCGCACCGGGAAATCCTTGAAGCGGTTGGTGAAGGTCTCGAAATGCTGTTCGGCCAAGACCGTGGTCGGCACCAGCATCGCGACCTGGTAGCCGTCCGCCACCGCCACCATCGCGGCGCGCAGCGCCACCTCGGTCTTGCCAAAGCCGGCGTCGCCGCAGATAAGGCGGTCCATCGGGCGCGGCTTGGACATGTCGAGCAGCACCTGGTCGATCGAGGCGAGCTGATCCTCGGTTTCCTGGAACTCGAAACGGTCGGCGAACTCCTCGTACTCGGTGCCCGGATGAGGAAAGCCGTGACCCTCCTGCGCCTCGCGCGCGGCGTAAATGTCGAGCAGCTCTGAGGCCATCGCCAGCACCGCGTCGCGCGTGCGCTTCTTGACCTTGTCCCACGAGCCGCTGCCCAGTTTGTCCAGCTTGGGCGCGACGCTGTCGCCGCCCACGTAGCGCTGCACCAGGTTGATGCGCTCTACCGGCACGTACATCGTGTCGTCGCCGAGATATTCGAGGTTCAGGAAATCGCCCTCGGTTTCGGCGACCTTCAGATGCTTCAGACCGCGGTATTTGCCGATTCCATGGTCGAGATGGACCACGATATCCCCGGGCTTAAGTTCTTCAAGGTTGACCAGGATACCTTTGGCGGCCGGACGGACGCGCCGGCGCACGCGCGGCTCGCCGAAAATATCCTCTTCGCTGTAAATGTACAGGCCGTCCAGCTGCAGCACGGTACCCGCCGCAATCTCGCCCTCGATGATAGTCGGCAGGTGGGAGTCAGACTCGAGAAAGCGCGGGTAGCTTTCGATTTTGGAATTGACTTCGAAGCCGTAGGCTTCCAGATGACGGCGCAGCCGATTGCCCTGGCTGGGACCATCCACCACGAACAACGCGCGGCTTTGGCCGCGGCGGATTTGTGTCAGTTCAGCCGCCAGCGGCTCGAACGACGCGGTCTTGGCGCCGTCCTTCGCTCCGGTGGTGAGCTTTAGGCTGGGCTGCGATTTGACTTCAATCGCAACTGCGTAGCCGGTTTGTGGCGACCTCACCGTCACGACCGAACCGACATCTACGGAGACAAGTTTTTCCAGGCGCGCCTCCAGGTCCGCCGCCTCCAGGAACAGGGTCTCCGGCGGAGGAAAATAGGCGTGACGGGCCAGGTTCTGCTCCGCTTCCTGGGCAATTCGATCGGCAAAGCGCTGCGCTTGAGCGATTATGCGGCCGGGCTCCACCAGCCAGGTCAGCGCGCCCTCGGGAAAAAAGTCGAACAGAGTATCGAGCGGCTGGTCGAACATGTACGGCATCAAGTTCTCAACGCCCGGGAACAGCAAGCCGTTCTCCAGCGCCTCGGTCAGCTCCGCCACCTCCTTGCGCACCAGCCCGATCTCGGCCGCGCGCAACTCAGTCCGATCGCGCAGCTTGCGCTCGCGCAGCGCAACGGGCGGAACAAAGCGCGCCGGGATGACAATTGCTTCGAGCACCTCGCCCAGCGAGCGCTGATCGCCCGGCTCGAAGAAACGAATCGAGGAAAGCACGTCGTCTTCAAGTTCGAGCCGCAGCGGGCGGCCGTAGAGCGGCGAAAACAGGTCAACGATCCCACCGCGGACGCTGAAGTCGCCGGCCTCCTCGGTCTGCGGCAGCCGCTGGTAGCCGATCGCGCTCAACTCCGCGATGACTCCCTCCAGGTCAATGCGATCGCCCAGGGTCAGGCTTATGACGGAGCTTTCGAATACGCTGCGCGGAATGGTGCGCGTCATCAGCGCTTCCACTGAGGTGATCACCAACGGCGCCGGTTTGCGCAGCAACGCGTACAGCGCCACGAACTCGGCGCTCTGGTTGTCAAGCGGCGGTGAGATGCGCGCCAGCGGCGTAACTTCCCATCCGGTATGCAGATACAGCGAACGCTCCAGCGCTCCGCTTTGCGCTGACTCGCCCAAAAAAAACCCGAGCTCGGCCGCCAGGCTCTCGGCCTCGCTGGACAGCGGTGTAACGGCCACAATCGGCCGCCGCAACGTGAGGGCGGCTTCGCGCAGGAGCAGGGGACCGGCGGCGCCCTTGAGTCCCATTATCGGAAAATGGCGGTCGGTGCCGGCGCGCAAACGCGCCTCCAGCTCAGCGGCCGCTTCTTTGAGACTTCGCTCCATAATGCACGACAAAGGTCGGGCGGGAGTTGCGGCTCCCGCCCGACGTTGCGATGTTAGCAGAAATGAGACTGCGACGCGTCCCCGTGCGAGACGATCTGTTTCAGTTCGCGGCCGAAGTGGATGCAGGGGCGCGCGGCGGTGCCAGCTTGATCGGTACCTTGACCGCCTGCGGCTTGCCCTTGGCGGATTCGCGCAGCACCGTGAGCCACATGGTGTCGCCGGGCTTGAGCCGCGCCAGTTCCTCCGCCAGCTCCTGCTCGCTGCCGACGCGGTTGTCGTCAACGGCCACGATCAGGTCGCCCTGGCGGCCCAGTTGGCCGGTCTTCTTCAGCAGCGGCGCAAGCAATTCCTGGGCAGGACCGAACATCGCGCTGGCCGTCAGACTGCTCGCGCCCAGATTGGTGGCAGCGCCGCTGCCCTTGATTGCAGCCGCCGCGGCGGGACTTCCCTGGTCAACGCTGAGTACCTCCAATGCCCGCTGCTGGACGCCGTTGGCCTGGGTGACCGTCGTCGAATGGACGGAGATGCCCAGGTACGGAAGCGGGCCCGAACGGCCGCTGGCGTGCTCCGAGTCCGTATAGGTGCGGTAAAGCTCGACGTCATTGTTTTCGCTGCCCGTTTCGTCACCGCCCTGCTGGTCATTCGCATTGCCCTGCGCGGCCCCGTTGCGATCCTCAGGCGCGGCGGTTGAGGGCTTCGCTTGCTGGGGTGGCGGCGGTGATTGCGGAGCTATCTCCAGGACGCCGCCGTGGTCGCCGGCGCCGGGCAACTGATTTCCGGAAGCTTGCGCATCGGGTGCGGCTTGCGCATGGCAAATCGCCGCGGCCCCAAAGAAAAGCGCGGCGGCCAAGCCGGCCATCGCTAACCACACTCTTTTTCCCTGTTCCACAGCCGGTTGTGGGAGAGGGCGAGGGTGAGGATGACTGATGCACTTCAAGCACAACCACCCGCACGCTTTTCCAATCGTAATTAACACAAAACTCCGGGTTTCGCTCAAACTATAGGCGCGCCGACGGCGCCTCTCAAGACACCACGGCCCGCCAGCTTGAGCGCGCCACGACCTTTTTGATACTGCCTTCAGACATGAAGATTCTGGCCGCGATGAGGCTTACCGAGCGCCAGCGCGCGCTCATCCAGGACGAGTCGGGAGGGGCGGAAATCCTGGACGGGTTCAGCCCCTTCGAGCCGGAGAAATTGGAGCCGGCGCTGGCCGGCTCCGATGTGATGGTGACTTTTCGCGTGCCGGCGGATTTGAAACGCAAGGCGCCCAAGATGAAGTGGATTCACCTGATGAGCGCAGGCGTTGAGCATGCGCTGGCGGCAGGCGTTTTCGACCTCCCCGGGCTTCTGCTAACCAACAGCAGCGGAATCCACGGCACCACCATCGGGGAGTATATTCTCGGGTCGATGCTCGCGTACGCGCATCGGCTGTATCTGCCGCTGCGCGCGCAGTTGCGCCACGAATGGTTGCCCAATCGCGACTTCATGAAAACCGTGTTCGACCTGCGTGGCAAAACAGCGGGGATCGTTGGCTATGGTTCGATCGGACGCGAGACTGCCCGCCTGGCGCAGGCCTTCGGGATGGAGGTGATCGCACTCAAGCGCAACCCGCATGATCATATCGACCCCGGATGGTGTGCGCCTAATGTCGGCGACCCTCAAGGCTTGATCCCCAAGCGATGGTTTGGTCCTGAACAACGTGTGGAGCTTGTAGCGCAGAGCGATTTTATCGTGGTGACGCTGCCGCTCACTCCCGACACCCGGCATTTTCTCGGCGCCCGTGAGTTCGCGGCCGCCCGCCCCACCGCCTACGTGGTCAACGTCGGGCGTGGCGAGGTAATCGATCAGGACGCGATCATCGAGGCACTGAAGAGCGGCCGTTTGGGCGGCGCCGGCCTCGACGTCACCACACCCGAGCCGCTGGGTGCGCAAAGTCCGTTGTGGGACATCGAAAACGTATTGCTGACCCCGCACATCTCCGGCGCCAAACAAGGCTACAACGACGAGGCCTGCGCGGTGTTCGTGGAAAACCTGCGCCGTTTCACCGCGGGCCACCCGATGCTGAACCTGGTTGACCGGTCCCAAGGCTATTAGGTGATAGCGATGCAAGTCCGCGTTGACGCCAATAAATGTCAGGGCCACACGCTGTGCAACCGAGTCGCCCCCGAACTATTCCGCTTGCGTGAGGAAGACGGCCATTCCGAGGTAATTAGCAGCGAAGTTCCAAAGGCCCTGGAAGAAAAGGCCCGCAAAGCGATGCAAGGCTGCCCCGAACAGGCAATTTCGATCGAGGAGTAGCTGCTGCATTTCGGAGAAGGTCTCGAACGCCCTTCGAGCCCCCGCCATCGTCTCCCTTCACTTCGTTCAGGATGACCGACATGCGCGGGAATGAGGCAACCGTGGTGCCGTAGTAGCTACTGTCCTTGGCGTCCTTCTTTAAGGTACGCGGTCAT
>DATFSZ010000065.1:0-76587 GCA_035262365.1 Binataceae bacterium (SeqCode)
CGGAACCAGGCTCAGTTCAGCAGCGCATTGCTCGATTGCCCAATAGGCCATCCGGCCTGACTCGATTCCTTCGCTCAGGGCGAGAGAGGCGATCACTACCACCAGACCCGCCAGAGTCAGGTTGATTGAGGGGGTTCCCAGCCCGACAGCAGCGGCGATTGCCGTGAGGGTGCTCACCGCGAGCAGGACCTTGCTCAGCGGGCTGAACCTGACCTGCGCTTGGACGATGGTCTTGAACTTGCCGCCCTCATGCTCTTCGTCGGCGGTCTTGACCCGCACCCGGGTCCAGGCGTCAGGCTGAATTTCGAGGTCGTAATCGTTCCAGCCGCTGTCAACGCGAACCGGCAGCGCGGCGCGCGTGAAGAGCTTCACCAGACGATCGATCAGGCTGTCGCGCGGGACGCCGTTCTCGCTCCAATAGGCGAGCTTCAGGGCGCGCTGGCCAAGCTGAATCGCGGGGCGCTGATGAGCAGTTGCATCAACTCCGGCGCGGCCCGGCCATCCGCCGGCCAGCCGGTATTTGTAGCGTGTGATAGTGCGAAACATCGGTCCGGTATAGGCCAAAAAGGCTACCACAAGCCGTGCGCCAAAGCTGTCATGACATTTCTCCAGCGGCGCCTTCCAGGCGTAGTAAGCGGCCCAAATGGGCCCCAGAGAAAGCATCAGAAGGCCGGGCAAGGCGGAGAACCCGGCGGCCAGTGAGATTGCCAGCAGGGCCGACCACAACACGACCCACTCCAGGGTCTGGGGCAGAAATTTGAGCAGGCCCATCGGCGGCTCATAGATAGTCTGGAAAAACCCGCTGCTGGTTTTGACCCACGCCACCAGGTTGCGCCGGCCCGGCATGGTGCGCGCCAAGCCGGGAATCCGCCCGCGCCACATCACTTGGCCCAGCGCGTTGAAACGCTCGGGATACTTGCGGTACAGCATCGCTTCGGCCTTGCCGTACCCGCGCTGCTGATTGTAGTAAGCCTTGACCGTATTGCGGCGAAAATGCCACACGAAGGCGGCCGGAGAAAATCCCAAAACGAAGCCCTCATCCAGCGCGCGCCAGCAGATATCGACGTCGTCGCCGGCGGCGGTGAACTGGGGGTCAAACCCACCGATGCGCTGCAGCACCGTCTTGCGAAACACCATGTTGCATCCCGCCAGGTGCTCGGCGCGGTCCTCCGCAGTCAGAACGTGACACGGCGCTCCGGGCGAAGCGGACACGCAAGCCTCGGTGCGGCCCTCTTCGTGCGGGGCGTAGTTTGGTCCGCCGCAGGCGTCGAACCGGTTGGCCGTCATCGCTCCGATCATGAAGGTCAGCCAGTGCGGATCCACCACGCAGTCGGAGTCGGTATAGGCGATGAACTCGCCCAGCGCGGCCTGCATCCCGACGTTGCGCGCCACGCTCAGACCCTTGTTGGGCTGGCGAATCAGCCGAAACTCGGGGAAGCGCGTCGCGATTTCGGCGGTTGCGTCGCGTGAGCCGTCGTCAACCACCACCACCTCGTAGTTGGGGTAATCCAGCTTGCGCAGCGATTCGAGGCAGGGACCGATCGTGCGCTCGGCGTTGTAGGCGCAGATCACCACCGAGACCATCGGCGGTTTGCGCAGCGCCGGCGGGCAATTGCCGTTAAGGGCAACGAAGGGCAGGACCTCGTCGGAGTTCAGCGCTATCAAGGCCAACGCGTCGGTCCGCGGCGCAGCTGTGAACGAAGGGGCGACGACCCCTGCCGCGCCTGCGGCAAAGGCGCATCCAATCCGTTCGTCCTGGTCGCCGCAGCCGGCTTCAAGTTCGATAACGACGGGCCGCGACTCGGCCATATTATGCAGGCTTACGATGTAGTTGGTCAGCTCGTAACCCGACATCCCGGGCGTCGAGCTGTACAGGAAATCTTCGTCCAGCACCGCGAGCGCACGAGTTGACGGCTGATGCCGCACGGCCACCATCGAGCCGTGGCTGTGCCGCTTCAGGTAACGCACCAGACCGGCTAGCGCGCTTTGGATCCGGCCCAGTCCGTTCATCCGCAGCCAATCGGCGCTAATCGCGGGACAGAGCAGGAATCCAATCAGTCCGGGGCGCCCGCAAAATCGGCGCGCCACAAGATCCACCTCCGCGCGCAACGCCTTGAGGCCTGTGCGGTTGAGCAAACGTTCGGCAGAGACCGGCAGCTCGACCAGCGTATGCAAGTCCAACGCGGCCGCCATTTCCAGCAGCCCATCGGCATCCGCTGCGTTCGCGATTACTGTGGTTGTGTGTCCGGCCCTGAGCTGTGCCAGACGCGCGCGCAGCTCAACCCTGGCGTTGAAGCCGTCGGTCACTGTCGGACCGTGGAGGCGCATCGCTTTGAGGAAAAACTTTGAGCCGGCGCGGCTTAAGAACTTGCCGTGCGCGGTTACTGGGTGGCTGGGGTCGGATGGCTCCGTGCTCATGGCAAGGGGCCTTAGAGCCAGACCTGTGCCAGCGCAAAAACAGCGTAAAATCAATGTAGCGTGGCGATTTTGATGTTTGCCGATTACAAATTGGGGTGCGGCCTAACCCTTTTGGGCTGGGGTCAGCGCTCATTGCGTCGTCAATTCACGCTTCGCAAACTGCAAAGCGGTTAAAACCTTGTAGCTTGGTTTTCGGGCAGGTGTTAATGTTCGCTTCAGATGACGACGAAGGGGAGCATTTTCTGATGCCTTCACTAGCGGAAAGCTCCGACGCATCCCACAAGATCTGCGGGTGTCCCAGTCGATATACCGCCGCAAACCTGCAACCGATTGAAGACACCCTGGAGGCTACCCCACAGGAAATCGCTTCAGTCCGCAGTCAATTGACCATCATTGAGCCCCTGCTCAACACCTTGTTCGGCGAGACCTGGAGCCGTGAACCCTCCAGCCTGAAAGCCCGCCGGCTGGCCGCCGAACTCATCGAGCAACATTTCGATGGAATTGTCGCCGAATGGGAGCAGGCGGTGCGACAGGTGTTCGGCATGGCGGGCGCGGAAAAGCGGCGGGATAATCTGCATACCTCGCTGGTCCGCTTCGTGGCGCATCTGCGCGACCCCGACAATCTCGACACTTACATCAATCTGCGCCAGCACTGCCAGGAAGGGATGTTGTCGCGGGCGAATCCTGCGCAGTTCAATCTCGTGCATATAGCGCTCAAGCAGAAAATCCTCCGTCACGTCAGGGCGACGCTGCGCGGGCGCAAGCAGGAACTGGTGCGCGACGCCGTGGTAGCCGCAATCGACGAGCTGCGCATGATGGTGTCGGGATTCTATATCGAATCGCGCGAGGCCGCATTGCGCGCTTCGGAGGAGAAGTACCGCAACTCCATCGACCACGCGCCCGACCCGATGTACGAAATCGACCCTGACACCTTTGCGATCATCGCGGCCAATTCCGCCGCACTGGACCTCACCAAAGCCACCTCCGACGCGGAAAACGGCGGCCCTGTAGGACGCCACGTTGGACTGCTCAACGGCGGCGGGCTGTGCCCCGGACTGGTCGCGCATTTGAAAACCGTGGTCGAGAAAGGCAGCGCCCAAGGCTACGACATCCAGATGTATGGGCGCTACTTCGATATCAATTCGGCGTTGATACCGTTTGGCAAAAAGCGCTTCATCCAGATGATCCTGCACGACGTCACCGAAAAGCGAGAAATGCTCGACGAGTTGCTCAAGGCCGAACGCCTGGCCGCAACCGGCACTTTCGCCGCCGGCGTAGCGCACGAGGTGAACAATCCCCTTGCCTCGATTTCTTCGCTGGTGCAGGCGCTGTCCAGCGGCGAGAGCGACCCGGCGCGGCGCACCACGGTGCATACAATCCTGTCGCAGATAACGCGCATCTCCGCGACGCTGAAGGACCTGGTCGATTTCGCGCGCCCTTCCACAGCCGAGCGCAGGCCGCTCAATCTCAATACGTTGATAGCTGAAACCCTGCGCCTGTTGACCTACAACAAGCGCTTCTCCGGCATCGCGCTGGAACCCCGTCTGGCCCCCGATCTGAACTCGGTCTTTGCCGATAACAACGAAATTCAACAAGTGCTGCTAAATCTGCTCCTCAACGCCGCCGACGCCACCCAGGGCAGCGACGGGCAGATCAAGATCGTTACCGAGAACCATCGCGGCGCCGACGGGAACAACCGCGTGGTGATGCGGATCATTGACAACGGCATCGGCATCCCGCGCGAGCACCTGGAGCGGGTATTCGAACCCTTTTTCACCACCAAGCCGGCCGGAGCGGGCGCCGGTTTGGGACTGTCGCTATGCCAGCGCATCGTGCTTGCCAATCGCGGCACGATTCGGATCGACAGCGAGGTGGGCAAGGGCACGACGATAAAGATCTCCCTGCCCGCGTATGAGCCTTCGCAGGATTCGAGGGCGCTGACCGCCGCCCGATGACCACCGAACAATCGTGGCCCGCTTCCGAGGGAGGATCGCTGCGGGTCCTGCTGGTGGAAGACGAGGAGTTGATGCGCTCGATCATCGCGCAGCTCCTGAGCGCGGAGGGCTACGAGGTGATCGAGGCGCATGCCGCCGAAGTCGCCCTGAGCATTTTCGAAAAGCAGAAAGTCGACGTCGCCGTGCTCGACCTCAACCTGGGTCACGGCGGCAACGGCCTGGACCTGCTGGGCCGAATCCGCGACCTCGACCCCGAGGTGATGGGCATCATTCTCACCGCCTACGCCAGCGTGGAGTCCGCCGTCGACGCGCTGCGCAAGGGCGCCTATGACTATCTGACCAAGCCGTTTGCCAACGACCATCTCAAGGCGGTGGTGCGCAACGCGCTGGCGCAAAAGGCGCTGTTCCGCGAGAACCGCTTCCTGCGGGGCGAGCTGCGCGACAAGTACAGCTTCGAGAACATTATCGGCAAGAGCGACAGTATCCAGCAGGTTTTCCGCCTGATGGAAAAGGTCGCGCGCACCGATTCCAGCGTATTGATTACGGGCGAATCCGGCACCGGCAAGGAGCTGGTCGCGCGCGCCATCCACTTCACCTCGGAGCGCGGCAACGGACGCTTCCTGCCCATCAACTGCGGCGCGCTGCCGGAAAACCTGCTCGAAAGCGAACTGTTCGGCTACAAGCGCGGCGCCTTCACCGGGGCCGTGCAGGACAAGGTTGGATTGCTCAAGAGCGCGGACAAGGGCACCTTGTTCCTGGACGAAATCGGCGAGATGCCGCTGCAGTTGCAGGTCAAGCTGCTGCGCGCCCTGCAGGAGCGTGAATGCTACCCGGTCGGATCCAACGAGCCAGTGCGCTTTGACGTGCGCCTGCTATGCGCCACCAACCGCGAACTCGAACAGGAGGTTCGCGAAGGGCGCTTCCGCGAGGAACTGCTCTACCGCATCAACGTCATCAGCATCCCGCTCCCGCCCCTGCGCGAACGCAAGGACGATATCCCGCTGCTTGCCAACTACTTCCTGCGCAAGTACGAGAAGGCCCACGGGCGCGGCCTGATGCGCTTTTCCAAGGGCGCGATGCGCCTGGTGGTCAATTACGCATGGCCGGGCAACGTACGGGAACTGGAAAACGCCGTCGAGCGCGCCGCCATCCTGGCCGAAAGCGAAGTGATTCATTCCCACGATCTACCTGAAAAGCTGGGACAGGCGCGCATCGCCACCACCGACCTGGAGGGCTTTGAATTAACCCTCGAGGAGCTCGAACGCGAGCATATCAAGCGGATTCTCACCAAGGTTGGCGGCGACAAGGCCAAGGCCGCCGAAATCCTCGGCATCCACCTGTCCACGCTCTACCGCAAGGTCCAACGCCTCAAGCTTGAGGATATCAAGGAGCAACCTGCCGCCGGGATGATCGCCAAGGGCGCCTGAGCCGGTTGCGGCCGGGAATAAACGCGCCGCGCCGGAGGTAGAAGGGTAGTTGGGGGGAGCAAACGGCCCCGTTTGACGCCGTAGCAAAGGTGAGGGCAGCGCGATAGAATTTGAGCTGTTGGAAGAGCGGCTCAGGAGAAGCGCTAATGGATATTTTTGCACCATCGCATCTGTTGATTTTGCTGGTGATCATCCTAATCATTTTCGGTCCGAGCAAATTGGGCGACGTCGGCGGCGCATTGGGCAAGGCGATTCGCGACTTCAAAAAGGCGATGAACGAGCCGGAAGCTCCCAGCGCCACCAAGACCAACACCCAGGTCGAGGCGAAGTCAACCGAACCCAAGGTCTGAGGCCCTCAGCGCACGGCGCCACGCAGCGGCGCGTCTGACTGCGCCGCCGCACCGAATCAACGCTCGCTCAAATTGCGCGTCGGCGCAACGTGAGCGAGCGCTTTTGCGTGGTGCTTTTGGAAAGTGACTGCGCCACTCGAAGTGCATCAGTCCCCCTCGCCGCCGCCCACGGAAAACGTGGAAGACACAGAACAAGGAAAAGGCTGTTAGCTCCTCCTCGCTTCTCGCGCCACCATGCACGCCCAGTCCGCGATACGATCCCACAGCAGCCTGCGGGTGGAAGCGAAATTATGCATGTGCGCCATGTTCGGAACGACGTAAACCGAGACGTCCCTGGAGCTTTTGAACGCGGCAGGCTCGGCATGCGGATCGGGTACTACATCGCGCTCGCCCGCCGCGATTAGCACCGGTGCTTCGATCGCCGCCGCTTCCTGCGCAACATAGCCCGGCGATAGCATCAGGCGCGCGAACGCCGGCACGGTCGCGCTGCCCCAACGCGGGGTGGTCTTGCGCACCGGGTAGCCGCTGCGAATATCGGCGTCAAGCAGGTCCTGCGGCACGTCTTCCCAATGAAAGGGGTACAGGAAGTCCAGCTCACCCATCGCGCCGCGCCCCCGTGCGGGTTTCGTCAGATCATGATTGCGGAACAATTTGTTGGCCGCGATCCCTCGCTGCCTGGCGGCTTCGGTGCGCTGCGGCAGAACGGTATGAATGGCGCTGAAGCCCAGGCAGGCAATCGCGTTGCACGTAGCCTGCCGCCCCTGCATCACGATCGTGATACATCCACCCATCGACTGGCCGATCCCAATCGTGACCAGGCCGCGCAGCGGCGGCAAACCGGGCCCCAGGGAACCGGTCTCGAGCCGCGCGGATATCTCGCGGATTGCGGCATCGTTCGCGGCCGCAACCGTTTCGATACTGAGAGCGGTCAAATCGGGAATGCTGCTGGCGCCAACGCCCAGATGGTCGGCGGCGATGAAAACAATCCCGCGCTCGACATGATGCTCGGCCTGGCTGTAGCCGCTATGGCCGGTTAGATGCAGATCGAAATAGCCTTTGCTGTAACCGCCCCCGGGAAAGGCGAAGATCGCAACCGGCGGCGATGTGAGTTTCGCCGGATCCGGCAGGAATACGGAAGCGGCGATATGCGATGGGGCGGGCAGTTCCGCCGCAGCGGACACTTTGACTTTGAGCTCAAAGGATACCATGTGCATCACGCTTTCGGTTGTCACACCTCGATTCCATACAACTTCGCCGCGTTGTCCCTGACCAGCATCCGGGTTTCATCCTCCGGAATCTCCGCGAAGTCATGCTCGATCTGGCGGCGCGAATATGGAAAGGTGCCTTCCGAATGTGGATAGTCCGAGCCCCACATCAAACGGTCGAGGCCCATCAGATGGCGGGTCAGCACGCCCGCGCGGTCGTCTTCGAAGGTGGCCCAGAAATTACGCTTGAAGTAAAACGACGGCGGGTTGCTCAGCCGCGGCTCAATCCAGTTGTGGTTGTCCTCCCAGAAATGATCCATGAGCCGCAGCGTCGCCGGGATCCATCCCACGCCGCCTTCGGCCAGCACGAACTTGATCCGGGGATGGCGCTGCGGGATGCCCGCCGCGATTAGCACGGTCAGCGCGTGCTCCATCACCACGATCTTCTGGTTGATGATCCAGAAATCGCCAAGCCCGAACTCGCGCCGGTTAAGCGGGAACTGGTCCTCCCGCGCGCCGACGTGCAGCGCCACCTTGAGCCCCAAATTCTCCAGCGCGTCCCACAGCGGTTCGTAGTACGGCTCGAAATAGGAGCGTTTCATGATCCCCGCCGTGATCAACACCGATTGCAGGCCCAGTTTGGCGCAGCGTTCGGCCTCTTCCACGGCCCAATGAATCGGGCCGCGGACCGTCAGCATGCCCGCGCCCAGCAGCCTTTTGGGCTCGGCGGCGCAGAACTCGGCGCAGAAGCTGTTGTAGGCGCGCATCGCGTCGTGCTGCACCTCGGGATCGATGGGACCAAACAGATGCAAACCGACATTGGGATATACGATCTCGGCAGCGATCGAATCCATGTCCTGATCGAGCAGCCGCATGTGCGGGTCGAGCCCGCCCGGCCGCACCTTTTCATGCCGCCCGCCGGGTCCCAGGTCGAGGCGGTCTTTTTGCTTTTCGTGAATTGCCTGCACCAGGCCTTTCATTGCACCGAGAACCGGATGGCCGTCCACCACGAACGCCATCTCGCCGTTGACGCGCTCAAAATGCGGCGCCCGATCGCCATACCGCTTCTGCATCCGGGAGACCCACAAATCGGGCGGCTCGGCCAGATGACCGTCGGCGGAAATAAACTTGTCGATTTTCATCGGATTCACCTCCCGAATCGGCGGCGGAATTGGCGCCCCCGCAGTCAGTCATAATATAGACTCAATTCAGCCTGCCACCCTTGAATGGCGTATTACAGTTGCATTGGAAGCGGCTGACCAACTCAGCCCGGTTGCTGTATTTCAGTCCGCGGCTGCGGGGCTGCTTGCGGCGAGTGCGCCGAGCACCGCTGCTTCCAGAAAGGGACGGGCTTGGGCGGTTACGTCCAGCGTGGGATCGAGCTTCTTGCCCAGACCCTCAACCACCAGGAAGGAAATATTGAGCACCGTGTAGCGTCCGTCCATCCTCATTCCGTAGCGCCGGAAGATATCGAAGAAGGTACTGATCGCCGAGGCCATTTCGATCTCGCCCAGCGGCCGATCGATAAAACGGCGCAGATACTCGATCATCTCCGACTCATAGACCGGGTAGTCGATAGGCCCCAGCCGCTGGCACAGATCGTACATATGGCGCGCCAGCTCCCGTCCCATGCCATTGGCCATGTAGTACATGGTCTGCGCGAACAACAGGCGATCCTCCGGGGACAATTCGGCGGTCAGACCCAGGTCGAACAGCGCGATGCGATTGCCGGGCAGGAAGCGGATGTTGCCCGGATGCAGGTCGGCGTGAACGAAGCCGTCGATAAAAGCCATCTTGCAAAAGACCTTGATGCCAAGTGCGGCCACCTGCCGCGGATCGATTCCCGCCGCCGCGAGTTCCGTCTCGCGCACCCCTTCGAGCAGTTCCATCGTCAGCACGCGTTCGCTGCAAAGGCGCTCGACCAGGGTCGGAAAAACCACCGCGGATTCGTGCCTGAAATTCTCGCGGAAGCGCATGTTATTGGCGGCTTCGATACGAAAGTCGAGCTGCTTGTTGACGGCGGTGCAGAATTGCCGCACCGCCTTGACCGGAGAGAGCAGGTGCAGGGTGGGCAGCATCTGCAGCGCATGGGCAAATCCAAGCGCGATGGACTGGTCCAGGGCGGCCCATCCCGCAATCGAGGGGCGGCGTACCTTGACGGCGACCCATTGCCCGCTGTCCGCCAGCCGCGCGCGATGCACCTGAGCGACCGAGGCCGCTGCGAGCGGATTGCGTACGAATTCGCTGAAAAGCCGCTGCAACGGCGCGCCGAAGTCCTCTTCGATGATTTGTCTTACCTGCTCGAACGCAAACGGCCGCACCTCTTCCTGCAGCTTCACCAGCTCCTGGATGACTTCATGCGGCACCAGGTCCGGCCGCGTGCTTGCGACCTGGCCCAGCTTGATGAAGGTCGCGCCGAGATGTTCGAGCGCGCGGCGCAGCGATGAGCCGGCGGCCGCGCGCACCGCGCGCCGATCCAGGCGCCGTGCACGGATCGCCTGCGCCGGCAGCGCCACGCCGAATCTCAGCATCGCGTACGATCCCCAGGTAAAAATCTGCAGTGACCGGATGAAGATCCGTCCGGCGGCGGTCAGCGGTTTCATCAACTCTTTTTTTGGCGCCCCGGATAGCTTAGCATCCGCGGCGTCGTATCCCTTTATTTTGGCCGATCAGGCCATCATGGTTCGATAGCCCCCGCGGAGGTTGGTTATGGATTACAAAGAATACAAACATCTTGCGTTCAAGCATTTCGACGACGGAGTGCTCCAGGTGACACTCAACCGCCCCGAAGTGCTAAACGCGACCGACGCCCGGATGCACTGGGAAATCGCCCAGGTCTGGAAGGACATCGACGCTGACGCCGGCGCCAAAGTGGTATTGGTAACCGGCGCGGGGCGTGCGTTTTCCGTTGGCGGAGACAACAAGATGCTGGCGCAAACGCTGGGCGACGCGGAGAAAATCGCCGGATTGTGGCGCGAGGCGGGTGACATCGTTTACAACATGATCAACCTCGACAAGCCCATCATCTCCGCGATCAACGGCCCCGCTTTCGGCGCCGGGTTGGCGGTGGCGCTGCTCGCCGACATCAGTATCGTGGCGGAAAACGTGCGTTTCACCGACGGCCACGTAATCCTCGGCGTGGCGGCGGGCGACCATGCGGTGATCGTCTGGCCGCTGCTGTGCGGAATGGCAAAGGCCAAGTACTACCTGCTGACCGGCGACATGCTGGACGGACGCGAGGCGGAACGCATCGGACTGGTCAGCCTGTGCGTGCCGGCTGGGCAACTGATGGACAAGGCGTTGGAAACCGCGCACAAGCTGGCTGCCGGTCCGCAGCAGGCGCTGCGTTGGACCAAGCGTTCGCTCAACAACTGGCTGCGCATGGCAGGTCCCAGTTTCGACACCTCGCTGGCGCTTGAAATGCTCGGTTTTTTCTCCGCGGACGTCAAGGAAGGTAACACGGCGCTGCTGGAGAAGCGACCGCCAAGGTTCGACGCGCGCTGATTTCGTCTTTCTCATGTACAGCGATTTCTGGTTACCGAAAGGCGAGGATCATTGCCGCAAGGCTTCTTTTTTGCGATACTCGGCGCGATTTTAAATCTGGGCCTTTTGAGGAGGAACCGGTACATGAGCAAAATCAAGGTGGCGGTTGGCGGGTTTGCGGTAGCCGTGATGCTGGGCGCGATGCTCCCGGCGTCGAAAGCGCTTGCAGCCAAGCATAAAGTCGACTGCTCCAAGGTCATGGACGAACTCAACGGGGGCAAAAAGACCAAGGAAGTAGCGAAAGACCTGCATATTTCCTCTTCCAGCGTCCGGCGCTGCGCCAAGAAGGCCAAGGCTGAGGGTGGCGCAATGGCCCCGGCCGCCGAGTCCAGCCCCGCCGCGGCTCCTGAGGCTGCTCCGGCTCCGGCGCCGGCCGCTCCTGCGGCGCCCGCACCTATGGCAAGCCCGGCCGCCCACTAGGCGAAATCAGATACTCTCGGTTTAGCCCGCCGGCGTGGAATAGACGCCGGCGGGCAACGCCGAATTCGGGGGCGCCAGTTCCGCCGCGGCGGCTTTGTGGCCCTTGCGATGGGTTTGGTAGGATTTCTGTGTCTGCTGTGAACAAGTGCGATCTTTGCGAGCTGCGCGATTACACGCAGCGTTACTGTGATTTCGTCTTTCCCTTCAAATTCACGGTCCTCGACTGCGATTCCTGCGATACTCCTATGGCAGTTCTCGGGGAGCATCGGACTGCGGCTACGGAAGCGGAAAAGAGCCTGATGATCGAGGTTCTGTCCGCGATTGCGCGGGATAAATGGGGCGCGGACAGCTTCTTTATCGACGATGTTATGCGTCAAATTCCCGACCATTGCCACATCCACGCGCGTCGTCGTTGGCATTGGCGCTGACACCCGCATTCTCTCTTCTGTTGGCAGTTGTTGCTGAAAAACTGTTTTTTTGTTTTGAGCCTAGGCAGGTTTTGTGATATATGCCTTCGCTGTTATCCTTTTGGCGCTAAATTGTGACAACCTGCGCCATGGGAGCGGGCGTTTTTAGGACGCCCATTTAGGAGGTCGGTCTGCGATGGCAAATGGTACCGTAAAGTGGTTCAGCCCTAAGAAGGGTTACGGTTTCATCACGATGGAGGACGGACAGGACGTCTTCGTTCACTACAGCGCGATTGCCGGCAATGGCTTTCGCTCGCTGGAAGAGGGCGAGAGGGTCGCCTTCGAAGTGACCCAGGGACCCAAAGGTTTGCAAGCGGCGAACGTGTCGCGCGACGCCTGAGTACAACATCCGCAAGTTGCACTTCAGGTCGGATTTTCCGCCCGAATGAAGTTCCAAAGGTTTTCAAAGATGCATCCCTAGACCATTCTCGCCCGAGCCGCGACGCCACGGCCGCAATTGCCGCCAGAGGACGCTGTGGATTCCCGCGCAAAATAACGTTCGCCGATAGTCTGCCGCGTTAAGAGGTGGCCAGCACACTTTTGGACGAGTTTATCGTGCTCATCTGTCGTACCGATTTGTCGTGCTGATTTCTTTGCACGCTTCGTGTTACGCTCGCAGATATCCGATGCTTCCGCTGGGAAAATGGCATCCCACGGCGTGGTTTTTCATCAGTCTGATATGGCCGGCGAGTGCGCACGCACCCTGAGCCATCGCTACCTCACCACTGAAATTAATTGACGGTTTCGATCCGGGGTGTAAGCCTGTTAGTAGGCAGTCAGATTGCCTTTAGAAAAACCTTACTTGGGTTTATGTCTTCGGCGGGCCGGGAGTATTGGCCTGCCTTTTCGTTTTCTATACCGGAGGTGCCTGGATGAAGAGCGTTTCAAGGGTATTCGCAGCGGCTGCCGGGTTCCTGCTCGGTTCCGCTACTGTCGTTACTGCCGGGGTCGTAATGTCGGAAACTGCAGTCTCAAGCGGTGCGATTGACAATAGCGTCCGACACCGGACCATCTACGTCCAGGGCAATAAACAAAAAGTCGACACTGACAACGTGCAGACCATCACCGACCTGGACAAGCATATGATCTATGTAATCGACAAGGAGAAGAAAAACTACGTCGAGGTACCGCTGGCTTCATTGAATGACCTCTTCTCCGGAGGAGGTGGGTCTGCGGACGCGGCAATTGACCTCACCCGCACGGGATCGAAACAGGTTATTGCTGAGCACCGCTGCGAAGAATATCGCGGCCGTCAGGGCAACGCCCAAGTGCAGATCACGGTGAGCGCCTGCGTTTCCAGCTCCGCACCGGGCGCGAAGGAAATAGCGAGGTTTGATCGCGCAATGATCGCCCAGATGCGCGGCCTCAAACCTGAGAGTTCGGCGTCGACAGGTGTGGTGCTGGAGAAAAAATCCGTCGTAAGCCTGCGGCTACCCGACCCCTCCCAGCCGGGTTACAAGACCACATCGCTGGTGACCAGCACCAGGGTTAACGGTATCCAGGTGAAGCAGCTTGCGGCGCAAACCTTCACTCCGCCGAAAGGATTCAGCAAGGTACAAAATCAACCTCCGCAAGAATTGCCGGATGAACTCGAGTCGGCCGCGCTTGCGCCTTGGCGCACCGAGTCTCAGCTGTCAGCAATTCCGCGCGTGAAGATTTGATCGCGACGAGAACGACCGCGCCCAGGCTCGAATTAGACAAGTCGTCGCCACCCGGCACAAACGCCTTCACCATAATCCTTCCTTGGTCAGGTGTCCTTTCCCCCTTGACCTCATCGTGCGCCGTGGGATGAATCCGCCATCTGCCTGTGAGAAGCTCCTGCTCTGACCCCGTTGAGGCGAGGGACGCCTGCCTCACTCCGGCACTACGGGCGCGGGTGTACGGAGATGTCTGGGGCAACACGATTACCGCCAGTTAAGGAATGTCTGAATCTCGCCGGTGATGCTTGAAGTGACAAGCCGCATGAAATCTTTTTCGCGCTATTAAAGTCAATGAAGGTTTAGTCCTCATTAGAAACTACGCTTGCCTATTGACCAAGTTGGCAGAAATTCACTAAATTCAGCCCTAATTATTCCTATTGGGGGCTGGCGCCGATGGCTTCCAGTGCGATTGAAAAATGGGCCGACTCGATTCAGCAGTTCGAGGGTTGGTCTCCAGGGTCGAAAAGTTACCGCAACAATAATCCAGGAAACCTTCGCTATTCGCATCAAGCAAATGCGCGTAACGACGGAAACGGCTTCGCCAAGTTCGAAACCTATGAAGAGGGTCGGCGTGCCTTGATCGCTATGCTGACAGATGCCGCCAGCGGTAAATCCCACATCTATAAGCCAACCATGTCCCTGACCGAGTTCTTTCGGATATATGCTCCAACGGCGGATCACAACCGGCCCGACAACTACGCCAAAACTGTTGCCGACAAAGTTGGCGTCAAGCCTGACACGCCAATCTCACAACTTCTTTGATAACAATTGCTTCGTTCAACGAGCGGCCTTGTCTGTGCGGCAAAGAAGCCTGACGGACCAACGGCGAGCGTCAGGGCAGCAGCCGCAATGCAGGTCGGAAGCCCTGGATCCCGCAGGTCCGCAATTCCCAGAAATCCGTGCACGCCGGCGCATTCACAAGAATGCGGCTTAACTTTCGAGGCTCAGCTGCACGCCACGAGAATTTTGCTCTGGCTGCCGCGATCGGCGACCAGCCCTTCCATCGCGGACTGCATCTGGTCAAGGCCGATGCGTCCGGTGATGAGCGGGCGTACGTCAAGCTTGCGGCTCGAAACCAGGTTCACCGCCCGGCGGAAGTCTGTCGCATTGGCCCAGAAGCTGTGGATGAGGTCGATCTCGTCGCTGACGAAGCGGTTGGGGTTGTACGGTGTGTCGCGCCCCTCATAAACCGCCACCACCACCATTCGGCCCTGCTTGCGCACCAATTTACCGGCCGCCGCAAATGCGCGCGCGTTGCCGGCGACTTCGAAAACCACGTCCGCGCCGCGCCCGTCCGTCGCGTCCATGATCTGGCCATGAATCTCCTGGGTGGGATCAAGCGCCAGGTCGGCGCCGTATTTCTCACCCAGATGGCGGCGGCCCGCGACAGGTTCAACCAACACCACCCGGTCGGCACCCCCTAATTGCGCCAGTTTCATTATCAGCAAACCCAGCGGCCCCCCGCCAAAGACGACCGCCCGCTCACCCACGCTCAGGCGCGAGCGCCGGATCGCATGGACCGCGACCGAGACCGGTTCGATCAGCGCAGCCTCGTCGGCAGGAGTGGCCGCAGGAACCAGGAACAACTGGCGCGCCGGCACGGTGATATATTCGGCAAATGAGCCGTTGCGTTCGCTCATCGCAACGGCGCGCAGATCGCAAAGTGTAAAGTCTCCCTGCTCGCAGTACTCGCAGCGCCCGCAGCTTGGATAGATAAGGCCTACCGCACGATCCCCACTCTGGAATCCGCGGGTTTCGGAACCGACCTCGACAACCTGGGCGGAAAATTCATGACCCAGGACGGCAGGCAGCTTCATCATCGGGGGATCCATGACAAAGACATGCAAATCGCTGCCGCAAATTCCGGTGTAATCGACCCGTAGCCTGAGGTCGCCGGGGTTCATCGGCGGCTCGGGATATGCGCGGTCAATGGCGATCGATTTGGGCGAATTAAGGACTGCGGCGCGCATGGACTCACCTCCGGACGATGGTTCACATCGCGGCTATCTTATGGAAGTCCCGCAGCGCGGACAAACCTGCGTCGGCCCGCTTATTCGACGATTATTTCGTGTGGAAAAACAAAAGTTGTGGTGCCGTCTTCAAACTGTACGAGGTACATGACCCGGTCCAGATTACGCACCTCGCGCAGAATTCGTGGCCGTTCATCGAAGCGCGAATGACCCTCGCGGTCGCGAACCGGCCTGAGCAGTCGGCAATATCTCCCCACAACCGCATCCTGCCTGTCTTCTGCCGATGAGTTCACGGATTTGCCTCTCTCCCCTGTTCGTCCTCCACCGATGGTCCTGACTGGCCGCAGCACGTTCGCCATAGCTGATAGTTAGACGAGCCGGAACCACCGCAAAATTCATTGCACGCGGTACCACTGCGATACTATTGAAGTACCAGTCAAGTTTCACGAGTATTACGCACCCGTGGCATCGAAAAGATTTCTACCCAAACCTATTTATAGCATATTTGATTCAACTATTCGCGCTTCCAACGGGGACATTTGACGAAAATGGCGACAATTTATCCACTGGTGATGGGCGGGCGCG
This sequence comes from Binataceae bacterium (SeqCode), assembly GCA_035262365.1. Classification (GTDB taxonomy): domain Bacteria; phylum Desulfobacterota; class Binatia; order Binatales; family Binataceae; genus JAJPJA01. The sequence continues at coordinate 16,041 of DATFSZ010000065.1, forward strand.
CCATGATTGCAACCGAGCATTATCTGTCGGCCGCGGCCGGCGCGCGCATGTTCGCACGTGGTGGCAACGCGATCGACGCCGCCGTCGCCGCCACGTTTGTCGAGGGAATTGCCAATCCCCACCTGCATACTATCGGCGGCGAAGCTCCGATCCTGGTGCGGCCGGCCGGCAGCGAGCGCGTCCTGGCGATCAACGGCAACATGGCGGCTCCGGCGCGTGCGACGATCGAACATTTCCGCTCGCTGGGGATAACTCTAATCCCTGGCCAGGGTCTGCTGGCCGCCGGCGTTCCCGCGGCGTTGGACGCGCTGCTTACGGCGCTTGAACATTTTGGCACCTTCAAGCTCGCGCAGGTCCTCGAACCGGCGCTCGAACTTGCCGAGGACGGGTTCCCGATGCATCACGGATTGGTCGGCGATCCAGGCAAGGCGGCCACTCTGACGGGGACCACCGAGTTGGCTTCGCTCCACGCGAACGCGCGCAACTTCCTCAAGCGATGGCCGACCACCGCAAACGTCTATCTGCCGGAAGGACGCGTGCCGGCGCCCGGCGACCGAATCAAAAATCCCGCGCTGGCGAGATTTTTCCGCCGCCTAATGGACGCTGAGGCTGGGGTCGGCAACGGCCGACGGGCCACGGGGTTGGCCGCCGCACGCGATCGCTTTTTCCGCGGCGATATCGCGTTGGACATCGTCAGTTGGTCCAACGCGAACGGCGGACTCCTGGCGGCAGAGGATTTGGCGCGGTTCAAGACCAAAATCGAGGAGCCGCTGGCGATAACCTACCATGGGTTCAAGATCTTCAAGTGTCAGCCATGGTCGCAGGGGCCGGTGTTCCTGCAGCAATTGCGTTTGCTGGAGGGCTTCGACCTGGCCGCGCTCGGGCATAATTCGGTTGATTACATCCATTGTCTGATCGAGGCGGCCAAACTGGCGTTCGCCGACCGCGAGGCCTGGTACGGTGACCCAGAATTCACGCAGGTTCCAATCGAGGGGTTGCTGTCCAGAGAGTACGCCGACCTTCGCCGCAGCCTGATCGATCCGCGCCACGCCCTGATCGAGCCCGCGCGACCGGGCGATCCAATTGCGATGCGGGCCCTGATGGATCCTCCGGCGGAGGCGCGAAGCTGGGGTCCCGGCACTGTCCACGTCGATGCAGCAGACCATCGTGGCAATGTCATCGCGATCACGCCAAGCGGCGGGTGGATTCCCAGTTCGCCGGTAATCGACACACTCGGCTTTCCGCTGGGTACACGGCTGCAGAGTTTCCATCTCGACGAGCATCATCCCAATGGGCTGGCGCCGGGCAAGCGGCCCAGAACGACGCTGACGCCGTCGCTGACCATCGATCCGGCGGGGCAATGTATCGCCTTCGGCACGCCCGGGGGTGACAACCAGGACCAATGGACGCTGCAGTTTTTCCTGAACCTGGTCCATTTCGGGATGAATCTGCAGGAGGCGATCGAAGCGCCGCGGTTCTCCTCGGGCCACATGCCGATCACGTTTTATCCGCATACCGCCAATCCAGGCCTGCTTCGCATCGAGGAGCGTATCGACGCGAAGGTGCGCGATGAACTGGCGGCGCGTGGCCATGTGATCGACGTTCAGCCCGCATACCGTGAAGGATTCGTGCTGGCGGCGGCCTACGACCCGGCAAGTGGCGCGCTGACTGGCGGCGCCGATCCGCGCGGTCAGATGTCGATGCTGATGCCGGCGCAAGTGATCGGCTGGTAGTGAAGATCATACAGACAGGATCAAATCCCGCGGCAAGAAAAGGACCTCCACGATGGAATTGGGGCTTAAGGATCGAGTCGCATTGATTACCGGCAGCTCACGCGGCATAGGCCGTGCCACGGCTGAACTTTTCGCGCGCGAAGGAGCGCTGGTCGCCGTCACCTATCACAATCAGCGCGAGCGGGCGGAAGCGGTTGCGGCGGGAATCCGTGAGCGCGGTGGTGACGCGATGGTCACGCCGCTGGATATCAGCTCGGACAAATCCATTCGCGACGCGGTCGGAGCGGCAGCGGCACGTTGGGGCAAAATCGACATCCTCGTCAATAACGCGATCCACAGCGGGGACAAGGCTGTGGCGCAAGGCCTGTTCGAGGAAGTGCCCGAGCGACAGTGGCGCGACTTGCTGCGCGGCAACTTCGAGGGCGCTCACCTCGCGGTTCAGGCGGTGTTGCCCTATATGCGCCGTCAGCGATGGGGCCGCATCGTCAACGTTTCATCCGTGGTCGCCGCCGACGGTTATCCGGGCGGCGCAACCTACGGCGCTGCCAAAGCCGCCCTGCACGGAATGACCAGAACACTGGCCAAGGAGCTGGCTCCCGAGGGAATACTGACCAACGTCGTGATGCCCGGCCTGACCTTGACCGAAGCAGTGCGCAGCACGATGGCGCAAGCGGTCGAACAGGCTGCGAAAGCTTCGCCGATTCGGCACGTGCCCTCGCCTGAAGAGGTCGCGTCGATAATCGTGTTCGTCGCCTCCGCTGCAAACACCACGATCAACGGCGAAGTGATTCGCGCCAACGGTGGTGCGATGGCCTGAAGTAACGGGTGTTCGGCGCCGTTAGCGGGCGGCCGGCAGTATCGCGACGGCGCCGGTGGCCGGATTGCGGCCGACGTAAACGTCGGTTTCGTACACCAGCCTGAGATTTTCACGGGTCAGCACTTCCTCGGCGCGGCCGCAGCCCACGGTGCGGCCTTCCTTGAGCAGGAGAACGCGGTCGGCATAGAGCGCGGCGGCGTTAAGGTCGTGCATCGTTGCGACCACCGCCATCGCGCGCTCCGCCCGCAGTTGCGCAAGGCACGAGAAGATCTCCACCACGTGCTTGAGGTCCAAAAACGCGGTGGGCTCGTCCAGCAGCGCGACCTGCGGCTCCTGGGCGAGAACGCGGGCGAGGAATACCCGGCGGCGTTCGCCGCCGGAAATCTCGTTGATCGCGCGCGCGGCCAACGGCAGCAGATCGAACCGCTGCAACGCTTCGCGAGCGATGCGGACGTCGCGCGCGCTTTCCAGGCGCAGCGCGCCGAGATGAGGCGCGCGCCCCATCAAAACCATCTCCATGACTGTGAATGCAAACGCACAAACGCTTTCCTGGCCGAGCGACGCCAGGCGCCGGGCGACGGCGCGGCGGTCGTATTCATGCAGCGGGCGTCCTTCAAGTTTGACCACCCCATCCCACGGATCGAAATTCCCGCTGAGTACTTTTAGCAGCGTCGACTTGCCGGCGCCGTTGGGACCGACCACCGCCAACAGCTCTCCCGCCGCGACCTGGAGCGAAACCTCGTGCAGCACCTTGCGGCCGTGATAGCCGGCCACGAGACCCGTGCCCGCCAGCACCGGATCGCTGGCCTTCATATGGCGATCCCCTGATGCCCTTCGCGCCGAAGCAGGTAGATGAAGAACGGGCCGCCGCACAGCGCCGTGATTACGCCAACGGGAAGTTCACCGGGCGCGATCAACACGCGGGCGGCCAGGTCAGCCGCCACCAGGAACGCTGCACCGGTCAATAAGGATGCAGGCAGCAGCAACCGATGGTCCGCGCCGAAAGCCAGCCGCAATATGTGCGGCACGATCAAACCGACGAAGCCGATCATCCCGCTGACCGAGACCGCCGCCCCGATCATCAGCGACGTGGCGATAAAGATCGACCGGCGTGCCGTGTCCACCTCCACGCCCAGGTCACGCGCCGGGTCGTCGCCGAGGCTGAGCAGGTTCATGTCGCGCGCATGCCACACCAGCCACAGGAAGCCGCCCGCGCCAAGAGCGCCGACCAGCGCCACCTCGCGATAAGTCGGCGCTTCCAGGCTGCCCACCAGCCAGAACAGGATACTGCGGGTCTGGTAGAGATTGACCACGCTGTTGATCAAAAGGATCAGCGCGGACCAGAAGGTGTTGAAGATCACGCCCACCAGGAGCAGGCTGAACGGCTCGATCCGCCCGTGCATCTGGCCGAGCCGGTAAACTGCCAACGTCGAAATCATCGCGGCCGCGAAACCGGCAATGGGTACAACCGCGGGACCTGCGCCGAAGCGATAGCTCACGACCAGGGCCACGATCGCGCCGAATGCCGCGCCGCTGGAAATTCCCAGGGTCCCGCCCTCGGCGAGTGGATTGCGCACCAACGCCTGCAGTGCGGCTCCCACCGCAGCCAAAATCGCGCCTACCACGGCGCCCATCAGCACCCGCGGCATCCGCGCCGCGAACAGGATTGCGTGGTCGGGGCTGGATGGCTGAGCAATGGCCCGAACGAAATCGATCTTCACCGAACCAAACAGGACGCCGAGCGCGCACACTGCCGCCAACGCGACGGCTAGCGAGCCGAGTACCACGGCCATCCGCTTGCGCGTCAGGTACGCCTGTTCGATCGGCGCGCCAGCCCAGCCTTCTTCGCTCGAAGGATGAGGCGCGCGGGCGGCAGATACCTTGGCCGGCTCCGTCATGGACGCGCTCCCCTGGAAGCCGCATCTGTCGTCGCCGGCTTTACGACGCGTTTTACCGAGGACGTGAAAATTTCCGGATGGGTGAGTGCGGCAAGGATCTCAAGCGTCTGCGCCGCTCTCGGTCCTGGCCGCAAGACCGGGTTCTGGTCGTAGCCGAATACCCGATGATTGCGCACTGCTGGAATACTTGAATAACGGCTCCAGAAGCCCGAAGGAGTCAGAGGATCGGTGCCCATCTGTCCGTCGAGTACCACGTCAGGCGCCGCGGCGATGATGTACTCAAGACTGAGCCGTGGCCATTGGGTGTCCAAGCCGGCTCCGATGTTGACACAATCGGCCATCTGCAGAAGCTGGTTGAGATAACCTACTCCGACCGCAACCAGAGGGTCGTGACCAACAACCATCAGAACCTTGCGCGCCGGAACGCCCTGCAAGCGATTGCGCACAGCACGCATACGCCGGCGCATCGAATTCAGCAACTGCTGCGCCTGATTGGTGTGTCCGGTAAGGACTCCTATCTTTCCAATGCCTTCCTGGATGCCGGCCAGCGAGTCATCGTCAACCAGCGACACCCGATAGCCCATACCCTGCAAAGCCCGAATCTCCCGGTCATTGGCGGCGGTCTCCAAACCAATTATCAGTTCGGGCCGCAGGCCCACGATAGCCTCCAGGTTGGGGGTGAGAAACGAGCCGACTTTCGGCAGACTAAGTACCTGCGGCGGATAGTCGCAGTATTGCGATACGCCAACCACCTCCGGTCCAGCGCCGACCGCAAAAAGCGTTTCGGTGATCGATGGAGTCAGCGAAACGATGCGCTCGGAGGGCGATGCTTGCGAGGTCGCCGCCCAGACCAACGCGGCCAGTATCGAACCCAGCGCCGGTGTCGCTAACCGCAGCCGGCGGCCACGCGCAACGCCCCAAACCGGGCGGATTTTCGGTCGAGAGTCCAATAATCGAACGCGGGACGGCAACCCAGGCATCCCGCGCTATCAGAGTACAGGTTGCAGCGGCCATGTGAAGACCGCAGTCAAACCGGACCTGGCGCATCCATTTATAAAATAGATCGCGGATTAAGGTGAAAGTATAGATCGATGCGCCAGTGAAGCTGAGCGTCCACTGGAGCGCGAATAGTAAACGATGGGGAAAGCACTACTGTGAAGCCGGCACAAGAAGCTATTGGCTGCATTGCCCGGCAGATGATGTGGCGAAGACTCCACCCTCTTCAACTGACACTGGGGCTGAGAGGGGAATGGGAGGCGGCTTCAGCCGCCCGCGCACAGGAATTTGCTGGCAGACGGATTTGGCCCGTCTGCCAGCCCAATCATAACTAACTAACTTACCTTGGCCGCTTTCGCCTTGTCGAAGTGCAGGCTCATGGCTGCAACGCCAGCTGCGACGTTCAGACCGTTCTGCCCTTCGATCGTGACCGGCTGAAGTGCGATCGAGTTCTTGAAGCCCCCGAGCAACACGTTGGCTCCAGCTCCAACTCCAACCGCCGCGCTCGCCGTGGCTCCAGCATAGTGACCGGCAAGCGCCCCCTGACCCAGGTTGTTGGTCGGCGCCAGCACTGCCCAAATCATAACCGCGGAGGACAGATATCCGATGTCCGCTCCAAACTTGCTGATACTGCCGGTGTAATACTCCGTGTAGCCTGGTTGCATCGCGTAGGAGCACTTCATCGAACGTGAAGACCCGAAGATGAAGCCCCAACCGCTGGAAACGTGACAGGTGAGGTAGCCGGCTCTCACTGTCGCCTTCTGCTCATCCGCGTGCGCCGCCGGCGCGAGCGATGCCACCGCGAATACCAGCGCGGCAGCCACCATCATCTTGCGAATCTTTGACGTCATTCAGCTTTTCTCCTTATGTCCTTCTGAGTCGTTTTCAGATACTACAGTAGCCCTTGGGTTTATCACGAAAGAAAGGGGCGCTCAAGGGCGGTTCTCTGTGCGCATCGCCGCTCCCCATGCTACGAAAAGTCGGAATTGACCAAAAGCCCGTGCGCGATTTGGTACGATGTAATTGAGGTTCAAAATAAGCGCAACGGACCTCAGATTACAGTTTCACCGCGCCTTCCTGACTTCGTAGCCCAATTCCTCCAGCGCGAAAACTATGTCCGCGATCGCCGTAAGGTCCTGGATCTCCGCGTGACCCAGCCGCACTCGCACGGCGTAGTTGTAGCCGAACGGATGCTTCTCCTTGCGGAACTTCAGGATCTCGCGCGCCAGGCTAATCGGATTCGGCTTGCTTGATTCTTCGGGCATGGTCATAAACGCCGCAGCCGAGGAAAAGGAAAAGAGCCGGCACAGAGGCCGGCCCTGGCGCAAAGTTCTCCTCAGGCCAACATGTTTACTTTGGACTCAACCGCCATCGTGGAGACGATGTGACGCTTGAGGCTCATCTCCGCCGGACTGAAGCCGAGCGCGAGGCCGAGGAACTGGGGCATATGCAGGATCGGCAGGCCGATCTCCTTGCCTTCCTGCTGCTCAGCGCGCGGCTGGTTACCGTCGAGGCTGAGATGGCACAGCGGGCAGGGCGTTACCATGCAGTCGGCGCCTTTGCCCTTGGCCTCGCCGGTGTGCTTGGCGGTCATCCCCAGCGAGCTCTCCTCGTTGGCGGTCAGCACCGGAAATCCGCAGCATTTACCCTTGCCGGAGATATCGGCCAGCTCCGCGCCGACGATATCGATCAGCTTTTCCAGGTAGGTCTTGCGCGCGTTGTATTCCTTGGTCGGGGTCACGACTTCGGGCGGCCGGCGCAAGAAGCATCCGTAAAATGGCGAAACCTTCAGCCCGGTAAGCGGCTTTGAAACCATCGACTTTAGCTTGTCGGCGCCGTAGTCCTCCATCACCACCCACAACAGATGCTTGATGTCGGTGGTCCCATGGTACTCCAGCCCCTCGTCCGCCAAATACTCACGATTTATTTTGGCGCGGTATTCCGGGTCTTGCAGACGCAGGTTGGCCTGTCCGAATACGCCCTGGCAGGTGCTGCAGATGGTCATCATTGGCAGACCCATCCGCTCCGCCTTGGCGAAGGTGCGCGCATTGATCGGGTCGGAGATGTACTGGGGCAGGACACCGGCGCCGGTGCAGGCGACGTCCTTCATCTCATCCAGCTCGATCCCAAGCTTGGCTGCGACCCTGACCGCGGAGGGATAGAGCTCGGGGCATCCGCCCCGGGAAACACATCCGGGATAAAACGCGTACTTCATTTCTCCTTCGCCTCCGCCTTGTCGATGATGCGCGCGATCTTGTCGGCGCCCGGCCGCTTGTGATGCAGATAGGGAATCGGCGCCTTGCCGCGGGCGATTGCTTTGGCCGCGGTCGGCAGCAGCTTCATCAGCCCCTTGACGTTGGTCAGCCCCTCGCTCTCGAGCGCCAGCCGTCCCTCATCCAGCCATCCGCTGCGTTTGACCGACGCGGCGAAGCTGTGATGATGGCGCGCGACCTGATCGTTGCTGATACCGTGCTTGAAGGCCTCATCGCGCATTTCCATGATGCGCTCGGTGGGCGCGATTTCGCGCGGGCAGTGTTCGCTCGCCTCGAAGCAATGCACACAGTCCCATATCCCTTTGGGCCTCTCCAGGATGTGCAGCCGCTCCGTGGTGGCCTGGTCGCGCGGATCGAACAGGAAGCGCGAGGCCTTGGTCAGCGCCGCCGGACCCACGAACTTGAAGTCCACGGGCAGCACGGTGCATCCTTCGTCGCACAAGCCGCAGTAATGGCAGCTCATCGCCTGACGAACCCGAGCCATTACCTTGTCGTCGATCTGCAGTTCTCCGTCCGCCGCTGAGCCATTGGGCTCCAGCCACGGTTTGGTCATGTCGATCTTGTCCCACAGGAACGCGTCCCAATCCGAAATCAGGTCCTTGACCACCGGCATGTTGCGGATCGGTTCGACCCCGATCTCTTTACCCGCCAGCGGCGCAACCTTGGCCGTGCAAGTGAACGCGGACTTGCCGTTGACGCGTACCGTACAGTCGCCGCAATAGCCGTGCAGGCACGAGCCGCGGAAACCGAGCGTCGGATCCTGCTCGTCGCGAATCTTGAGCAGCGCGTCCATCACGGTGGCGTCGTCGGCGAGCTCCACGGTGTAGGTGGAGCGACCCGGTTTGCTGCCTTGGCCGGGTTGCTTGCGGTAAATGCTGAACGTTGCTTGCATGTTCAACTCCTATCCCGGTCGCTGCTACAAGGCAACGACCGGTCTGGTGTCGGCCTGCGGCGCACCTTGCACCATCGTGATCATGGTATGGCTGATCCCGGTGCGGTCGTCGCGGACCGGATGGTCGGAGCGCCGATGGCCGCCGCGGCTTTCCTTGCGCGCCGCCGCCGCTACCACCAGCGCCTCGGCCAGGTTGAGCATCGCACCCAGCTCCAGGTACGCAACCAGTTCATAATTGTAGATCGCCGATTCGTTTCTTACACGCAGCCTCGCGTACCTTTCCTTCAAAGCGTGAATCTGACCACGCGCCGCCTGCAAGCCGGCCGCCTCGCGTATCGCGCCGGCGCTGCGATCCATCAGCGCGCCCAGCTCAGCGTGAATCCGCCCGGCCGTATCGTCGGACTTTTCGCTTGAAACCAATGCCTCCAGCCGCTTCTTCTCTTCCTCCAGGCGTCCGGCGGGAAAACTCGCGGCGGGAGCGGATTTGGCGTACGCCGCCGCGGCCTCGCCTGCGCGCGCCCCAAAGACCACGGCTTCGGTGAGGACATTGCCCGCCAGCCGACCGGCGCCGTTGAGTCCCGTGCAGGCGCATTCGCCGCATGCGTACAGGCCATGCATCGGGGTCTGTCCGGTAGTGGTGGCTTCGATTCCACCCACGGGGCGATGAGCCACCGGGCGAATGGGAATCAGGTCCTTGGCTGGGTCCAGTCCTGCAACCGTACGCAGCAACTCGGCCGTCTGGGGAAGCCGCGCCTTCAGGTTCTTGCTGCCGATCAAAGTCAGATCAAGCGAGACGGGCGCTCCCTCGCCTGCCGCCTGCTGGATCGCCATGCACATCTTGTCGCGGGTGGAACCGGCAAAGTTCGGGATCGGTTGGCCTCCGGCAGTCACGACCTGCCCGCCCTCGGCCAGCACCGCTTCGCTGATCATCAGAGAGTTGCCACCCGCATACGCCAGCGGATGGAACTGCACCATCTCTAGGTCCATCAAAGGCAACCCCGCCTGGTAGGCCAGGTTCTGTCCGTCGCCGGTGGTGCCCAGCGACACCGTCGAGGGCAGGTACAAGCGCGTGAAGCCGCCGGTAGCCAGGACGACCGCGCGTGCGCCAAAGCTGTCCAGCGCTCCGGTGCGCAGGCCCAGAGCCGTTACACCGACGCATCGGGCGGAGTCGATCGCCAGCGCCGTGACGTACCAGTCGGCAAACAACGGGATCCGCTCGCGCTGGAACTGCTCGTAGAGCACCTGCATCACGACGTGTCCGGTGCGGTCGTCCACATAAAGGCTGCGCGCGCGGCTGTTGGAGCCGAACTTGCGTCGATCGAACCTGCCGTCGCCGCCGCGGTTGAAGGGCACCCCCATACGCTCCAGCCACATCACAGCGTCGGCCGCCTGAAGGGTGAAGGTTTGCACCACCGACGGATCGCATAGCCCATCGCCGGCCGAAAGGATGTCGCCGGCGTACGCCTCGGGCGAATCGTCGGCGCCCAGCGGCGCATTGATCCCGCCTTGCGCCAGGCCGGTGTTGGTCCGCAGCGGATGAACCTTGCTTAGCAGGGCAACTTTTGCTCCCGCTTGTTTTGCGGCGATCGCCGCGCGGAGTCCCGCGGCGCCGCCGCCAACGACCACGACATCGAATTCCTGCACCTTAATTCAAACTCCTCATGCGAGCTCAGGACTCGCCGGTTCCTGCCGCCAGACGCATCCGCAAGGCGTCTTCCAGAGCGGGTAAAATCTGTTCCCAGTCCGCGACCAGTCCGATATTCGCGCGCTCGAAAATCGGCGCTTCGGGGTCATTATTGATAGCCACCACCGTATGCGCCCGCTTGATGCCAATCACGTGGTTGGGAGCGCCGCGAATGCCGATGGCGAAATACAGCCGCGGCTCCATCGCCTTGCCCGTCAGTCCCACCTGCAGTTGCCGCGGCAGCCATCCCATGTCGGTTACCCTGCGGGTGGCGCAGATGGCCGCGCCGATCACGCGGGCAAATTGCTTTGCCCGCTCCACACCCTGGGCGCCCACGCCGGCGCCGATTCCAACCACGACCTCCGCGCCTTCGAGCGGCACAATCGATGGGTCCAGCAGGGAGGTGGCCTTGACCAGGCGGCTGCGCGCCGGCGCCAGCGTGGGACGCACCACTTCCACTGCAGCTTCCCGCGAAGAGTCCGGATCGGCAAGTTCCAGGACACCTGAACGGACCGTCGCCATCTGCGGATGGGTTTTAGAGAGGATGGGCGCGACGATGTTCCCCCCAAAGGCAGGCTTCAGCGACACCAGTCGGCCTTCTTTGTCCAGTTCCAGGCCGATCGCGTCGCCGGTCAATCCCAGGCCCATCCTAGCCGCGAGCCGCGGACCCCAGTCGCGTCCGAGTTCGCTGGCGCATAGCAAAAGGCCCCAGGGGCGGCGCTCGGCAACCAATTGGGCGAGTGCCTCGGCGGCGGATTCTGGGCGATGCGATGCAACTGCGGGATGGTCGATTATCAGCACGCGGTCGGCGCCGTAGCCCGCCAGCAAACGTGCGTGGCGCGCCATCGCAGCCGGAAACCCGACTGCCACCAGCGCACCCCCGACTTTGCCCGCCAGTTGGCTGCCGGCCGAAAGCAGTTCCAGGCTGCCACGCGTTATCTCCAGCTCAAGGCTTCCCTCGCACACCACCCACACGTCTTTACCAGGCACGGATTCGCGTTTTGCGGCCGTGGTTTTCCGGCGCTGGAGTGTACCGGTAACTAACGCCCCCAGCCGGTCCAATTCCGCCACGGCCTGATGCGCGGCGCTTTGCGCGTCGGCCGCGTCGATCAATTTGCATTGCACCGAGGGCGCCTGCTGCACCTGCACGTCTTGGACCCACGTTGGCGAACCGGCGAACCCGAACAGACTTGAGTCAGAACTTAATTCCGCCGCGCCCACCGTTGTGAGCGGCTTGCTCTTGGCCGCTTCCAGCGCGGCGGGCCGCAACGGCGGCGGCCGGGTGGTGCGTTCGGCACAGGTCAGCAGCGCCGGCAGTGGACATTCTTCTTCTTCGACGCCCTCATCGCTCTCGCGCTCCGCCCGCACGGCGTCGCCGTCTATGGAAAGATTGCGCACGCCGGTTATCTGCGCGATACCGAGCAGCTCCGCGACTTCGGGTCCCACCTGCCCGGTCTCGGCGTCCAGCGAATACTTGCCCAATAGTATCAGGTCGAATGCTTCGCGCCCCAACCACAGCGCCAGGGCGCGAGCGGTAGCCAGCGTGTCGGAGCCGGCGAAGGCGCGATCCTGCAGATGCACAGCGCGGTCGATGCCCATCGCCAGGGTTTCGAGCAGCGAGCTTTGCGCTTGCGGCGGTCCCATGGTGACCGATACGGTCTGCGCGCCGAACTTCTTGCCAAGTTCTACCGCGTAAGCAATCGCGTTCTGGTCAAACGAACCCATCACGGTGGGACCATCGCGCCGAATAGTCTTGGTTACAGGATCGAAGCTGGCGTCCTCGATCAGGGGAATCTGCTTGATGCAGACGGCAATCTTGCGCAAAGGCATGGCCGGGTTTTGCCGATTATCGATAATCGCTGTGGCCGCGCAGTAGCCGCGGACCAAAGCCAAACGAGGTTACTCGACCGCCCGATGAGGATGCAACTCAAGGATCTTTGTCGTTTCAGGATGATCGTCTTAAACCGCGCCGTCCGTTTAGTACTCGGACGATTTCGGCTTCTTCGATGAACACTGATGACGGCCTTTCCCCGGCTGGCCCCTGGGATAGCGAGCGGATCATTTACACTTTCGGAGCGGGTCTGATAGGTGAAGAGTCGGGGAAGTTTCAAGCGCTCAACGTGGGAGGAAACCGGAATGGAACTGGCGAGACCACAACTGGACGTCGGGCTCTTTACCAACAAGCTCGAAGAAGCGCAGGCATTTTATGGCGAAAAGCTTGGTCTTCAGTTCGAGTCTATCCTGCCGGTCGGCGGCGGCTTCAACCAGCATCGTTATCTCTCCAACGGCGGCGTTATCAAAGTGATGCATTCGCGCGAGCCGCTGCCGGCCCGCCGTCCGGGCGGCTACCTGCGGTTAATTATCGCGACGCCGAAAGTGAGCGCGCCGCAAACGCTTTTGGACCAGGACGGCAATAACGTCGAGTTAGTGCCACCGGGGCACAACGGGGTCACGCAATTGGAAGTCGTCATCGGCGTGAGCGATCCCGCCACGTTCGATGCCTTCTATGAGAAGGCCGCGGGAGCGCAGCGTCTGGGTCCGGGGCGCTACAAGGTCGGCGAGACGATCTTCAGCGTCTTGAAGGATCCGGCGGCCAAGCCGGCAAGCGCGGCATTATTCGCCAACTCCCTCGAAACCGTCAATGCGATGGCGGCGCTCGGAATCCGCTACGTCACGCTCCAGGTGCGCAATTGCGACGCGGTGTTCAGCGCGATGAGGGAGGGCGGCGCGTCAGAGGCGCTCAAGCCGGCGACCGTCCTCAAAGTGCTACGAGTCGGCTTCGTGCGCGATCCGGACGGCAACTTCGTTGAGATTGTACAGCGTCCACCGGCCTGACGTACCGCGGACATCGACACCGCAACCGTTATGACAGGCGGCGAACCCACACCACCAGCCGTCAAGACCAAGTCGGCCCGCGACGCACTGTTAGCTCTCAAATTCGAGCAAGAGCAAAGCGAGCAAAACACCCGTCGTAAAATGGGGAGGACAAAGACTTGACCAACCCCACAACAACGGTCCGGAATTCATCCCGGATGCTACTCACTCGGGACCTCGCGTTATATCCGCGGGTTGCGCTGGCGTGTGTGGCGCTGGTCCTCGGCGCCGTTGTCTTCGCGCTCAACCGCTCCGCGCGGGCAGGCGAACCGAGCTTGCTGGCGCAAGCCACTACATCACAGGATGTCGTCGCCAGGACCGGCGCGGGACCGTGTCAAGTCGCCAGGCAATACGTAAGTCTGATTAACAAGGGGCAGTACGGTGCGTTGGGCGGACTGTTCTCTGACGATGCGGTTTACGAGGGCCCCGACGGTAAAACCCGTCACGGTTCCAAAGAGATCGGCGAGTTCTACGTAAAGATGCTGAGCCGGCTGCGGCCCCACATGAAGCCAATGAGTTTTATCCAGCAGGGCAACGAGTGCGTGATGGAGCTGGAAAACAAAGATTCGACAGGGCGCTATGTCTTAACCGCCATCGACCACTTCACTGTGGATCAAAATGGCAAGGCGACCCACTTCGTGGTTTACTTCCGGCCAGGCGCGCCGCTGCCCAATATGAAGGACATCGGAAAATAATCCCGAAGTCCTGGTATCAGGCAAACACCGGTACGGGTACACGACCAGGCCTTTGGTCACGCGCCGGCCGTCCCCAACGGTACGCGGCCGGCGCAGTTTCAGGGCGAGGAGCTTACAGGACAATCCAGAGCCGACGTTGTAACGTCGTTGAAGGGAAAAGTACTCTTACCCGCCGCTTTGGTTTGAGCAATCGTTTTAGTGCCGCTAAACACCAGAAAGTTTTGATCCGTATTCGGCGGCTCGGGCCAGGTTGCCCCCTTGGTGTTTTTCGCCCAGTCAGCCGCCTGACCGCCAGGGCCGAAAACCGGACAATTGGATATTCCGGGCAGATAGTTAATCGCGTTCAGCTTAATCCGAATGCTCGGACATCCCTGTTTTGGGCATACGTAATAGTGTTCTTGGGTTGTATGGTCCGTGCAGAAAGGTGGATCTGTTGCCGGGTTGCCCGTGCAATTACCCAACGGGCTGGCCCCATCCGCGTTGGCATCGGACTGGCTGATCCACACGTATAACATTCCAGTGTTCTTATCGTAGAAGTACCTATTCAGATCAGGCGGTCCGTTGGGTCTGCCCTCTGTCGTCATATCGGTCTGCGTATCAGCGACCTCCAGGGGAGGTGTGTTTCCTGGGGTAAAAGCACCAACTGACATCTTTGCCGCCCACTTTACCCATTCCCTCCGTGGTACCGGCTGGGCGGCCCCCGGCGGGTTTGGGTGTTACGCCTTGGGCCGGGCAGTTATTCGGCAGTTTGGCTTTGGCAAGCTGCGAATCGAGGTTGAAACAGAAATTGTTAGCCAGTGCAGTCTGACGCTCGCCGAGAAATTCGCCGTTTAATTGGACCCAGTCATTGGCCAGCTGCGGATCCCCCCCGTCGCCGTTGCTATAGGTCCGATATCCACGCGTTATCGTGAACATACTCGACGCCGACGGATCTTTAACGGGCGGCATGCCATTTGCGGCGCTGTAGCAAATGCCAATCTGAATATAAAATGGTGTCTTTTTGCTCATATTCGGCTTAACCACGTCGTTGATCGTGATATCCACCGTCTCGGGAATTCCGGCCTCTGACTCTTTGGGAATACTTCCCGGCGGAAACACATAGGGGTCGGCGCGCACCACGTAACCATAGCCGCTGATTACCTTAGGCTCCCACACTCCCAGTCCGTTGCGGCTTCTCAGTGGCATCGAGCCATGACTCCCGAAATCCAGGTTGTCCTTGTAGAAAGTCAACTGCTGAATCATGTCCCATTGGGTATCGCTGGTGGGTACAGAGCTTCAAACTCGAGCTGACCCATCGCGCCCGGCGACATGAGGCCGGTTGGGCGGCCTTCTTCGACCTCCACGTTTTGCTGTCCCAGCGAATGACACTCGGCGAATGAATTGGCGGGGTTGCCCTTGCTTGTGTTGGTGGTGTTGTCAAACGGCAAATCGTTGAGCGAGATCGGAAAAGTGTGAGCAACCAGCGCGCCCGTGGAATCTCCAATTGCCAGTCCGCCAAGCGTGCCGTCCAGATCGATAACAGCGGTATTCTTGTCGCCGT
The DNA here is from genome assembly GCA_035262365.1 of Binataceae bacterium (SeqCode). Classification (GTDB taxonomy): domain Bacteria; phylum Desulfobacterota; class Binatia; order Binatales; family Binataceae; genus JAJPJA01. The sequence goes on from DATFSZ010000065.1 coordinate 31,443, forward strand.
CGAGGAAAGCGGCCTGATTAACCAGAGTGGTGTAGACCTGATGGCGGAAATCCACGTTGCTCCAGCTCAGCTGGCTCGTGGTGGCGGCGGTGGGATAGGCGCTCTGGTTGCTCTCAAGCCAGCCGAGTGCCGCGTCGCCCTCGTATTTTTTGAAGGGAGCATTATATGTCCAGTCCTTCTGCAAGGTGTCATCCGCGGGGGTCAAAAGTGAGGGGGTGGCGCTAGGATCGACCTTGAAATTGACAAACCGGTTGTGAACAATCAGCGGGGGGCCATCGCAGATCTGAAAGCCAAACAGATTCCACTGTGGCGTGGGAAACCCGTCGGCCAGGGAAACGCCGCTGGTGGCCGGGACGGGGTCGCTGGGTCCCAAGGGAGTGGCGTCGATACATCCGCGCTGGCCACCCCTTTGCTGCAGGCCAACCGACGGAATCACCGCCCCGCACGGTCCAAAGCGATCGACGTTATTCTGACTGACCCCAGTTACGGTGGAGTTCGAAAGCAGCGCCCACAAGCCGGGATAATTGCCGTCCGAACCGCCCGATGTGACAAATGAGAGGCTGCGGCGGTTGGTGGCAAAACGAGACTGGTCAACAACATTGAATGAGGGACGGACCCACAGGGAACGCCATCTAATGCGGGTCGCGGTCAGTTGGTCGAATTTATCGACCACTGCATGGTTGGGTGGATTAGTGACGGGATTGAAAGAATTGTTGCCGTTTAGGTAACCAGCAAGTTGGCCCGAGACCACGCTGGCGTTGCTATCGCTGTAAAGGCCGCCGTAGCATCCGTGAACGCGGTTGTTGATGAACTCGCCGTGGACTCCCTTGTAAAACGCGCCTATCGGAATGAACTTGTTGTTCAATATGCTCACCGGCACGCTAGGTATCCTGCCTGTAGCGACCGGCGTTACGTACCAATAGCCCATCCCAACGTCCTGGCATCCCGCGATCGAGTTGTTTATCAGCTTGATACTGGGATTGATTATCCAGAAGCCGCCGGGTGGTTCGAAATACACGTTAGGCGGCTTGCAGCGCGGCGCGGATTGCGGGTACGCGGCAATTGCGCGGCTCGTGGTAGCAATCATCCGCGATGCTGGCGACGCTGTTACAGTTGACGTCAAAGGACTTGCGGGAACAACGGGCTGGCCGGTTGATAATTTTAAAGAACGGACGAAGAATTTCCTGGTCCTGGTATCTTTTTTGAACAAGATCGAAGACCCGGGCAGGCTGCCGTAGGTGTATATCGTACCATCAGATAAGGTCAAGCACCTTACCTACAATGCGCCAGGCGACAGAAAGGTTCTCCAGTTATCTACCTTTAGGAAGAAGGGTGCGAGATTCCGTGACGCATGGGATCAGCTTAGATAGAGCGACCCAGTTGCACGCATGCCGGATTCAGTACTTCACCCGCATTCTAGCCTCGGAGCTCTTACCCCAAGAGAGTTTGCAGACCAGCAAGGGGACGGTCCGCCTGAGCAAGTTTGGGGCTCCGCGGCCCGTCCCCTTGCTCCACCGCCGCCCCACCAAGGGCAAAACATCAACCGACTCTACTCATGAATGCAGGTAAGCTCGAATTATTGAGCGGCGCTGGGTTGCTCACCGGACTCTCGAAATTTGCGCGCCGTGCCGTGCGGTATAAGGGGTCAAGCCCGAAGCTACAGGTCTTGAACACGGGTCTGATGACCGCCCAATCGGGAGTCGGTTTTAAGGATGCGCAAGCGGACACCGAGTTCTGGGGACGACTCGTCGAATCAGCGATCGGAGCTCGCCTAGCAAATGCCGCGGCTTTGGACGAATGCGAACTCTTTTGTTGGCGCGAAAGTAACCGCGAGGTGGACTTCGTCGCGCGCGCCGGGCGCATGGTGACCGCGATCGAGGTTAAGAGCGGTCGAGTCCGCCACACTAATCCGGGGACATTCAGATCCACCCGGCAGATTCTCGTGGGCGGAGACGGAATTCCCCCCACGGCGTGGCGGACCGCCTTTAAAGGAATTCTTCGATGGGGGGAACATGTCCCTTGCCTGACTCTGTTTCGTCAGCGCAGCTGACGTTTGTCGCGCCGACGGGCGTCGGTCGAAGCAGCGCCATCAACCGATAACGCGTGCAACGGATAGTAAGTCACTCCATTGCCATTGCTGCACGACACACTAAAGCCGCCGAAGCACGTGCCGGGCGCCAAGGGTGTGCTGATTTTCACCGCGCTGTCGTGCAATGTCTTGAGATCGACTTTCGCCACAAAATCGAAGGAGTTGTCGACCATCAGACCCTGGTTTTTGCAGGTGTCAACGGTCGCGGTGAAAGGCCGCACCAGCCCGGCGAAGGAACTGCCGTCAGGTTCAACCGGAAGTGCCGACGCTTGGAATGGGAGCGGTCCGGTAAGTTGCGTGACCGGCGCGTTCGGCAGCTCTATCAGCGCAACATCGGGGCCCAGATCCGAGCCGACGAATGCCTGATGAGTCACTTCGTTTATCGCCACAATATCCGCATTGTCTCCGCTATTAACGAATACGCCCACATCCACGGAATTGGGGTCCACTCCGGCTTCATCAAGAGTGCAGCGCGCGGTGGGTCCCGAGAAAGTAGCGCCATTGAGGTTCACCACGGTTACGCTTGGCACAGAAAAATTGCCCAGCGCGAAAATGTTGGTGAACCGGTCAGCGGAAGAGCCGTCGGGATCGCCCGCCGTGTCGGTCAGATTTTTGTCTGTAAGTGTGCAGAACCGGGTCGAGTCGCCGGCGCCGATTTCATTGAAGGGCGAGGGGGGATCAATCGCGTCGGCCGGTGCGATAACCAGCTCGTCCACTGGGTTGAAGCTAACGGAGTCCGGTTGCGCGGCTTCAATAACCGGACCGAACTTGTTCGTTGCGAGGTCGAAAAATGCCCACCCCGTATTGGAGTCCGGAAGTCCACTGCAGCCCAGGGTATTGCATAAAGAGACGATCGCCTGATTGCGCACGGGGTCGAAAATCACGCACCCGTCGCCATTGGTGTCGGAGCCGGCCGGGAACGCGAATGGCGACCCGGGCACGCGGGAATTGTCGCTTTGTTTGAAGATATAGAGGTGGCCACCATGCCCGGTGGCTCCCGCTGTTACCAGCACCTGCTTGCCGGTCGCCGCGACTCCACTTGGAATATCGTTGTTGCCCAAATCAATCAGCGCTTTGACTGGATCGCTCTTATCAGGGTCTACGGTCAGGTCAACCACGGCGACCTTTCCGTCGCCGTTAACGCCACCTGTGTTGTTGAGCGCTACCCAGACCTGTTGCGCCTGGCAGTCCATGCCGAAAACGCTCGAACCCGTTGCTGACAGCGGCGTCGGCGCGGCTGTGGGCGTCACCGTCGGCGTCGGGGTATGCGTGGGGGTCGGCGTCGCGCCGGGCGTCATGGTTGATGTGACCACGACCGTGGCGGTGGCAGTCGGTACTACTATTACCAACCTTTCGTTGCTTCCATTGCATCCCGCCACAGCCGCGCTAGCAATCACCAGGCTGATGGCAAGAGCCGCTCTTGCGCGCGCCGCGCTCAGGGCACCAGTCCATCGATGTTGCCACCTCCGCCGCCCCGCCCGCCAAATGCCTAATGGTCTGGTCGTCTTGTCGTTTTTCATCCTGGCCTCGATCTCAACCCCGCATTGTGAGCCAATTTGCGCACCGGGCTTATGGAAGTGATCGTCAGCTCGCCCCTTCAGCGGTCTGGCATCTTCCAGGTCATGGGAGCTCGGCTGGATCGTAATGGCATTGTGCGCCGCTGATCGCCGTATCCTCATTATTGAACGACACTTTCCAGTCGAACGCCCCATCAAAAGCTACCGGGGCTGGCCGATGATGGTCCGCAGCATCGTCGGGTTTAAAGTCACCCGGCATCGTTATTTCGATGGCTTCGCAGCCCGCGGCAGGACAGTCGAGATCCTTGACCGACCATCGGCAGACCGCGTACCGGCCGAAATCCGGGCTGCTCTTATCCGTTATGGTTTCGTTGCAAGTGCTATACAGAGGGTTGCTTGTATCCGTGATGCTGCATACACAATCGGTCTTCGCCGTATTCTTGTTAGTACCCCATTTACACATCGACGCGGGCTGACAGAGTTCCTGGCCTAGCGGCTTGTCGATCGGCTTGTTCAGATTGAAATCGTCCTTGACCTCCGGAGCGTTCATATCAAAGCTGATGGTCAAATAGCCAGTTGACGGCGTATAATCTCTCACCCAGCCGGTGGGCCAGACATTCGTGCTCCCGTCTTTCTTGGGGACAAACGGAAACTTGCCGCCCTGGGAGATGTCGGTGTGTCCATATAATACGCTTTTGTTCGGATCGAACTGCTCCTTGGTCAGATTCTTCCCGAGCCAGAGAGTATAGGTCTGCTTCGTCCGAGGCTTCGCGTATAGAAAGTAGAGTTCGTATTTCTCCCCGCCGACAAGCGCGTTCGGACTTTTGCTCGCAACCCCAGAAGCTGAAAGTGAGATAGTGTCGTCGATGTAATAGTGGCCGTGATTGACGGTGAGCCCGCTGCGCTGGAAGGTGTTCTGTCCCATCATGCGCTTGGCCTGCTCCAACGGCGGCGCCTTATCAGCCATCTCCTGCTCGGTCAGGAACTGGCGGTAAATCGGGATGCCGATACATGTACTTACCTGGGTCGGATCCGACGTCGTGCAGTTGCTACCCCAATGCCTGTCTGAGCAGTAACGTACGTCGGCTTTGGAATCCGGCACGCTAAGCGCGCACTCAGGGTACACGGCGGTGGTAACCCATTCGTAAGGACTGGTCTTGGCGGTCGACGGGTCTTTCTTGGCGTCCCCGGTCGCGTTTGCCGCGACGTCCGAAGCGCATTCGACGGTCTCGCTCGGAGCGTTGAAAAAATTCTCCTTGTTGACCGAGATGGTTTCCGTCTTGGCGGGTTTGTTGACTTGACTGGTAAGTCCGGTCAATGAGCCGTCATCGTCATTGAGAACCGTCTCGCGATCGATGTCGGTAAAACCGTTGAACAGAGCTTCATTCCAAAAGCAGTTTTCCTGCTTGCTTGCGGGAAGATCGGTTATAAAAGCTGATCCGTACTTGCAAAGCTTTGTGGACATGTCGCATACATTGCTCACGGGAGCTCTTGAACAATCCGCATTCGTCATGCAGGTGCATAAGTTTGCCTTGCACTTATCTTGATGTCCGTAGCACGCATTCGGATCGGCGCTTGAGCAGGGAATGTTGTCCCCATCTAAACCGAACAACGGCTCGGTCACGAAATGGCGGATATCAACGCCATCGAAAAACAGATTCTCGGAATGGAATGCCGGCGCATAGTAGAATCCGTTGGGCTGTTTCCACCCGATCGCAGCGTTGGGCAGATAGCAGGCCAGTGTCGTCCCGAGTCTGTATGCCCTGACGCCGTTCAGGCCGCCATTCATGAAGCCGGTGTTGACGCACGGATTCCCGTTGTTCACGTCAGGGCGACAAAGCTTGTTTCCGTTGACCAAGCCGTTTGCCGTTAGAAATGTAGGATGAATATTAAGGTAGGCGTTCGAGTCCTGGTATGTCGGCCCATCATAAACGCTGAAAAAGCGCTGAAAGACAGAGAAGTTCGAAATTTGAATGCTGATCCCCTCCCCCTTCGACAGGCAGTATAAAGGGTTGTATCCCCCGTTGATGTCGAAGGGATTGGGTCCGCACTTCAACCCCTTGACGCCGTCGGCGCCGCTGAAGGGATTGAACGGACCGGCATCGGACGCCAGGGGATTGCCGGACTGGGTGCTGCCGATGAAAACCGTCTTGCGCGCCAAAGCCCAAAAGCCGGTGATCACATCGGACTTCGAATAGCCCCCGCTGGTGACGAAGTTGAGTCCGGCGCCAAGAATATCGCTGATTACGCTATTGATGACCAGCGACCACTGCGGACGCATCCAGACCGCAGCCAGATTCTTTTCCGCCCAATTGAAGGAAGTCGTAAAGCGGTCGAGTACCGTAACGTCGCAGTTCTCGTGGCTGCTTTCGTCGCAGCGCTTGAAGCTGGTGCATTCAGGATTGGTCTTGCCCGCGTCGGCATCCGGGCAGCGCGTCGCCAGCCTGCCTCCGCCATTGACATGCGGCCAGTAGGTGTCGTTGGCGGGAAGAGGGAATATGTAAGACTTTTTCGCGCCGTCCGACGGGAGCATCGTGAGCTCAGCATCCGTACTGGCCGCCTTTCGCACATTGACGCCGTTGCAGGTTGCAGTGGTGCTGTTGATCGTGAATGCATTCATCGCCGACGTGCATGCGTTTCCGATGAATGCCTGCAGCGGAGTTATGCCGGCCCGGTCAAACCCTTTCTGTTCACCCGCATAGCCAAACCAGTGCTCGAATTGCGAAGGACCGCTGATATATCCGGGCACCAGCCAATAGCATGCCCCGCAAGTTCCGGCGCCTGCGGCGAGATTATACTCGAAATCGTTCCACCCATTCATGATCCAGAAAACCGACGGATGGTTAGAATCAGAGAAGAAGGGAAAGCCGTCGAACCCGATGGCAGTAGCGGGGTTCGGGTCCGGTGGATCCATGGGCCTCGCGGTCAGAATCCCAGGGACTTTGCGCGGGTTGTTCGGATAGTCGATCGCCGCGCGCGCCAGGATCCCGATGTTCGAGTACAGTTTATTGTCGGTTTCGGTGCCGTCTTCCAGGTAGAAGCCGTGTCCGATTGACATATATCCCACGTTACGCGCCAGAGTCACACCCTGAGTGCCATGTATTGTCACCCAACGGGTCATCGAGTCGTGAATAGAAGAATCCTTCAGGAAAGTGATGGGAGGATTGGTTTTGGGATTAATTGGCTGCGGGGTCTGACGTGCGAGATGGAAGTGGACCGGATAGTGCATGATCATGCCGCCCTTGCCCAACTGGTAAAACTCCACGCCTTGTACCTGGAAGCTGGCGAAGCCCTGCCGGGCTATGGTATCTCCGCCGTAGAAGTTGCCGGCTTCTTCAGTGAATGTGGAGCCAAGCGTGTCGCCGTCGGAAACGATCCGAATGCTACGGGTCAGTAACGCCACGCCGGCACGGGTCTCGGCCGATTTTTCGTTAATCCCCAGACGAGCGGGAAGGCTTAGAGGGTACGTCAAACCATTGTGCGGCCATTTTAGTCCTTTGACCTTGGCGTCGGCATTGGCGAATTTGATGGTCGTGGCGCCGTTGCTCACCGCCGGATCATCCGTGATGACCAACTCCTCCGAGTGTTCGGGCAGAAAGTCGGTGGTGGTGATCACGATGTGATCGTCCTTGGCCCAATCAACCACGCCATCGACGGTCAGAGTATCGGTGGCGGCGCCTGGCTTCAGTGAGCCTTTAAGCCGCACCCAGCTCTTGTAGGATTTCTTAGGATCGATCTTGGTATCGAAAGTGGCGCCCTTCTTGCCGAACAAATTTAGCGTGCCGCCAAAGGAGACGGCTAGGACCTTATGGCCGAAATAAGCTTTTCGGTTGTTGGTTTTGTCCAACTCATCGAGCGTTTCGTAGGCGTAGAAACAATCCTTGACCCCGCCCGGCAGCGGCTCGGTCATCGCGTTCGGAGGCCAAACTTTGCACGACGTGGGATTGAACGTGGAAGGTGAGTTCGAGGTCCATATTTCCGACGGCACACCGCAACGATCGACGTCGTCGGCCTTGCAAGTAATCCCGGGGTCGCTCAGCTTGCCCCACAAATGAATCGTGAGCTTGCCGTTCAGCGAACCAAACGGCTTGCCGACGCTGCCCGCGGTCAGGCTGCCCTTGTTTTCGACTAAAATCGACCGCGCGGAGAAGACGAGCTCCGCATCCCTGGTCTCGACGAAGGTCAATTTTCCCCCATCATAGATGTTTACATCGCGGTACTTGTAAGGACCCTTGTCGGCGGTGCATTCACCTTTGGTGACCGTGAGGTCTCCACCGGTTCCGGCGGGAAGAGCGCGGCTGGGGATTTCCGTCCCGTTGACTACACAAGGCCCCTCTTGGGCTCGCGCGAGCCCGCCCGCTGACACAAGTGCGATCATCAGCAATCCAAGGGCCGCTCCTGGCAAAAACTTAAGTAATCCTGCTCTCAGAGATGTGTAAACGCCCTCGCCGAAGTTCATACTTCTCCTTTTCGGGCTGGATCTCAGGCATGCTCACTCTCGCCCCGCAGATCCACTTAGTGTCAATCACCGGCTCCTTGTGTCTGCGCTGGAGCCGACATGAAGGCGCGCCTCTATTCCTACAAATTGTACGACCGCGGTCGTGAGGCTTTGGTCATGGCCTTGGACTTACCGCCAGCGGCGGTTGGATGCGTAAATGGCGCTTAGCTGGAAATGCTAAACATTGTTTTTTTGCCAAGAATTCCTTTTGCTTTAAGACCACGAAAATTAGCCTAAATAGAAACTCAGTGTCAAATTGAAGATGTGTGAGATAGAACACCTCGGAGCACGCAAAACGCATCATCGATCGCAGCTGCTGGCTTGGTTGCTCTAGCTTATATCCGGAATTTCCATTTGGGCTCAGGAGCGCGTTTTTGACCTAAAGACCTCCGGCCACAAAGTTTTAGCATGGGTTTTTGGTCCTCCGTGTTGCCTGGCCGCCTGAAAGTGGGTCGGTCTAGCCTCTCGCGGCGAAGCCTCAGGAAATGCAGTTTGTCTAGTCGAAGACACGTCACTCAAGTTATAGAGGTTCCATGCAAAAGTCTTTCGGAATGGATCGCAATTTCCCACATTTCGTTCAAGAGGTACAAAAATCGTACATTGGACCGGATCAGTAGCATCAGAAAGCCAGCCAGGTCCAGAGATTCTTTGATTCGATGGGTGACCGATAAGCATTCCACCAAAATAGCAGCTTATTCATCTAAACACATAAATACTGATTTAAAAGAGAATATGCTTTCGAGCTTGTCGGAGCTTTGATATGCGATGAGAAAGAGGAACTGAACCAAAGGACTTCGGTCCACTTAAGAAAACAATTGCCCAGGCGCTGACTGACACTGTTCTTCAGGCCCAAAGTGCGACCTGCATCAGGCACTGCGCGTGGCACCTGGAGGCGTTGAGGAGGTGGTCCAGTCGATACGGGGAACGGCTACGCCGATCATGGTATCGCGGGTGACGATCGAAGTGAGTCTCTTTTCGCTCCAACCGTCGGTACCGCTGGGCCGCATCGGAAGCACCATATAGCGCGTCTTCTGGTTTGAGTCATGGACGCGGACCTCGGTATCCGGCGGGACGATCAGACCGAACTCCGCAAGAACCTGGCGCGGCCAACGAACGATGCGGCGACGATAGCTCGGCCGTTCGTACCACGCCGGAGACGGCCCCAGCAGGGGCCTCGGATAGCACGAGCACAACGTGCAGACGATCACGTTGTGGAGCTGCGGCGTATTCTCGCAGACTACCAGCCAGGTGAAATCGCTCGGAGTTCCCTGTCCGGTCGGCTGCATCCAGTCCACTCCTACCTCTTTGCATGCAGCTATACTGTCGGCGAGCAGACGAGTCTTGTATTGGGGATCGGCCCAGGCCCTGGCCACCACGCGGGAGCCGCCCATCGGACCGATGTGGTCATACCATTCCATAAACCGTCGATGATCGTCGGCTGAGAACAACCCTTTGGAAATGCATAGCTCGCGGATGGCGGTCTCGAGGATATCGAATTCGCTGGTCTCGGCTTCCTCGATCGGAGCATGTGCGTCCTCATGTTCGTGCGAATCGCTCACAGAATTATCTCCTGCCCGCGCGTCTGCGAACCTTGTTCCCGGCACTTCGCTGAACTACAGGTTCAAGCCAGCTTTCGGAGAACTCCGTTTCCAACATATCGATCTCCGCACCCCCGTCGTCCGGCCATAGCTCGCGCTGTTTGAAGCGAACCATGTAGAAGGGCTCCCGGCGTCCTTCATAGCGGCCCCACGCCTCGTCTTCGGGAATGACCCATTCGGGTCGCAAGCCTACGATTTCGCCGGTGTGGCCGCGCGTATAACCTTGGGTGCGCGTATGAAAGAGGGATGGGACGTCCCGGACCGTGACCTTGTCTCCGATCTTGAATTTCCGGTTCATTCCGCACTCTCCTCTCGCCGCCGCACTTCCTCCATCTTCGCGATGAGCTCGTCCGGAGTAATGTGCCCCTTGTCGAGCAGCATGTGGGTCGCCGCGAGCAACCATCTCGAGTAGTAGGGGAGCGCGAAGTAAAGCGTTTCGCCGAGATCGTTCTCCCGCCGGCGTCTCTCTTCGCTGACCCAGATGCCGCGCCACGCCAGGCACTCACAGGTGGCGTGGGTGCGCTCCTCCCACGGAGCAATCTTGTGCTGGGTCTTGTCGATCGGTCCGTCAGGTTGTCCGCCGACATCGTGAACCACGTGCAACAGCGCCTCGGTCCGCCGCTGCGAGATGGTGAGCGGCAGGTCCGCTTCGTGGCGTTCGGAAGGCGCATGCGCCCTGATGCTATCCAGCAAGGCCGCATAGTGTCGCGGGGAATTCACTGCCTAACCCTCCTTATTCTGCTGGAGTTTACGGTTGTCACTTCTTCGGACCATTTTGGACCCTTTCGGACGCGCAACCTTTGACGCCAATTTTTCGCGACTTTATGAAGTTAAACTCAGTGTAGATAAGAAGCCGATGCTGTGTAGCAAAGTTTTTGCGCCACTGTCAAGATGTGGTTTAAACCAACTATTTGTATTGATCTATTGGATTTTCTGAGCCCTGAATTGGCCGCATATGGCTTCGAGATGCTACAGGTTCTGCATCGCTGCCATATGATTTTTATGTGGTGCCCCGCGAGCCGCCTGGCTTGTGGTTTCCCGTAGTGATGTCATAGTCGTGACCTGAATTACGCGAAGGAGGTGCTTCGTGAGCGTCAGTGCGAACGACGCGTACTACGACCCGTACGACGTCGGCATCTATACGGATCCGCACCCAGCGTTCCGCCGGCTGCGGGAGGTGGCGCCGCTCTACCGCAACGAGAAGTACGACTTTTACGCGGTCAGCCGCTACGACGACGTCGAGCGCGGATTTATTGACTCGCAGACATACATCTCCGGGCGAGGTGTTATCCTCGAGGTGATCAAGGCAAACATCCAGATGCCGCCGGGCACGCTCATCATGGAAGACCCGCCCGTGCACACCGTGCGCCGTAGCTTGTTGTCGCGGGTGTTCACACCGCGCAAGATGGCCGCGCTCGAATCCAGGATCCGCGAATTCTGCGCCCGCAGCCTCGACCCGCTGGTCGGAGCGGGGCGCTTTGACTTTGTCGCGGACCTCGGTGCCCAGATGCCAATGCGGACGATCGGAATGCTGCTCGGTATCCCGGAGCAGGACCAGGAGGCCATCCGTGACCGGGACGACGCGGCGCTTCGTACAGATGCCGGCAAGCCGATGCGCTATTCGCAGTTGCTCCTCAGCGGCGAGATTTACTCCGAATATATCGAGTGGCGCGCCCACCACCCCTCGGACGACCTGATGACCGAACTCCTGCAGGCCGAGTTCAAGGACGAGACCGGGACGGTCAGACGGCTGACCCGCAACGAGATCCTGACTTACGTCAATGTGATCGCCGGCGCCGGCAACGAGACCACCAACCGCTTGATCGGATGGATCGGCAAGGTGCTGGGCGACCACCCCGACCAGCGGCGTGAGCTGGCCGAAAACCGCTCGCTCATCCCCAACGCCATCGAGGAGATCCTCCGCTACGAGTCGCCCGCGCTCCAGGTCGCCAGGTACGTGGCGCGCGACGTCGAGCTCTACGGTCAGACGGTACCGCAGGGCAGCGTCATGTTGTTCCTCGTTGGGTCCGCCAACCGCGACGACCGTCGCTTCCCACGCGCGGACCAGTTCGACATCCACCGGCAGATCGTTCAGCACCTCACCTTCGGCTATGGCGCTCACTTCTGTCTCGGCGCGGCGCTGGCCCGCCTGGAGGGAAGGGTTGCGCTCGACGAGGTTCTCAAGCGCTTTCCCGAGTGGGAGGTCGACCGCGACGGCGCGAAGCTCGCATCAACCTCCACGGTGCGGGGTTGGGAGACGCTTCCGGTATTTACCTCCTGAGCGGAATCGGGTGCGCAACGATTCTCGTCTGCCACCACACAAAACGGGCGCCGGCGCCACCTTCTGATCGTTTTTAGATTGGCGGTCGCTCGGGAGTCGGTATACCGCGGCAACGTTAATGAACGATAAGTCGCGAAGATGACTCCTAAACGGATGCGCAACACCGCGCATCCACTAAGCTGCCCGGACGCGACCGCTGGCGTTTTCGAACGCGTGAAACTCCACTGGTCCAAGAACGCTCAGGCTGCGCCACTCACCGATAAGCAGCTAGCTGTAAGGAAAACGCGGAAAAATCTTGGCGCACTCTGCGCGATTCGAACGCGCGAGGTTAAGAATTCCGGACGTTGGGTTTAAAGGAAAATCCGTCCGAGGTAGTCATGCAGGGCACTTGGCGTCGCCGGTTCGCTGCGATAGCCGATATAGCCGTCGGGCCGGATGAGGTACAGGCATTCGCTCTCGGCGCCATAGCGGTAGTGAAAAGAGCGTTCGGGATCGAGGATCACTCGTCCATCCAGGCGTGGGTCAGGAGACACTCTTCCCGGTTCGATTGCCACGAAAAAAGTGTCAATCAAGTCGCCCGCCTTGACCTTTACGGATTCTGCCAAATCGATCAGCCGCTGCCACGAACGGGCCTCATGCCAGGCGCCCGGGAACAAGAGCAGGGTATGCTTCGGCCCACGCAGCAGCTCGAACAATGTAGTGGGACGACCCTGAGCGTGCAGCAGCGGGCGCGCGTCGAGCGCCTCTTGACCCGGATGCGGACCGGCTCTGAAACGGGTCTTCCCAAAATGGCTGCCTTCGTGCTGGCGGCAGATCGGGCTCTTTGAGTAGTTCAGGTCGAGCTCCTCATTGTGCAGGGCCATGCGCTTGGCGACCTCGGGCGGGACCGCCAGATCGAAGAACAAGCGTTTGCGCTCCGCGGGCGAAAGACCACTGAAGACTTCGAGGCTCTCGGTAAGCGCCCTGGTGGTCTTGACCACGTCCTCGGCGACAGGGCGCCGCTCCTTTTCGTAACTGTCCAGCAAGCTGAGCGGGGCGCGGCCGCGGTAAACCAGGGCCAGCTTCCACGCCAGGTTATAGGCGTCCTGAATTCCCGTGTTCATACCTTGTCCGCCAAATGGACTGTGGATATGGGACGCGTCGCCAGCCAAAAATACGCGGCTGTGGCGGTAATGGCTCACGCTCCTGTAGTTGATGCGGAAAAAGGTCAGCCAGCGCGGATCGCTGATGGTGACAGCGCCCGGACCCCGTTGGTTAATGATCGCCTGAACCTCCTCCAGAGTAGGTTGCTCCCTGGCTGCATCGTGGTGCGTGGGGACGTCGGCCGCAACCAGCCAGCGCCGGTTGGGCAGTGGGAAGAACATCAGAATCCCGTGGTCGCTCAGGAAGTTGTGGACCTCGTCATGCGCGAGAGTGTTCTGCATCAGCACGTCGGCTATCAGGTACTGGCGGGTATCTTCGTCGCCGGGAAAATGGACATGGTTGAGATGACGGATCCGGCTGTGAGCGCCGTCGCATCCGATCAGCCACGGCGTCTCCACGACTTCTTCGCGGCCGTCCGGGCGGCGAATTGTAGCAGCGACGCATTCGGGCCGCTCGGAGATGGCAATCAGCTCGGTTTCACGTTCTACCTCAACGCCTGATCTGTTCAGCAAGCCTTCAAGCGCCGCCTCCGTCTTGCATTGCTCCAACATCACTACGAACGGGTAGGGGCTGTCGAGTTCGCCGCCGCTGGAGTGCATGAAACGTTCGCCGTTGGCGTACTGGCTCATGCCGAGCACCTTGTTGCCGCGGGCAAGGATCTCTTCCACGATGCCAAGATCGTAGAAAACTTCGAGCGTCCGCGAGTGTATGCCGGTCGCGCGGCAATGGGGATTGATACTCGCGAGCTTGTCCACAATGCGCACCGGCACCCCGTGGCGTGCCAATTCACAAGCCATGGTGAGACCAGTGGTTCCGGCGCCGACCACCAAAATGGGAGCGGTCACTGTTACCTCCTACGGTCAAGAGCGCGGATCGGACGAAAAGGCGGCATCGCGGATGTATTGAAGGGATCGGGTGTATCCATCACCAGCTTGATACTGGTAGTCGCTGCCATGCCATACAGCGATCGCCTGGCGCCCATTACGGTATGCGCGCAACGCAGCACCGCCAGCGATCCATGCGCAACGGTATCGTACCAGAATCTTAGCGCCGTCGCGCGTTGCCGCACGGGTGGGTGAAGAGTACTGCCGAGCGATCGTCAAAGTGCTCGCGCGCCTCCTAACCCATTCAACTCGTTTACAGCCGCCCGGACTGCGCTCCTTACCGAAGGATGAAAGTTGGAAGCGCCAATTCGTGCCCAGCAACCCGACCGGACCATCGCATCGCGCACCTCGGCCTTGACGCGCGCAACTGCGAAGGCGATTCCTCTCGACGCGAGCTCCGACCGCGCATCCTCCAGTGCGTCCAGCCCTGTCATGTCCATCCCGTTGACCGATTCCATATCGAAGATAAAGAAGCGGATTGGCTGATTGGTCGGGGATGTAACATCGCGAACCCGGCTCTTGAAATAATCCGAGTTGAAGAACAGCAGGGCCGCGTCGAAGCGATAAACCACCAGGCCGGAGATGGTTTGTGCTTGGGGATCCGCACTCATATCCGTAAGGCCATCCTGGCCCGGAACCTGTCCAAGTATCGCGTCGTACGGGCGGGATGCACGACTAAGCAGCAGCATCAGGCTGAGCACCACGGTCAGCGCGAGTCCGGGCAGGACTCCGATGGTCGCGACCCCCAGGGTTGCAAGAACGGAGATAGCAAACTCCACTCGGCTGATGCCCCATATTCTTTTTAGAGCCTGAAAATCGAACAGCGACGCGCCGGCCAGGATGAGTACTGCGCCAAGAGATGCGTCGGGGATGTAGGCGAGGAGCGCGGTGAAGAATATGAGGACCAGCGCTATCACAATGGCTGCCAACACACCGCTTAATTGAGAACGGCCGCCGGAAAGATCGTTTATCGCGGTGCGCGAATCGGCTCCCGCAATTACGAAACCACTGGAGAGGCCCGATGCAACATTGGCTATGCCCAGGGCGATGAACTCGCGATTCGCATCCACCTCATACCCATTGCGTACCGCAAAGCTCTTTGCCGTTATCATCGAGCTGCAGAAGCATATCAAGGCGATACCTGCGGCTTGCGGAACCAAAGCGAGGGCCTCGGAAAAAAAATTGGTGGTTAAGTGGGGCCACAGGAAGCCAGCGGGAACGCTGCCTAATCTCGCCACCTGCCACTTTTCCGCGTCCAACAGCATCATCATCGCGATTCCGCCGCAGACTCCGACCAAGGGACCGGGCATGCGCGGCGCGAGCCTTCCTACGAGGTAGATAAGCACCAGCGTCAGGGTTGCAACGATCAAGGTTGGAAAGTGCGTTTGCCCTATCTTTGAAACAAAATCAGCGATCCTGAGGAAAAACCCGGTGTCGGTGCGTACTGAAAGTCCACACAGTTTCCCGAGCTGTCCGCTGACGATGGTCAGCCCCATTCCGTTCAGAAAGCCAATCAGTACCGGGTGCGACAGAAAATTAGCCACTGCACCCAAGCGCAGCAGCCCGCCGACTACGCACAAAATTCCGACCACGAGCGACAAGGTAATAGAGAGCTCCAAATGCCGGCTGGGATCTCCCGTAGCCAGGGGCATGAGTGCCGCGGCAACTATCGCGCATGTCGCCGCATCAGGACCGACGATTAGCTGGCGTGACGAGCCGAACATCGCATATGCGATTAAGGGAAGAATACTTGAGTAGAGCCCGACTACCGGAGGAAATCCTGCCAGTTCGGCATAGGCGAGCGCGGTCGGAATCTCAACCGCGGCGATCGCAATCCCCGCCAGGAGATCGGGGTTTTTCAGGGAAGCCGCTCTCGGCACTGTCCTTTCGGCTTGCGCAGACACTTATTCAACCCCAGAGGATCGATATGCACATACGCACAGCCGTTTGTCACGGGGCGGAGGCGTTTTCTGCTTCATCCGATCCTCGCTGTTTCTAGCCGCCCTGCGCGAGCTTGCCCCGGTTCGATGGACTCTCCTAAGCGCGAAACCGGACGCGGTCGGAGTGCGAAATGCCGACATTCTCAGTCCCGCCTCCTGGGTATCGGCCCGCCGCCGGTGCGGCTCAAGCTGGATCCGTTCGTGGGAGTGATTGACCGGATCCTGAAGGAAGATAAGCTGCGACCGTCCGGGCAGCACATCTTAATCTCAGTGCGAAAATTCCGCCGCGCCACTGGGAATCGCTTCGACTCCTTCCGCAGGCGATACTGCCAGAGCGGCGATTGCGGCAGCAATCAGACACGCCGCGCCCAATTCGAATGATCGTGTGTAGCTGCCGGTAAAATCGAATATCAATCCCATCAGTAGCGGCCCACCGGCGATTCCGATGGTTCCCGCCAAGCCGACAAGACCCGAAATCGAGCCGAAACGCCTCAAGCCCAGGGATTCAACCAGCACCACCGGAATCACAGCGGTGGTCACGCCCGCAGTCAGCCCGTAACAAAGTAGGAATAGCACCAGGTAGATGCTCGAGATCTGTGAGTTGCGCGTGCCGAGCAGCAGGAGCACGCCACCTGCCAGCACGATCAAGACCCAAGGCAGCACCCTGCGGCCCGTGAATCGATCGCACAACACGCCTAGCAGTAGAAAACCCGGAACCGCCACAGCCGCCTCGGTGCCGGCGACCATCGCCGCATGCTGAGGTGAGAAGCCTGCCGAAATAAGAAACGCCACGAGATGAACAAATGAGCCATTCAATCCGATGCTGGCCGCCATCAGGATGAAGGCCAGAAGCCAGAATGGTAGAGTGCGCAAGGCCGGTCCCAACTCAAGCCCGGGCAGACTCTTGACCTCTTCGGCGACGCTGGTTTTGATCTCGCCGGCGGGCCTCGTACGGATGATTAGTATGATGAGCGGCACGGCGATCAACAAAATCGGCGCCGCCAACGCCAGGAAAGCTGCGCTCAGGCCGAAGTGTCTGACCAGGTAGTCGGCGTAAACCGGCATGAGCACGCCGCCCATCGCCGCACCGGCAATGGTCACGCTGATCGCCAATCCGCGATTGTCGGAGAACCAGTTCGCCGCAACCACCTGGCCCGGAACAACAGTCGAACTCGCCGCCCCTCCGCCAATGAGCACGAACGCCCCGATCATCGGCAAGAATGAATGGGTCAGGCTGGCGCATGCCATTCCAGCGACCGCGACCAACGCTCCGATCGACATCACGATGCGCGCCTCGAACCGGTCCATCAGCCATCCAATCACGGGCGCCCCCAGACCAAACATCAGCAGATAGACGGTCGGCACCCACGACACTCGGGCATGACTCCATCCGTATTGCTTGATCAACGGCGTCAGGAATACCGGCAGCGGATTGATGGTTCCGCCCAGCGTGAAGAACATGACAGTAAACAGCGTTGCGAGCACCAGCCATTGCCGTTGTTTATTCACGTTAGCGGTATTGTCGAGAAGCGTTTTGTGGCCGCTGCGGATCGCGGCGCGATACTTCGAACCCTCCACGAACCTTCGGGTTCAGCCACCCCTATAGCCCCCACGATCGACTTCGGCAAGCTCCGCTCAGCAGAGGGCAACCCCACGATGGCCAATGCGAACGGACCGACCTGAATATTGCCCGAATGATGGAATGGCTCTCGTGAAGCAGGTGACGGCGGCCAGGTTCGTGGCTATACTGCCGGATTCGAGGATGGCGGAAACCCCAGCGCCCGTTGTAGAAGCAGAGAGCGTTCCAGCAGAGCCTCGACAACCCGACGGGCGCAACGGCGCTCTAGCACGCGGCGATTAAGCCGCGCTCGAGCCAGGATCGATTGGAGCGGTCAAATTCGATCAGAGTCAGGAGGCGAGCATGGTCATTGTTGCAGGAACATTAGAAGTGGATCCCGATCAACGCGAGACGTTTCTGGCGGGCCGGATCGACGCGATGCGAACGTCCAGAGCCGAGCCCGGGTGCCTGGAGTACACTCTCAGCGCCGACCCGACCGATCCCCGGCGGGTGATGCTCTTCGAACGCTGGGCGCGTCGCGAAGACCTCGACGCTCACCTGGCCGCGTCGCGTGCGCGCCCCGCATCGCCGGGAACCGCCGTGGCCCCCAAGGCGGTTTCGATCTTCGTCTATGACGTCACTGGCGAGCGGCCGTTGGGAAGGTGATAAAGTCGGCCTCCCAACGCCGAACCGGGCCGCTTGAGTCGAGCTAAAGGGGCCCTATCAAGACCGTCTAGACCCACGCATTTCACGCAACAAACCCGGGTCTAGGGTTGGGACGACCTTGCATCCAATACGCCGACCGCAGCGAGGCAGTCGGCGAACGTGGTAACGATGCGATTTTTGCGCTTCAACAGTTTTCATGAATCAGAAAGATGAAAAGGAGGACGCGATGGGAAGTGCCGTTGGTAGGCTGTCGGGCAAAGTGGCGATCATCACCGGGGCCAGCACCGGCACCGGCCCGGTCATGGCCAAGCTTTTCGTGCAAGAGGGCGCGCGCGTGCTCCTCGCCGCGCGCCGCCAGGAGCTGGTCCTGCAAGCAGCCCGCGACGCGGGCCAAGGCGCCGTGGGCATGCGGGCCGACGTCACTCGTGAGGAGGACGTCAGCGCGATGGTCGATCGGGCCATAAAAGAGTTCGGCCAGGTGGACATTTTGCTGAACAACGCGGCCGCGCCCGGAGTGGACAAGCACATTTGGGAGCAGACGCTGGAGAACTGGAACGCGACGATCGCGATCGACCTCACCGCGGCCATGCTCTGCACGAGGGAGGTGCTGAGGCGCTCGATGCTGGAGCGGAAGACCGGCTCGATCGTGAACTTCTCCTCTACGGCAGGCTGGAACGGAATACCGCGCAAGAGCCACTACTGTTCGGCCAAGGCAGCGTTGAGGGCGTTTACCAAGACCGTGGCGCTCGAGGTCGGGCCCTTGGGAATCCGCTGCAATTGCCTGGTGCCGGGCGGGATCGACACCGAGCTCTGGCGAAATTATGGCAGGCGGATGGCCGGCGAGCAGGGGATCGATTACGAGACTTGGCGGGCTAGAAGCCTGCAAAGCGTGGCGCTTCGCACGATCTCCCAGCCCGAGGATATCGGCAACCTGGCCCTGTTCCTGGCCAGCGATGAGAGCCGCACCATCACAGGCCAGTCCATTAACTGCGATGCTGGTGCCGTTATGATTGGGTGAGCCCAACCTGTGAGGAGAGAAAATGAAAAAGAACGAGAAGCTTTGATCCAGCAACGGCTCTGTGCGGATACCGCAAAAGTGCCTCGGCACGACGCGGGAAGCTCGGATGCGCGCGGTTAATGGAAACCGGGTCGGGTACGGTCATCCGGGAGGCCAAGCACGAAGGAGGAACATCATGATTGATCTGTATTTCTGGCCAACTCCAAACGGAAAAAAAGTTACGATCCTGCTCGAGGAAGCCGGCATCCCCTATAACATCAAGGCGATCAATATCGGACGCGGCGACCAGCTGACTCCCGACTTTCTTCGGATCTCACCCAATGGCCGGATGCCGGCGATCGTGGATCATGAGCCGATTGGCGGTGGTGCGCCCATAAGTATCTTCGAGTCAGGCGCCATCATGGTGTACCTGGCCGAAAAGATTGAGAAGTTCTTGCCGCGCGAACCGCATCAGAAATCGGACGTCATGCAATGGGTCTTTTGGCAGATGGCCAACCAGGGACCGAAAATGGGCGAACAGGGTCACTTTCGACGCGCCTCGCGCGATCCGAAGAACGGTGATCAGGCTTATGCGCTGCTCCGCTTCGATAACGAAGTCCATCGCATCTATGGAGTGATGAATCTGGGCCTGCATGAGAAGCGCTACCTGGCCGCGGGCCAGTACACGATTGCCGACATGATTTGCTATCCTTGGGCGACCCTCTTGCAGGACCGCAATATAGACCTTGGCGAATTTCCTAACGTCAAGCGCTGGCTTGATGAGATCGGCGAGCGGCCCGCAGTAAAAAAAGCGATGGCCACGGGCCCTGAGTATCGGGAAGACCCTGCGACAATCACCGCCGAGGAGACGGCGCGGCGCTCCAAGCTGCTCGCGCATCAGCGGGCGCAGGCGGTGCCGAAGGAATGGAAGTAGCAGGCGCAATTCATAACTGAACCATGGCGGTCTCATCATCCGGCCCTGGAAATTCTCATTAGGCCGCCGCCCGTTGCCTCATCGCCGAGGTACGCTTCGATCTCGTCATCACAAGTTGGTGAACGGCGGGGAACTCGTCTCAACGAGACGAACTTTTGCTTTAAATGAGGCTGCAAGCTGGTGGCACATTTAACGGACTGAAGAAGACCGCATGATCATGCGGAGGCCGCTCGGCAATCAAAGTGGATATCGATGTTCTTGAAGTCGGTGCCTTTCCCTTGGTTACGGCCGGGGGAGGATTTCAGATTCGTTTCGGGCTCTATCTGCCTGGGATTCGTGCGGCGGACGGTTTCGAAGTCGTCGTGCGCTTGATCAAAAAAGAAGACCGTTTCGATCCCGCCATCCAGCCGCAGGACTCACAGCTTACCTGGAATGCGGGTCATGCGCTCGACCTCTGGAGCACCACCATAAATGTGGCGCCGGTTGCCGGCAGCAACTTTGGGTACGGAAGGAATCTATCTATACCGTTTCCAACTCTGGTGGACGCCGCCAGGAGGTGCGCGCCAGCTTATCACCCGTGGTTCACGGACCCGTTTGCCCGGCAGACCGAGGTCGGTCTCCTGTCCGCCGTGACGCTTTCGCGCAATCCGTTGCCGTTCGGATGGACCGACGCGTTGTACAAGACACCCGACCTGGACGATCTGATCGTTTACGAACTGCATGTCGAGCAGTTCAACGACACTTTCGACGGCGTCATAGACCGCCTCACATATCTTCAGAGCCTGGGAGTGAACTGCCTGGAACTCATGCCGGTCACCAGCCCCAAGCTCGATTTTGACTGGGACTACGGACCGCTTCACTATTTCTCGCCGAGCGCGCACTTCGGCGGTCCGGATGGCCTTCGCCGCCTCGTCGATGCCTGCCACCATTCAGGGATCGCGGTTATTCTCGATGTCGTCTATCAGCATGTGGATCCGGCCTTCGCGTACAAGCTGGTGTACGACAATGTGAACAACACCCCGGGGCCACCGAACGCAAACAGTCCGATGATAGGGGCCAACGGTCCATTCGGTCCGCAATGCGATTTTGGACAGGTCTTCACCCAGCAGTACTTTGCCGCCTCCAACCGCCAGTGGCTGGATCAATACCATGTCGACGGTTTTCGGTATGATGAGGTAACCGATCTCTACGTCGGTCCCACGGACAGCGGATACGCCAAACTGGCATACGACACATATAGGTATTCACTGAACTTCCCGCGCTTCCAGCGCGAAGCCGGTGGTTACAGCCGCATCATCCAGTGCGCCGAAGCGCTCTGGAGAGCGCCCGACGTCTTAAGCAACACGTACACGAGCTGCGCGTGGCAAAATGATTTGCTCGATGGGGCCGAAGCGATCGCCGGCGGAAGTGCACCCACAGATGATTTCGCACACGTCCTGGACCCTTTTTTCAGCAATCGCTATCCGGCAACCAAGTCCGTTGTGAACGCGGCCGGCCAGGCTGTCGATATGCCGGTCGCACCGTTCCAGTATCTCAATTCGCACGACCACAGCCACCTGATCGTCTTTGCGGGCACAACGGGCAGCGGCCCTTTTCCCGCCGGGGACCGCAGCCGCTTCTGGCGACTCCAGCCGCTTGCGATCGCGCTTTACACGTCCCAGGGTGTGCCGATGCTTTGGGAGGGCGAGGAGTTCGCCGACGATTACAATCTGCCTGATCAGGGGTCGGCCCGAGTCAACCTGCGGCGCGATACGCATTGGGAGTATTTCTACGACGATTATGGAGTGCCCTTGATCAGGCTCTATCGCCGCCTCGCGCAATTGCGCCACTCCAGACGTGCGCTGCGCAGCCGCGACTCCTTCTACTATTGGCAGCAGTCGTTGCAGAGCAGCAGTCAACTGGTTGCTTATCATCGGCACGCACCCGCGGGCCCCGACGGCGCCGAGGAGTATGCCATGGTGATTTTGAATTTCGCGTCAAATGCAGACACGATTGCGGTGCCATTCCCTAAGGGGGGCACGTGGATGGAAGAGCTGGACGCTGACGTTCGTGTCAACCCGTGGGCGGTTCAGGTAGCCTCCGACGGCGCCGTGCAGCGCATAACGGTGCCCTCCAACTACGGTTGTATCTTCATATTGTGATCACTGGACGTCGAATTCGAAGCCGGCGCACTGGTTTATTTTAAACGGTGGATTAAGCGCTTGAACCAGCACCCTGCCGGGTTTCACCCACGCCGGAAGTTCAAAGCGGAGTTTGCCCGTGCCTTCGACCGTGGTCGGGATTTTGACGCCCCCGTCGTGCGCGAGACCGCCCAGATTCACCTGCTGTCCATCCAGGTTGCAATAGAAGTTGATTACCGTCCGCTCTGAGAAATCGCTCCCGGTTACGATCAGAGTACGGCCCATCTGATTGATTTCTTCTATCGCGATCGACGGGCGCCGCTTTACAGCCAGTCCTTTGATTCGCTGATGGGGCGGAATGCTGTCCGCGGCTTCTTCAAAGTAGTGCCTGACCAGTTCCAAACCCACTATTCCCAGCCATCCGGACAAACATGCAAAGTTGGGAATGCACCAATTGGGACTCTTTTTATATACACCCGGACACAAGAGTGCGAGGGGAAGATCGGAGACGGCGATTTGTCTTATCAGGTCGTTCTGAACCGGGACACCATCCCGGGTTTCGGCGTAGTTGCGCAGACACTCGCCCTCGAAAAACACCTGGCCGTCCGCGGAAACGACGTGCGACACCTCTTCGAAGGCCCGAAACGGATCCGTCAGATGATAATACACTCCAAGGAAACAGACTAAATCGAAGGGCTCATTGAACAAGTGTCCCAAATCGTAAACCGAACCGCGCACGTGTTCCACGCGCGAGCCCAGTAATTCTTTCGCCACGTTGAAGGCGGTCTCGTTGGGGTCAAGTACGTCCAGCGCGATCACTCTGGCGCCGCGGCGCTCCAACTCAAAAGCCATCGGGCCGTCCCACGCGCCGATATCGATAGCGCTTTTGCCCGACATATCTTTGGGGATTCCAATTGAATCGAGAAGCATTGCAGCGTCGAAGGCCACGCTCCCGGGAGTGAACACACCCGGTAATATTTCGAATCGGTGATACCAGCGAACCGATGAGATCCGCTCATCGGGCGATTGATGCGCCATAGGTTGAACCTTCTGCGACCGCTGAATCTTTATTGCCTTGAACCGCGCGGCGGCAAGGCGACGGTATTGGCGCTGGGCGGCAAGGAAGCCACGGCGCGTCTGATTCCCGACAGGTCGAAAACCAGGCTTTCAGAGCCGTAATCCTCGTTGACCTTGAATATATGCTGGGGCGAAGGGGCATGAGTCCGGCAGTCGTACGCGCCATATAATCGATCGATTTCCTCGATGGTAGAATGAAGTGCATATACCTGTAGCATGATCGTGTCCTTGCCGGCAGGTTGAACCTCCAGATATTCCGGCACGCCGCGCCGCCGCGCCAATGATGCGGTTTCGCCCCGGTCGGGGAGTAATCCCCGAGCGCGCAGCCGCTCGACACTGACGCCGTGCAAATCTCCCCCGCTCTCACCCAAGTAACGATCAAGCGCGGCGAGCGTCTCCCGTATCATCACGACGAGCGCCACCTGTTCGGCCTGCCTCGCGCTGGCCGTGCGATAGAGAACGAAGAGGCGGGGCGGAACCTTGTACAAAGTAACTCCCCCCGCGTGGACAGGATTGGAGTCGAGCCCGGCGATTGCCGGGCGCCATCCGGACTGGTCCGAATCCGCGACCAGGACTGTGCTCACCCGATACCGTCCCACGAACGCATCGAGCTGATATTTAGGCGGTGGAACCTGAACACGTGTCAGCAGCCCTCGGACGATGGGCCAGTCCCTGAATTCAGATGGAGTCGGGCCAGTCCATCCGCCCGCCATCCGAAAGTACATCCCGCTGCTGGCTTGCCATAGCATGCTCTGGCCCGATTCACCAAAAGGCACCACCATGACCAGTGCGTTCCTCGGCAGATCCCTGGCATAAAGTCCGTCGGAAAAAAAAGGCGGCGAAATCGCCTGCGAGGTTGAGACCTCAGGCCACAGCAGAGGTATCGCCATTGCAATCAGCGCCACCTTGAGCGCGGTCCGCGTTTGTTCCGATGCCAGCCAGATGGTCACGAGCACGGCGAGCACCAGGAAGGCGAACAGCATAAATCGCCCGGGCAATGCGTGCTCGAGCAGCGGCAGGTGCGAGGCGGCGGCCCACGGCATTACGATCGTCTCGTGATCCATGATGTGCAGCCGCGGACCCATCGAAGCCAGACAGATCACTGCGAGCAGGGAGAGGATCAGGCCCGCCTGTCTGCTTTTGCGGTTTTGCCAGGCGTACAACGCCACCATCACGATCACCGGCCAACTGAGGTAGGCGTTTCTTTCCCAGGCCTGGTTGAGAAATGGATAGGACTCAATATGTAAGCCGGGGACAATGCGATGGAAGTAAACAAGGTTGTTGGGAAGCACGAAGCTCAGCAGGTCAGTGGAATAAAACTCCGGCGGATAGAGCGGCCCGCGCGGAGGATTGTAGCCGAGCATATAGTAAAGATATGGGCTTACCGCGGCCGCCGAAGCACAAAGCGCAACTCCGCTTTCGGCCGTCAAGGTCAAAAGCCGCCGCCGAATCGCCCGATCTCCAAAAATCCCGGCCAGTGCGATGGCCGCCACCCCGAAAACGGTCATGGTGGCGAGAATCTCGTTGGATATCAGAAACTGAAGCACCAGCAGGGCGAACAACTCCAGGACGAAAGCCCGCGCACCAATTTCACCTTTGAAACGCTTGATGAAAAGCAGCGCGCACAAGGGGGGAACGAATGTGACACTTAAACTCAAATGGCCGCCCGTCTCGTGGGCCGTCTGATAGGTCGAGAAACCGTAGATCCACCCGCCCACCAGGGCGGGCCAGAATGACGAGGTTAGATAGGTACACAGGCGGTACGCGCTCAGCGCGGAAAGAATGGGTGCGAGCAGCGCCAGGACGTTGTATGCGACTACGGGCCCGAAACGGGACGTGATCGGAAAGGCGAGAACGCTCAGCGCGGGGATCGAGGTGCTCCAGGTAAGGTTAACGCCAGTGGGAGCCCACACCAGCTTTGAAATGAACGGATTGAGGCGATGCATCGCGGCATAAGGCCACCAGGTCAGATACCACATCATCACCGTAGGATCGGTTCCACCGCCGACATTGTAATGAGCGGGATCGGACAGTACGCCGCCCGAGCCCAGGATCAACGATGCCAGGGTGCCGTAGAGGACGATGGGTCCCAAGCGCTGCCACGGCGCATTCATCAAGCCAGACCTGAAGCGAAACCTTGATTGGCCGACGGTTCGCAAGACGACGAAGGAAAAGGGCGCGCGTATCGGGAACCGCCGCGTGCAGCCGCTCCCTCATCCTCTCCTGTGATAAGGAGAGGGTACAGAAAGAACTTCTGCGCCAAGGTGTTAGTGCACACACGGTCCCAAAGTATTTTTCGTCTCAGTGCTTGAGTCGGGCTTTGGGTTTGCAGCTCGCGCGGTCAGTGGAGGTTGTAGAAATCGATTGCACCTTGCGCCATGACCTGCCGCCTGATGCTTTGGGGCAAGCGCTCCGCGATCATCGCCGGAGCTCCGGGGAAAAATCCGTCGAGGTGCGGATAGTCGGTGGCCCAAAGAATCTTGCTCGGGCCGAGGTAATCCGCCATCGAGGCGATGGTGCCTTCGATCGGCTCGAATGAAATCCAGCACTGGCGGCGGAAAATATCGCTGGGCTTGGTGCGTACCGGCGGTCCCCAAACCTTGCTTTCATCGAAATGGCGGTCCATGCGGTCCAGCCAGGCCGCCATCCAACCGCCGCCCGATTCCAGAAAGGCAAAGCGCACTTTGGGGAAGCGCTCGCAGACCCCACCCCAGATGAGAGCCAGCGACGCCAGCATCATCTCCATCGTGTGGCAAACGATGTGCTTGGCGCCCACATTCTGAAAGCGATCCGCGCCCACCGCGGGCATCCCGCCGATACCCTCGTGCAGGCCGATTGCAAAGTCCAACTCCTGCGCCTCGGCCCACAACGGATCGTAGGCTGGATCATCCAGCGACCGTCCGTTGTAACGGTTGGGGCGCACGAATCCCGATCGCATCCCCAATTGCTTGCGTGCATGGCGCATCTCTTCGACCGCCAGTTCGACCGACTGCATCGGCAGTTGCGCCGCTCCAAAAAGGCGATCCGGATAAGGCTTGCAGAAATCCGCCAACCATCGGTTGTAAGCGCGGCAGACCGCGGCGGCCAGCCGTGCGTCCTGGATACTGCCCGCGTTGAGCCCAAGCGAGGGATAGAGAAACACGGCATCGATCCCGTCGAGGTCGAGGTCCGCAATGCGCGCGTGTGGGTCGAAGCCGCCCTTGCGGCCCTCGTAGTATTTCATCTCGTAAGGAGGGCGCTGGTGGTTTTTAGCGGTGCCAACGCCGCCACTTAGGCCCAGACCCCGTTCTCCACCCGGGAACATTCGCCCTTCGAAGATCATGTGTTCGTTACCGCGCTCGTCGATATGGCATCGGGGCGCGCGGTCGCGAAAGGCCGGATCGATGTAATTCTCCCACAGGTCCAGAGGCTCCAACACGTGGCCGTCGGCATCGATTACGTCATAGGTGCGGCTCATGAATTATCTCCGCTATCATTGGTGGCCGGTCAATCAGGGCTTTTTTGGCCGCTTGGAATCATACTCGATTTTTGCCGCTATGGGGTAGGCCGCCTTTGAGCTCGGAAAATCTGCAGGCCGCCCTTCGCACGGCGGCCGAGCTGCGCTAAATAGGCCGCTAGTCCAAACCCATAAAGGAGCATCTCATGCAAGGCGCACCGGATTCTTGGCAGGAATGGCTTGCGATCCAGGATCTTTATACGCGCTATTTCGCCGCGCTCGATGATGGCCCCGACGAACAATGGGTCGGCTGCTTCACGCCTGACGGCGTGCTGGAAACTCCGACCATGGGAATCCTGGGAGCCGGGCACGCGGCCCTGGCGACCTGGGTTAAGGATTATCACGCATCATGGAAAAAGGACGAGCAGCGTCGCCATGTGTTGACCAATCTGTCCATCGAGATCCAAGGTGAGAGCGCAACCGGCGGCTGCTATTTGACCGCCTACCATTGCCGGGGCGGGAAGGCGAATCTCGGCGTGGTCGGCTACTATCGCGATAAGCTGGTTAAGATCGACGGCGCCTGGCTCTTTTCCTATCGATTGGTCGTGGTAGACGGTCAGGGCTGACGCTAACAAGAGCGCGCTTCGGATCGCGCTCCATCTGCAGGATGGTTCTTAAGCCGATTTTTAGGACAACCAAACGCGAAGGAGGATATACATGAACGGTTTCAAGCAATTTTTGTTGCGCGGCAACGTGGTGGACATGGCGGTAGGTATTGTGGTCGGGGCCGCCTTCGGGACCGTGGTGGCTTCATTTGTCAAAGATCTTATGACGCCCTTTATAGCCGCTATTGTCCGCAAGCCGGATTTTTCCGGTATCGCCTTTCAGATCAACGGCAGCAAGTTCATGATCGGCGACTTCGTCAACTCGATCATCTCCTTCGTATTGATCGCCGCCGCGGTCTATTACGCGGTCGTGCTGCCGGTTAATGCCTTGGTTGCGCGCGCGCGCAAACAACCTCCACCCGATCCGACGACCAAGAAGTGTCCGGAATGCATCAGCGAAATCCCAATCCAGGCCAAGAAGTGCGCGTTCTGTACGACGCAGCTCCCGGCCTGAGCCTTAACCATGCCCGAGACGGAGGCCGTCGAAGCGAAGATCTTCGAAAGATCAACAGTGGTACGGTCGCCAGCCGCTCGCTATTCCTCTCTTCGTTCGGAATGACAGTGGTGGGATGAACGGTTCAGGGTGATTTATTTCCGCCCGTCCCTTTTGCGCCTGAACGACGCGCCGGAGAGAGCAGCGAATCAAAGCAGTCCACGGCCTCCGGATAATCTTAACTTGGCATCTGAAAACTCGACCCTGGTTTACAATCTTATTCAGAATTCTGCAATTGACTAATCGTGTCTTCAAGTTCGCCTCGCTACACATCGGGATGCTCAGGATTAGCCATTTCAGCAGCACACGCGAATACTAAACAATAGTTCCGCACCGCCCGCTTCGGTACACCGGATTTCGGGATCTTTCCCTTTTCAGTCTTGATGGGAAACGTCATTTTCTGCTACGCCGGTACTATCGGATCTCAACGGTCTGTTCCCTTCAGGGAGGTGCCCTTATGAAGATTCCGACAGTGATCTGTGCGCTCTTGCTATTAATGCTTCTGACTATTGGCGGCAGGGCCGGCGCTGAACAGTCATACGACCCGTCCAATTACACCTCGATGGCTGATCCCGGCGAATCCATCGCGCCCGGCACCAAGATAACGATCGGCAATTGGCAGCAGTACCAGCGCTTCATGTCGGTTGGGTTGCGGTCGATCATCAGCCAGAAATACTTCTGGAAAGTCCCGGCCGATGCGGTGCTGGAGGTCAGTCCCACGGTAAAAATCGGCCTGCCGCGAAAGTACCGCGAGGACACGGAAAAGTACCACAACCAGGTCAAGCTGGTGCCGCAGGGCAGCGGCGGGTACTCGATCGCCGGCTACGTTGCTGGGTTACCCTTCCCGGATATCGATCCCAAGGATGCCCAGGCCGGAGTCAAGCTCATATATAACAACTACTACAACTACATCCCTTACCGGGTCTTCAGCGAGGCGGGGCCGAAGAACGGCGCCGGGTGGACCTCGGTCGATCGTTATTCAAACAAGACCTACAGCTATGTTTATGAGATTTATTTCAAGTTCAAGCACATCAGCGACCCGACATGGGGGTAAACGCGCCCGACCAACAGGGAGACATCTTCCTGTCGCAAAACAACGTGGTATGGCAGCCGGAACAGAGCAAATATACGAACGACCTGCTGATCTTCTATGACGATCCCGCGCGCGATCCCGAAGTGTACGTGTTCGTGCCCGCGCTGCGGCGTTCGCTCAGGCTTTCTTCGGCGGCGCGCTGCGCGCCTCTGCTTGGCGGAGACTATGTCGCGGACGATTCGCGCGAAGGATTGAACATCCAGCCGCCCATCTTCCAAGGCAAGCTGCTGGGCATGAAGCGAGTGCTGCAAATCGCTCACGCGGATCCGACCGGCTACCACGACTACAACAACTACTATAACCCGGTTTCCTTCCCGAAGGCCGCCGTGGGCAAATGGGAACTGCGCGACGCGTATGTAGTTGATATACAGAGACTGCCATCTCTGGCGCGCGGATATTGCTACTCGCATCGAATCGTGTTTTTGGATAAAGAAACCTTCGAGCCAATCGATGTCGACCTTTACGACGCCAACAACACATTCTGGAAGGGCATTCTAAACATCTATTATCCCACGCCGCTGCCCGGCTCGCCGGGTGACTATGTAACCGCGCTGGGCGGTCCGGGAAATATCTGTTCGACACTGTGGGATATCCAGAACAATCACATTACCTTTGCGATAATGCTCAATAGCAAGATCAATTCCGAAGTGCCGAGGCAATACTGGGATTCCTACCGCTGGGGCACTCCCGCCGGGATGTCGGAAGTTATGCAGTAGGCGGCCAGTTTCTTGCCCAGTGTATCGCCACCCTCGCCCTCTCCCGCGACCATTGTGGGAGAGGGAACAGAGGCGACGCTTCGCGATTTTACCTGGGCAGCGGCACTGGCGTGGGGAGGACGTAGGTTTCCGGATTGGGCGGCGGCTTGGGCACTGTTCTTACCACCTCGGCCTGGTTGGAAGGGAGGCTTTCATAACCGTCCGTGGTGACCGAGATGATCTGGTAGCGATAGCGGCGGCCAAGTTCGGTATCCGTATCAGTGTAAGAGAAATGGCGCTGCTGGCGGAAGCGCTGCAAGTCAGTCACGGGAATATCCGCCAGGACTTGTGGTTCGCCGCCGCCGCTGGCGCGCAGAATCTCGAATTTTCCCAAGTCTCGCATCCGGGCTCCGCCTGAATAGCGTTCCGGTCTGCTCCAGCGGATCCTTATTCCGTTGTTCACCGAAATGGCTTCCAGGTCGAGAGTGCGTTGAGGACGCACTTCGGAGGGCGGCAGGGGCCGGCTCTTGATACCGCATCCCGCGTACGTAAGCCCGGCCCCGATCAGGAGCACGGCGATTATTGAGACACGGGTTTTCATTGGCGCTTTAGCTGGGCAAGGCGGCGCCGGACCGCGGCTGGGCTGGGACCCCCGATTACAAAACGCCGGCGCAGAGAAGACTCCGCGGATAGCCGGCGCTTCATTCCGCCCCCATGAGGTCCGCAATGACGCCGCAACTCCTGCTCCGATAGATCCTCCAGGCGCTTACCCGCAGCGGTTGCGGCGCCCACCAGGGCGCCTACCATTTCGTGAGCCTTGCGAAACGGCACGCCGCCTCGCACAAGATCTTCGGCCAAGTCCGTGGCCAGAGCACCGTCGCCGGCCGCGGCGCGCATCCGTTCGAGGTTGAACACCAGCCGCGGCCACAACCGCGCCATCAGGTCGAGCATCGGTCCAAGCGTATCGAGCGCGTCGAACACCCGTTCCTTGTCCTCCTGCAGATCGGAATTGTAGGCCATTGGCAGCCCCTTCAGGATGGTGAGCAGCGCGGTCAGATTTCCCAGCAGCCGGCCGGTCTTGCCGCGGAAGAGCTCCAGCAAATCAGGATTCTTTTTTTGCGGCATCATTGAGCTGCCGGTGGAGAATTCATCGGGCAGTTGGACAAAGCCGAACTCCGACGTCGCCCATAAAATGAGGTCCTCGCTCATGCGCGACAAATGGACGCCGCAAAGCGCCGCGGCAGCCAGGAAATCGGCGGCGAAGTCGCGATCGGAGACCGCGTCGATGCTGTTTTCGCTCAGGCGGGGGAAGCCCAGCTCGCGCGCCACCGCCCGCCGATCGATCGGCAGGGTGGTGCCGGCCAGCGCGCCCGCCCCCAGCGGCATCACGCGGGTCCGCTCCAGGGCCTGCGCGAAGCGCTCGCGGTCCCGTCCGAACATCTCGACGTAGGCCAGTATATGATGAGCGAGGGAAACGGGTTGCGCGCGCTGCAGATGCGTATAACCTGGCATCACGGTTTCGACATGGCTTTCCGCCGCCGTGAGCAGGCTGTGCCTCAGACCATGGAGTAAATCCAGTAAAGTGACGATCTCGTCGGCCAGGTAAAGGCGCAGATCCAGCGCCACCTGGTCATTGCGCGAGCGCGCCGTGTGGAGTTTGGCGCCGGCCGCGCCGGCGACCTCGGTCAGGCGCCGCTCGATCGCCAGGTGGATGTCCTCATCGGCCAAGTCGAAGCGAAATGCGCCGGTTTCTATCTCGCGTTCGATTTGTTTGAGCCCTTTCACGATCCGATCCGCCTCGGCATTGCTGATCAGACCCACCTTGGCCAGCATGCGCGCGTGCGCGACTGAGCCGCGGATGTCGTGGCGAAACAGGCGACGATCAAACGGCAGAGAAGCGGTAAAGGCCTCCACGTCGGCCAGGCGGGGGGCCTTGAACCTGCCCCGGATAAGACTGCGCGACCCGCGCGAAGCTGCCCTGTGGATGCGGTTGCTCACGGCCAAGGCTAGCAGCTTGCCTGAAAGCGGCTGTTGGATAAAGGCCGCGCGGTTTGCTTGACCAACGTCCATCGTAAACTCAAATATGAGCTTGAATGCGAATTTATACAGGGGGAAAGTTTGGACGCCGCCCACGGGTTGAAGACGCGCAACCCGTGTCGTGTGGGATTTGGGCGGCCGCGCGCGTGGAGGGCCAATGGCGTCGCCGATGGTCGTTCATTTTTGATTCCGGGCGACACTCGATTGCATGGCGGTTCGAGGCGGTATCTCGAACGCAGAGCCCTTCCAATCAAGTACAGGCTGGACGAGAGGGAAGCGTATGCGGACCCCCACCCCACAACACGGAAGTCATCGCACCAAGCGGCGGCCGGTTTCCGCTGCCGCCCGCGAGGCTATCCTCAAGGCGGCTGAAGAGGAGTTTGCAGAGCGCGGTTTCGGCGGCGCCCGCGCCCAGAGCATCGCCACGCGCGCCGGGGTAAACAAGGCGTTGCCCTTTTATCACTTCGGCTCCAAGGCCGAGCTTTATGATGAGGTTGTCAAGCGGGCCTTGGGCCGGCTGGGTGAATTCATGGCTGACGCACTGGTGGCGCCCACGCCCAGGGAACGTCTCAGCTTCTTCGTGAGCAGGCTTTTCGCCTACCTGGCAGACAACCCCAACTGGGCGCGCTTGATCGTGCGCGAAGTGATCGACGACCAATCCCGCTCGCGCGCAATCGCCAGTCAGTATCTGAAGCCGCTGGTTGACGGCGGACGCCAACTGATGCTGAGCGACATGGACGCCGGCCGAATGCGGAGGGTCGACCCGCTCCAGCTCATAGTCAGTATTACGGTGGAAACCTTCGGCTACTTCCTGTTGCTGCCCGCTCTCCAGTACATCGGCATCGCGCATCCGCTCTCGCCGGCCAGCCTCGCCGCGCGGGAACGGATGATCGTCTATCTCCTGGGTGATGGACTGGGGATGGCGGGGCCCGAGTCCGGGCCGCACGATTAGCTCAAGGTTGTCTGGATAAGAGCCGGCGCCCGTTCGCGCCGGAACCAAATGCGTAACGGCGGGGTTAGTCTGTCTAACCCCAATAGAGGAGGGCTCGGAAATGATTACGATCTATCATCTGGCCACCTCGCGTTCGGAACGGGTCATCTGGCTGATGGAAGAACTCGGCCTCCAATACAACCTGGAGCGCTTTGCGCGCGAACCCAACATGTTGGCGCCAGCCTCGCTGCGCGCGATCCATCCTCTGGGCAAATCCCCCATCATCCGCGACGGCGACACGGTCCTGGTCGAGTCCGGCGCGATTCTCGAATACATCATCCAGCGCCACGGCCGGGGCAAGTTCTCGGTGCCAGCCAGCTCGCCCGATTACCCGCGCTACCTGCAATGGATGCATTTCGCCGAGGGCTCCGCGATGACCCAATTGCTCCTTCATCTGTTCCTGGGCGGCTTGATAACCGGCGTTGACCAGTCCATGCCGATGGTGGCGGTGATGAAGGAACGGACTGCATCGATGCTGCGCTATATCGACGACGAATTGGACACCCGTCTTTATTTCGCCGGCGATTCGTTCACCGCCGCGGACATCATGATGGTGTACCCTTACCAAATGGTTACGGGATTTCTGCAAATGGACATGTCGGTATATCCCAACACCAGGAATTACCTCGAGCGCATAGGGCTGCGACCCGCGTATCGCAAGGCCATGGAGATCGCGAATCCGCCGGCTAAGAGCGCTTAACTCCTGGGGCGCGTCTCGCAGCGGCAGCCGCGCGCGGCGCAGCTAATGACGCCATTGGGATGGCGTATATGAACGTTGGCCTTGTGCCCGCATGAGCATACGTCGCCCGTTGGCTGAGACGTTGATTTCGCCCCGGGACGCCGCGGCGGGAATGATATGACCTTGGCCATCGCAGGGATCAGATCACTTCCGCCTCGCGCAGCAGGTCTATCTCCTGCCATCCATAGCCGGCCTCGAGCAGCACTTCCTCGGTATGCTGGCCCAGTTCGGGGGGTGGCGCGGCCTGAGTATCGGTCTCGCCGCCGGTCGAAACCGGACAGCCCACCACGGTGATCGGCCCCGCCTCGGGATGGTCCATCCGCCGTAGATAGCCATTGGCATGGGCCTGCTCGCTTTGGAGCAGTTGGCGGTAGTCAGATACTTCGGTGGCCAGAACATCAACCTTGACGAATTCCTCCAGCCATTCGCGGGTCGTGCGCTGCGGAAAGATCTCGTCCATGATCGCCTGGATGCGATAGCCTTTGAAATTGCGCACCACGTTGGCGGAGATCTCGGGATCGTTTTCAAGGTGCTCGATGCCGGTGACCTTACAGAACGCGTGCCAGCGTTTGTCGTGAACACCTGCGATGCAGATGAAGCCGTCCTTGGTGCGAAAGGCGCTGTACATGCCGCCGCGCATGAATTGATGGCCGCGGCCCGCGCGCGAACTCTCAAGTCCGCTGACCGCGGTATAATTGACTTCGAGGCTCTGCATCGCGATCAGCGTTCCATAAATGGACGCGTCCACCCGCTGCCCAAGGCCGGTTCGCTCTCGGGCGAACAGCGCGGCCAGAACTCCGGCCGCAAGGCTCAATCCGCCCGAATGGTCGGCGATAAACGCGCCGGC
Source organism: Binataceae bacterium (SeqCode) (assembly GCA_035262365.1). Classification (GTDB taxonomy): domain Bacteria; phylum Desulfobacterota; class Binatia; order Binatales; family Binataceae; genus JAJPJA01. Next base: position 65,741 of record DATFSZ010000065.1, read on the forward strand.
CGGAATCGGCGGGTCGTCCGGCATCCCGGTCTTTGCCATCAACCCGCCGGCGGCCTGAGCCAGGATGTCGCGGCTGGGGCGGCCCACCCACGGTCCCTTCGGACCCCAGGAACTGGCTTGAGCATAGATCAGCCTGGGGTTGACCTTTTGCATCTCCTCGAAGCCCAAGCCGCGGCGATCAAGCACGCCGGGGCGATAGTTGGTCACCAAGACGTCGTAGGTGCCGGCAATCCGCTTGATGATTTCCGCCGCTTCGGGCTTCCTCAAGTTGAGCGTAACGCTGCGTTTGCCGCGGTTCATCGCGATGAAATAGTGCGAGACCTTTGGATTCTTCGCCTCCGCGCCGCCGATCATTTTGGGAAACATCCAGCGGCTGGGGTCTCCTGTGCGGCGCTTTTCGATCTTGGTGACGCTCGCGCCCATGTCGGCCAGGAACAGCGACGCAAACGGCCCCTGGATTTCCTGACCGATCTCGATAACTCTGATTCCATCAAGCGGCTTGGTCATATGTGATTTTCCTCTTGCCGATCGAGCCCTTGTGGTGCGGCTAATCCAACCGGCCCACGAAGCGATCCGCGATCGGCCCCAGCACGTCGCCGGTCCTGCCTTTTCGAATCAGCCCCGCGGTCATCAGCGCAACGCCGGTGGCGCCCGCGTCGCGGTAGCGGCGCAGCAAATCCACTCCGCCCTCAGCCGCCGCAAGGATGGCTGGGACGACGTGGAGTTGCGCGAAATCCCGCCCCGCTTCATCGCACATCCGCCGCAGCATTGCCACCGAGTCGGCAAACAATGCGAGTTGCCGGCCGGCGTCCCAGAACAATGGCATCCAGCCGTCGCCGACGCTTACCGTGTACCTCAGGCTCCGAGTGTATTTGCGCGCCTGGCCGGCGCAAATGATTACCGGCAGATGAGGCTTTTGCGCGGGCTTCGGATTAACCCGAATCGGCGGGAAGCTCACCCATCGGCCGCTGAACTCGGCTTCGGGCCGGGTCCACATCTCCTTCATCGCCGCAACAGACTCATGCAGCACTTCCCACCGATGGTCGAAATCGGCGCCCAGGATTTCGTATTCCTCCCTGAGCCATCCGGTGCCGACGCCCAGGGTCAAGCGGCCGCCGCTGAAGTGATCCAGCGTGGCAGCGGCTTTGGCGAGTAGAATCGGGTTGCGTTCCGGAACCAGGCACACTGTGCTGGCGACGCGCAGCGTCGCGGTTGCCTGCGCCGCCATTGCCATCACCACGAACAGGTCGGCGATACTTTGATACCATCGCGGCGGCTGACCGCCCGCTGGATAAGGCGTATTCATTTGTACCGGATAGAAAGGATGCTCGCCCATACACAGCATATCGAATCCACAGCGCTCGGCCATGGACGCTACCGTACCGGGTGAATCGGTCTGATCGGTAAATGGGGCCATCACCGCGATCTGAAATTTCAACATCTCTGATCGGCCGCTCGCGCCTGTGTGGTTTTGTATCAAAGTCTCACCCGTATGACACGGATGCCGGCGCCGGAAAAAAGCTGGCCGCGTGGCAGCCTTGACGCCTAATGGATTGTGGCGATGATCGTGCTCATGAAAATAGTTTCCACGTTCGTGCTCACCGACGCGCAGCGCAAGCTCATCCAGGAAGCCGGGCCGCAAGCCAACCTCGTCGATCCGACACAGGTACCCGGCCGCACTGCACGCCATGCGCTGTTCGACGCCGAGGTGATGGCGTCGCATCTGGGCGACTGCGACGTGATGCTGGCCTATACGATTCCCAAAGACCTGGCGACGCGGGCGCCGCGCCTCAAATGGCTCCATTGCATGGCCGCCGGACTGGACTACGTGCTACGCACCGGCGAGTTCGACCACGGCAAAGTCATGCTTACCAACACCAGCGGCGCGCAGGCCACCATGATCGGCGAGTACATTCTGATGTCGATGCTGGCGTGCGCGCATCAGTACCACACCTCGATTCGGGCGCAGAGCCGGCACGAATGGATTGGACTGGGCTACTTTTTCGCCAACGCCGACAGCTTGCGCGGCAAGACCGTGGGCATTATCGGCTACGGTCCAATCGGCCGCGAAGCCGCACGGCTGGCGCAGGCCTTCGGGATGGAAGTGTTGGCACTGAAGCGCGATCCAGACGTGTATCGCGACCCTCGCTTCGGCATGCCCGGCGTCGGCGACCCCGAGGGCCGCATCCCTCGCCGATGGTTCGGGCCACAGGCGCGCGCCGAGCTGATCGCGCTCTGCGATTTCATCGTGGTGGCGCTTCCCCTGACAGCCGAAACGCGCCATTTCGTGGGCGTCCGCGAACTCGCCGCCGCAAAGCCTACCGCATGCCTGGTGAACGTCGGTCGTGGCGAGGTCATCGACCAGGACGCGTTGGTGGCGGCGCTGGTGGACAAGCGTTTGGCGGTGGCCGCGCTGGACGTGATGGTGCCGGAGCCACTGCCCAAAGATCACCCGCTGTGGGACATACCCAATGTAATCCTGACGCCGCATTCTTCCGGACCGAACACCGGCTACCAGCAGGATTGCTGCCAGATTTTTGCGGAGAACCTGCGCCGCTTCGTAAGTGGCCGCGAACTACTCAACGTTGTCGATGTCAAACGCGGCTACTGATCGTGAAAATATCGGCAAGCCTGGGCCAATCCGGCGCTGGCCGGTTGCCTGAAGTGTTTCGGTCATCCTCACCCTCACGCACTCCATGGCTAAATGTGGGAGAGAGAGAGAAGAAGGTCTTTCCTCTTCGATAGCTGCGCCGCACCGGGACCTTATCGGGTACGGCCCGCGTTCGGCTGGCACTGGCGCATTGGGTTTACTAAGGTTTGGCGAACCAACTGCACGCGTGTGGGAGGTACCGGCAATGGCGCAGGACCAACGGCGAGCGTGGCTTGTGGTGGCGAGCCTGTTCATCGCACTGCTCCTGGTGTTGGGCCCCACCGCCAGCACCCTGAGCTTTTACTTCGCTGCGTTCGTAAAACTGTTCGGCTGGACCCATGCGCAGGTCTCGCTGGTTGCGACCACGTTCAATCTGGCGATGGGTCTGAGCGCGCCTGCGGCCGGATGGCTTTTGGACTTCGTAGATGCAAGCCTGGTGATGAGCTCCGGCGCGGTGCTGGTGATCCTGGGATTGCTGATGGCGAGCCAGGCGCATTCGCTGAGCCCGGTGCTGTGGGCCTATGTGCTGATCGGAGCCGGGGTCGGATCTTCCACGATGGTGCCTGCCAGCGTGGTCGCCACCAACTGGTTCAGCACGCGCAGAGGCCTGGCGTTGGGCACCACGCTGGCCGGTGCCGCGGCAGCGTCGGTGACCATGCCGCTGCTGGTCAGTCACTTGTTGCTGACCTACGGAACACGCGCCACACTGGCGATATCAATTGCGCCGATCCTGTTCCTGGTGCTGCCGCTGGTGCTGCTCGTCGTTCGCACGCGCCCCAGCGAGAGCGGCGCGCCGTCGGCCAAGGGGGGTGAACCTGGCGGAGTGGCCGGCCTTGAATTCGGGCAGGCGGCACGGACGGCGCCGTTCTGGCTCCTGATCGTGGTGCAAATATGCTTCGGCGCCGGCTTCGGCGGGCTGCATTATCATTTCGTGCCCATCGTGCTCAGTGCGGGCTATTCCCAGAGCGCGGCGGCACTGCTAATGAGCACGGCCGCATCCATCGCAGTGGCGAGTTTCTTTATCATTGGAATCGCTGCGGACCGATTCGGGGGCCGCGCCACGCTGGCCTGGACGATGGCGGCGCTGGGCGTGGGTGTGGCGGTGTTCGGCGGAATCGGCTATCGCCCCATTGCGTTGCCGGCGCTGGTGCTGTCGCTGGCACTGATCGGGCTGTTCGCTGGAGCGGCCCCGATTGCCTCGCCGATTCTGTTGGTGGAAACCCTTGGGCTCAGGCGCTTCGGATCTCTGTGGGGCCTGCTGAACTTCTGCGGCCTGATTGGTTTCGCGATCGGACCGGTGCTGGTCGGACGCGCTTTCGATCGTACGGGAAGCTATACGTTGGCGATGGAAGCCTGTGGCGCGGTTTGTATCCTGGGCGGCCTTGCGGCCGCGGCAGCATTTCCAGCTCCCGGCCACGATTCGGTCCCGCAAACACAGCCGGCAACGGTGGGAATCAAGCCCAGCGAAGCGCGGGCTCCTCTATAATGCCTGGCTCGATCGAAAGGCAACTTCGCCACCAGCCGGACGAACCTATCGTCCAAACGCCTGACGGACCGTGTTGATTATGAACAGGAAGTCGCGCGCGCTTCTGACCCGACCCATCATATCGACCCGCGACAGCAGGTCCATCTCCTGCGGCGAGATATTATGGATGCGATGCAGCCGCTTGTCCTTGCGGAATTCCTCCCACGGCGAGTCCGGAGATGGTTCGGTCGTCGCTTGCGCAAGGATGGCCTCGGCCTGCGGATTGGCGAGCAGAAACAGTTCCGCGCGATCGATTCCGAGCGCGTCAGCCAGTTTGACCACGACTTTTTCGGAAGGATGACGTTTTCCGGCTTCCAGGTGCCCGACGTAAGGTGTGGTGGTGCCGATCCGGTGCGCGACTTCTTCCTGTGTCACGTCTAGAGCACGGCGCCGGGAGCGGATCCGTTGTGCAAAGGCATTCACCTGCGGTTTTTTCAGGGCCACTTCCTAACTCCTTCCTTCCCCGGGGCCAGATATTCGCCGCCGAGTGTACCGAAGTGTTGGCGATCAGGCAAAAGGGCAGGGTACAAAAAGTCAAGTAAGATTACTGTTGGAAAACGTTGCCAGAAGGCTCCGATTCCGTTACTTTTTCTCCGACTTGGAACTTTCGTTTGAAAAATTTGCGCCCTCCGGGTTGCAAAAAATTAGTCCGATCAAAACCCACCATAGGCCGCGCGCATCGTGATGAACTCGATGTTACGAGGCCGCATCCCGGCCAGGCAACGGTGGTTGGCTGGTGCGATTGCGGCCCTGTTGCTGGCATCAATTGCAACCGTTGCGGCCGCCCAAAGCCCGCAGTCCGCTGATCAGCCGGATCTGCAACGATGGCTCGCGATGACGGCGCGCCAAGACGAGGCGATGCCCACCGGGACCAAGATCACGATGAGCAATTGGCCCCGTTATAGCCAGTACATGCCGATGGGAATGCAGGATCTGTTCTCAGGCCGCTATTTCTGGAAGATGCCGGCCGCGGTCGAGATCGACGTCGGCCCAACCGTCATCCATCCGTTGCCCCGTACCTACATCGGGGCCGACCGCAACGACACCCGTGTTGTGCATCTGCCTAACGGCCGCAATGATATCTCGGGTTACGCTGGCGGCGAACCTTTTCCCAACCCCCTGGAACCCGACAAGGGTTACAAACTGCTGGTGGACCTGTGGTTCGCCTACGCGCCGCATCTTATCGCGGGCACACCGGTCAACCTGTTTCGCACCTGTGTGGTGGATCGTTATGCCAATCTTTCCTGCACGTTGCTGAACTATGTCTATCGGCAAACCGCTTACAACACGGACCCCGGCACGCTGCGCGACGACGCCCGAGCCGGCGATGTGTGGTTCACAGAATGGACCTCGGTCGAGGCCCCTGAGCAATCCAAGTACACCGCGCAGCTGACCCAGTTTTTCAAGGACAACCAGAGGCCCCAGGAGCTTTACGTCTACATTCCCGCCTTCCGCCGATCGATCAGGCTGGGCGTTCCGGCGCGATGCACCCAGGTGGTTGGCACCGACTACCTGCAGGACGACGCCAGAAATATTGGCTTCAACGGGGGAATCGCGCTATTCGATGCGCGCTTCCTTGGGCATCGCAAGATCCTCGCCCTGACCGGCAATTACCCCGCGCTGGCTGGCGACTTTCCCGTCAGCTACTATGCGCCGATCGGATGGCCGATGCCCTCGTGGGGGCGATGGCAATTGCGCGACGTTGACGTGATCGACGTGCGGCGGGTGCCCGCGGAGCGCGCCGGCTATTGCTACGGCAGCCGCGTCATTTATGAAGATTCGTACACCCATTATGCGCTGTGGGAAGACGTTTACGACGCGAACCTGCGGCTGTGGAAGCTCGCGCTGCTGGCCCCGCGCGACACGCCCGGGCCGGGGCTGGGCCTGGTCCCCGCCTCGGTTACCTCGTCCATATGGGACGTCCAGAACAACCACATGACCACCGGCACGACCCAAGACAAGTACGGTCACGACGTGTTCATCAACTCGGACGTCCCCGCGGAATACCAGGATTTCGCCAAGTACGCGACTCCCGGCGGCCTAATCCAGATCATGAAATAAGCCGCGTACACGAAAAACAAATCATTATGTTTCTGCTACGCGCAGGCGGAAGCCGACGGAGACGCTCCAACCGTCGAGCATATCCGCCCCGAGGCCACGAACAGTCGCGGTCTGTTCCCACCTGCTGCGCCGCGCTTAATGCAAAGTGGAGGAGCGGTAGCTTGAGAACCGTTCCGCTCTGAACAATTCGCCCACCATGCGCACCATGATCCGCTGGCAAATAGCGCGCCGCTGATCGTCGGTTAATTCCCTCTTCCAGCAGCCCTGTCCGGCAACGGAATCGAAAAGCAACTCGCTGCCGCGGCCCACCAGCTCCGACAAATCGGTCAGTTGCTCGCTGTTCAGCAATCTTCTAAGAGCTTTTGCGTCCAAATCGTCTCTGTTGTAGTTGCTCATGTCTGTTTCCTTTGCATACCCGTCCCCCCTGTAGCGACGACTCTTGCTGACTTTCGACCTACTTCCCACACACAGCCTCCGCCGCCGGCAGCGTAAGCCGATGCCCCCCGAGGCCGGCCGCGCGCCGCATTCGCGCGAGCCTGCGCTCCAAAATTGCGGCGGCAAGTGGATTTTCAAAACGAATCAGCCGGTTGTCATCGCGAACTTCGTATCCCGCCGCCGCAGCAGATGATATGCGCCGGCGCAGATTTTCCCCGTCAAGAATCATGGGCTGGACGTAAATCTTGTCGCCGTCCAGCGTTTCCGCAAAAGGCCACTGGATCGGCGCGTCAACCGCGCGATAGTCCGGATAGCCGCCCGTCAGGTCCCAAGGTTTGGCGATTGGATAGATCAGCAGCGAAGTCGCGCCTTGCAGACCCAACACGATGAAGCCGCCGTGGCGCGCCGCGGCTCCCGCGCCCAAGCTGAGCGCCCATAGCTCACCAACCTCGAATACTTCCTCCGGCGGCAAGTGGGTTAGGTCGGGCTTGGGGTAGCTCTGGCTGAACAGATCCAGGCTGTGCATTGCGAAGCCGGCCAGCATACGATCGGGCGTGCTACTTTCTTCATCAAAAACCGCCCAAAGGTCGGCAAACGCCAGGTGCACGCGTCCCAGCCGCGAGCGCTGCTTCTCCATAAATCCCGACCCCTTGGTCGCCCGCGCCTCGGTCAAGGCCCGTTCGAACGCTGCCCTGTCAGCCTCATTGTCCAACAAACGAAGTTCCATTGTGTTTCTCCCTTTCCGGCAAAAAAGTCGCCCAATGATGGGGTTCTATGACAATTCACGAGCTCTTACTAGCTGACTAGATGATATAATCTGCTTGTTAGAGCTATGTGCCAGTCAGGGAAACACACTGCTGAACATTTGTTACAGCAAGATTCGGGCCTGTTTCCCGAGACTCTGACGCTGTTAGACCCTCTAGCCAAAAAGGAATAAAAAGGCATCGGGGTGGCGTCTACAGTTTGTATAGATGTGTCAGGACATCTCAGGAGGGACGCAGGGAGGTTCTAATGAGCAAAACGCGCGAGAGCGGCTTTATGCCCGGCCGCTTCAGCGATCTGGACACCGCCGATCAGGCCTCGGAGTACGTTACCTATCTCGAAAAGACCGGCAAAAGGCTTAGAAAACTAAGCCGGGCCCGCTACGATTGGCTGAATTTGAGCCCCGGTGACCACGTCCTGGACGTGGGCTGCGGCTTGGGCGATGACGCCCGCGAATTGGCGCCGCTGGTGGCCCCGGGGGGCAAGGTGGTTGCGATCGATTCGAGCGCGGGCATGGTGAATGAGGCCCGCAAACGGTCGGAGGGACTTGGGCTGGGAGCCGAGTTCGCCGTAGGCGACGCACATCACCTGGAATTTGCCGACGCGAGCTTTGCGGCCTGTTGGTCTGAACGAGTGCTCCAACATTTGGCCGACCCGGACGGTGCTCTGGGTCAGATGGTGCGGGTCCTCAAGCCGGGCGGACGGCTGGTGGCCTTCGAGCCGGACCACGCAACGCTGGTTATCGACGCGGTTGACCGCGACGCCACCAAGGCGATGTCCCAGGCGCTCGCCGACAGCATCCGGTCATCTTCAGTCGGCCGGTCATTATTTTCGTTGTTCAAGGCAAACGGTCTGGACGAGGTCCGCATAACTCCGACGCCCATCGTCTCGCACAGCCTGGCCGATACCAACCTGCTGTTGCGGCTCGACGCAACAGCACAAGCCGCTGTCCAGCGCGGCCTGATAACCGCTCAGGCGGCGGCGCGATGGTTCGCCGACCTGCAGCAGCGCGAGTACGCGGGGCGCTACTTCGCCTGCCTGCTATGCTTCGCGGCCTGCGGGCGCAAACCGTAACCCCGCTCATACTGCGTCGGTGAGCAGAGCGCGTGCGGCACGAACGTGGCCTCTCCCATCGCCAGAGCGGATTGATCCGCACGGCTGTGAGATGACGATCTTCAAACGAATGAGAGAGACGGGCCGGCACTGTTTACCGGATAGCCACCGGCGCAGGCTAACGCTCAGGCCGGCCTCGTAGCTTCCCTCATAGCCGCTGACTCGCGCTCATCTTGCGGTATCGTGAAGTGCGCGCTTGAGCGCACTATCCCGGTCGGCCTTGAATTGCTTTGACACGGTCGCTGACGGCGCGAAGATGTCGAATCCATGAAACGCTCCAGGATAGACGTGAAGCTCGGTAGGCACGCCTGCCTGGATGAGACGCTGTGCGTACTCGATGTTCTCGTCCACAAAAAGGTCGAGTGCTCCAACGGGAATGTAGGCAGGCGGCAGATTTGTCAAATCGGTCGCCCGCGCCGCCGCGGCATAGGGCGATACGTCGGCCCCGCCCCCCTCGCGGCCCAAATAGGCCATCCAGCCCAGGCGGTTGCTGTTGCGATTCCACATGCGCGGATCGGTGATCGCATAACTGGCAGGGGTAACATTTCGATCATCGATCATCGGGTAAATGAGCAGTTGGAAAGCGACCGGTACTTCTCCGCGATCACGGGTCAGCAACGCCAACCCCGCGGCCAGACCGCCCCCACCGCTGGCGCCTCCAATGGCGATGCGCGACGGCTCAACAGCAAACTCGTCGGCGTGGCGAAACAGCCACTTCAACCCGCTATAGCAATCCTCCACTGGTGCGGGAAACGGATGCTCGGGCGCTAAGCGGTAGTCAACCGATACGGCCACACAACCAATTCTCTTGACCAGCTGCTTCATAAGCCGGTCGTCCTGCTCGATGTCTCCCATCACGTAGCCGCCGCCATGAATCCAGTAAAGAGCGGGAAGCTTGTCCGCCTGATCGGTTGGCCGATAGACGCGGACCCGCACAGGAGGATCGCCTTGAGGACCAGGGGCAAACTCATCCTGGCTCCTTACACCCTCGACTGCGGGCAAGCTCGCCAGTATCTCGGTCATCATTTTTTTCATCTTGGCCCGGGCTGCTGGAATCTTGTTGAGATCCATAGGGCGGTCAGTCGGCAGCTTCTCCAACACCACTCTCAGCTCAGGGTCCAATTGGTCGACGAAGTTCATAGTTGGATATCCCTCGGCGATGCTTAATTGATGTCACGAAGCTTATCGCACGATTCAGAGAGGATATAAACGGCATTGAGCGCGCCGGACGTTTGAACCTCAAGCCGAGCCGGGCACGCCGCTGAAGTTTTTGCGCCAGCCGGAAACTGGCCAGCGGCCAGATGGGAAGTACAACGGCTGCAATTCTATGGCGGCGAGGCTTGAATTGCGGCGTTCGACTGTCCGAAATGCTAAGCAAATGGAGGCATTGGAGGAGGAAGGGGCCCGGTGGCCCCACCGGTCTTCAAAGTCTCCCACGCCGCTACCCTGATTGGCTCGCATCTGAATTATCTCCACGCATTCGAGAGTTTTGCGGGTCGGCAAGGTAGCTAATGCGACCGGTCCAACCGATAGCAACCGATAGTTCCGCCAAAGCCGCGCCAAAGCCGAGGGCGGTTTGGGCGCATTGGGGATAGAGGCTGTCTCGGTAGCGTTCGACCCAGGCAGTAGCGGGCTTTTTAGGGAACAAGAATCACGGCAAACAATCACCGACCCCGAAATCATAATGGTCGTCAGAAATCGGTCGCTGATGCTCAGGGAGGATTGTGAGTCCCTGCTGGGCAGCGGAACATCGGACCCAATCGGTCATAATCGGAATGAATGAAGGGATTTTCCATGCCTGCGCAGGCCGGATGTGCCCGTCAAAACGAATTGTGGCCGATAGAAACGGCAAAGTCCCGGCAAAGTAGGACCAATTACCGATGCCCGCTTGATCGCTTCATAGACCCGGGCGGAGCGTTGGCTTCGATCCGCACACTTCGCCCCTGGTTCTCCGCAGCATGGGCAAAATTCTGAGCCGCGTTATTGGTGAGGCTCATTGCGTAATTAAGGATATTGTGCGGTTGAAATTGAGCAGCTGCTCAATTCATCCTGTTGAGGCTCGACCGAAAGGCGGCTGAAGCATTCTTGCCAGCGACCGCTTGTATCAAATCGGAACCAGATAGGCCTGGGGCTTTCCGATGATGGTGAGTCGGCGAAGGAACCGCTGAGCACTGGATTACAGACGACGAGAGGCTGTGGATTATCCCAAATTCATAGCAATCCACGTCTCGTCTTACTTCATCAACTGGGCAAGTCCGGCCGGCGTTGCCCAAAGTGCAGGATCGGCATAAGGGGCTGTCA
>DATFSZ010000066.1:0-59121 GCA_035262365.1 Binataceae bacterium (SeqCode)
TGCATGATTTGTAGGCCGCATCCGATACCGGTCTTGCGCAGCTCGCGCTCGAGGCGGACGAGGTAATCGGCGAGCATCGGACCAACGTAGGCGGAGATCAGTGTGGTCGAGGCCCGTTCATACTCCTGGAACTCGGGCCAGACTTCGGAGGACAGCGCGATGTACGCGGCGGGCATCGCACGCTGCAACATCTCGCCGACCCTCCGCTCGTGGGCGGGATTGGCATAGGAATGGAGCAGGCAGACAGCAACCGCGTCGGGCTTGGCCGCCGCGAGGTGCCTGATGGCGGAGTCGGCTTGAACTTCGTCGAGCGGGATCAGCTCTTGGCCGCGAAAGTTCAAACGACCGGTGATTTCAATCACCATCTCACGCTCGACCAGCGGTTGGGGGCGCTCGTACTGGGCGTTGAAGCGATCGATACCGGATGGGTACTGCTTGCTGATGTGAAACATGTCGCCGAAGCCGCGGGTGGCGACGTAACCCAGCCGCGCCCCCTTGCGCTCAAGGATCAGATTCGTCGCCAGCGTAGTCGCGTGAACGACGCGCTTGATTTCGAGCGGCTGCGCGTCAGCCTGTGCCATCGCCTCACGCACGGCGTCCATCACGCCGTCAACGGGATTGGCGGGTGTGGTCAGAGTCTTGGCGTTAAACGGTTTGTGCCTGCCGTCCTGCAACAGCACGAGGTCCGTGAAGGTTCCGCCGATATCCACGCCCATGAAGAATTGCCGCTGTGCCATCTGCCGCGCTTGCTCCTGACCTCACACCCGGTTTATCCGCTCGTAATCGAAATGCCAGGCGAGGTTTGCCTGAAGTGTAGTTGGAATGGGCCATTCAGTCGAAGAAAGCGGCGGCGCGCTCGCCGATCATTACAGCCGTATTGGCCGGACAGCGGCGCACCACCTGCGGCATGATCGACGTATCAACCACTCTTACTCCCTCGATTCCATACACCCGGCAGTACTGATCGACGACCGCGGCCTGGTCGGAAGCCGGACCCATCCGGCAGGTGCCCGACATATGAATTGACGTTCCAACATGGGTACTCAGGAATTCGTTGAGCGCCGAATCGGAAGCCAGCTCCTCGTCAGTTGGCGAAAAGCGTTTTGCTCCGATTTCCCGATAGGGACGGGTCTCCAACAGACGGGCGGCGAGCCGCATTCCATCCCGCGCTCGCTCCAGATCCACATCGTCCTCAAGATAGTTGAAATTCAGCCGCGGTTTGTCGGCCGGGTCGGCGGAGGTTAGCGTCATCTTACCTCTGGCCCGCGCCTGCATCATGATCAGCGAGATGGAATGATCACCGCCATGCAGCACCTGGTCTATCACCTTGGGCAACGACATGCTGCGAAGGGTATCTAATAGCAACTTTGCACGCTTGAGTAATGGAACGTCATATAGTACCGCCGTGTTCAGTGGTATCGAGGATGGCAGCAACATCATATCGCTGTACACGTCGGAGCCGTTGGCTGTGTAATGAAGGGCGGTTTGCGCCCACGAACTTTTGAGGGGATCGACCCTGACGTCCTTTTTGACCTGCAACCTGACCGATAGGGAAGCGTGGTCGCTGAAATTCTGTCCGACGTTAGGCGAATCGTGAATTGCTGGAATGTTGAAATTACGCAGCTGATCCGCCGGTCCAACTCCCGACAGCATCAGCAGATGCGGCGATTTTACCGCCCCGGCGCTTAGCACAACCTCAGCTCCCTCCGCCTCGAGCTTCTGTCCGCCGCACAGCCCTTCGATACCGGCGGCTTTTTGTCCTTTGAACAGAATCCGCTGGACGAAGATGTCGCCGCGCACTGTCAGATTCGACCGGCCCAGAGCCGGTTGCAGATAGGTGATGGCGGTGTTCATCCTGATCCCGTTGACGTTGTTGACCGCCAACGCGCCGACGCCAATCGACTTGGGGCCGTTGACGTCCGGGTCTTCGGGAAAACCTGCGTCCAGACACGAGTTGAAAAAGGCGTGCGCGACCGGCGACCATTCCGTGCGCGTAGCGCGCCGCACGGGAATTGGTCCATTAGAACCATGGAAGTCGTCGCGGAAGTCCAGGTCGGTTTCCAGCTTTCTCAAGTAAGGCAGGACTTTATCGAACGACCATTCGTGGTTACCCGCATTGGCCCAGCCATCGAAATCCTCCGGCAAAGCCCGGGTGAATAGCGTACCGTTGAGGGCGCTGGAGCCGCCGACCACCTTGCCGCGCGGCACGATTTGATCCACGCCGTTCCTGAGATTGGCTGCAAAGGCCCAGTTGTTGGGATGATCCGGCGCCATGGAACTCAGGATGCCGCCGTACTTCAACTCCTTGGGAAAGCTGTCAACCGACGTGAAGTGCGGTCCGGCTTCGAGCAGGAGGATTTTGCGCGACGGATTCTCCGACAGCCGCGCGGCCAGAACACAGCCGGCCGATCCCGCTCCCACGATAATTACGTCGTATCGTTCCATCACCGTTCCTTACGAGCTGCTCTTACTCCAGCCGTTCATAGATCACGGCGCCCGCCTTCGCGTTCTGACTGACAACGAATTGCGCAAGGCGGCAATCAGTCACCTGGCGCTCTCCCGCCTCGCCCCGCAACTGCCGGACCGCTTCGGCCTGCGCATTCCAGCCCTGCATGTATGCCTCCGAAAGCATCCCGCCGGAGGTGTTTACCGGAAACTTTCCTCCCGGACCAATGCCCTTGTTCTGAACGAACTCGGCCGCACGGCCTTGCGCGCAAAAGCCATAATTCTCCAGGGTGTAGAATAGTTCGCCGCTGAAATTATCGTAAAAGTAGAAAAGGTCGATATCCTGCGGCGAGACTCCGGCCATGTTGAAGACCTGTCTGGCGGCGTGTTCCATCTGGTGGCGGTTGAACATAAGCTTCGGCCTGAACTGGGCGATATCAATGTTGTCTTCGCCCCAGCCGATGCCCTTGATTGTTACCACCGGATGCTTCCGTATGCGGCGAGCCCGCTCGAGGGTAGTCACGATCATTGCCACACCGCCGTCATTGACCAGGCAATAATCAAGCAGACGCAGCGGTGCTGCGACAAAGGGCGAACTGAGGTAATCCTCGATGGTCATCGGGGACTGCATGATGGCGTTGGGATTGAGTCGTGCCCACGCGCGTTGAGCGACGGCGACCTGCCCCAGTTGCCGATGAGTCAGGCCATAGGTTTCCATGTAACGCTGCACCACGGCCGCGTCGAAGGCTCCCTGCGAGGTAAAACCCCATGGCTTGTAATAGAAGTATTGTGGGACGCTCTCGCCGCCTTCCGCCTGCGGACCTCCAAATCGGCTGCCCCGACCTCGATAGTTGCAGGCTTGCACCAGCGCGATGCACTCCGCCCGGCCCGATGCAATTGCATAGACGGCCTGCGTGAGCGCCACGTCCGGCCAGAAGGAGTCGATGCTCCACTCCAGCCGCAAGCCGAGGATTTCCTCGAGCCGCATATACGGCACCTGCGAAGCAATCAGGCCGTCGATCTCGTAGCGCCGCAGACCGGAGTCTTCGAGCGCGAGTTTGAAGGCCCGGGCCGCATAGCCGTAGATGTCGGTTGCGGGTGGCTTCCCGGAGCGGGAAGCCTTGTAGTCCGCGGCGAAATCGGTTGCTCCAATACCGATTACAGCGGCCACGTTGGAACTCGCCTTCATGACCCGGGAGTCATACGCCATTTTCCGGTTCCTTCCAGGCTTGCCAGCAATACGGGTCTTCAGGTCCGAGTAGTCACTTCTGGCGCGTTGGCTCTCCGCCGTAACCGGACTGCATAATCATTCGATGCCCTACGGTGAAGCCGCCGTCCACCGGAATGGCGTGGCCGGTGATAAATGAAGAATCGTCCGAACACAGGAACAGGGCGGCGCGCGCGATTTCCTCCGGTTCTCCTTGACGCCCGAGCAGATGCGCGCCATTGGTGGCATTCCACCAGTGCTGCAGCCCTTCTGGGTCTTTCGGCCGATAGGTTTCGTTCAGTGCGGTATTGATTCCGCCCGGACAGATGCAATTGGCGCGGATGTTGTATTGCGCATAGTCCATCGCGATTACCTTGGTCAGTGCGATAATTCCGGCTTTGGACGCGCAATAATGCGGCAGGCCGTTGGTGCCCTCGATTCCGGAAACAGAGGCGGTGCTCAGCACCACTCCTCCATGCTTCATCAACTCCGGGAGCGCATATTTGCATCCGAGAAAGACCCCTTTCAAGTTGACGTTCAACACCCGGTCCCATTCCTCTTCGGGCATGGTATGGACGAGATTGACCGGTCCGATACCGGCGTTGTTGTAAATGATATCAAGCCTGCCCCATCGGGCGATCGTGTCCTTTACCATGCGCTCCGCGTCGGCAGCCTTGGAAACGTCCGCCATGATCGCGATCGCGTCGCCGCCATCGTTATTCATATCGGCCGCAACGTTTCGGGCGTTGGGCTCGACCCAGTCAACCACCGAAACTTTCGCGCCCTCCTGAGCGAACAGTTTCGCGGTAGCGCGGCCCATCCCCGAACCCGCCCCTGTAATGAGCGCAACCTTGCCGTCTAACCTTCCCATCGATTACTCCATTTCCAGTCTGGGCGGGTTCGTAAGTACCTGGCGTCAATATCAAGAGCCCATGTTGTAGCTGCGCAGGACTCTGCCCGGCAGTGTGCCCGTGCAGCGGTTGTCTTCGAACGTAATCTGGCCGTTGACGATGGTGTAGCGGTAGCCTTCAGCCTTTTGTACTCGCCGCCAGTCGCCGTCGGGCAGATCGTAAACCGTCTCCATCGGCTTCAGGCGTAGATTTTTCAGGTCGTAAACCACGATGTCCGCGGGCAATCCCTCGCGCAGCCATCCGCGGTCGCGAATCCCGATTGCCCATCCGATCATCGTGGAGAGCCGCCAATGCGCCTCTTCAAGCGACATGACCTGCATGTCGCGAACCAGGTGCGCCAGGAAGTGAGTCGGGTAGCGCCCGGAAGTCAGAAACTTGGTGTGCGCGCCGCCATCGGAAGAACCCACCAATGTCAGGGGATGTTTGACTATTTCCGCAACTGCTTGATCGTCAGTGTTGGTGAAACCGGGCATCGCAAATTCGGCTTTGAGGTCTCCTTCGACCGCGAGGTCCAGCAGTGTGTCAACCGGGTGCTTGCCTTTCTGTTTGGCAATCTCCGCAATAGTCATTCCCTCGAGCGGTTTGTTTTTGTCGAGGGCGGCGTCGGCGACAAAGATGTTGTCCCAGCGGAACATTGAGATCTGTCCCGCCTCACCGTCCTTGCTTCGGGCCATGCCCAGGCCCGCATCGCCTTCTGCGTCGCGAATCAGAGCGGCGCGCCGTCGCGGATCGCCAAGTTTGGCCTTGCGTTCTTCAAACGTACCCACGGTGGCTTCGTTCCAGGCCGGAAGTTGATCGAACAGCCCGATAGTGTCGAGGGTGAATTCATAGTTGAGCGGAATGCAGGTATTGACCGGAAAGACCTGCGCCTCGCGGTAGGCATTCTCGGTCCATCGCAGCACCAACTTGTGGGCCTCGGGGTCCGATGGATTGTGTGCCACTGCGTTCCAGTTGACCGGCCGTCCGCTGGCCTTGGCCAAGTCGAGGAAGAACTCCATCCCGAGGCCATGCAGTGAGGCGCCGACGGTCCACTCGATCGAGCCGCGGTTGAACTCACCGACAACGGCCGCCATCTCCAGAAATTCCTCGCGCGAAGCGACATGAGTGGGCAGATAGCCGCCGTCGTAGTCGCGGTTGGCCATGCTGAAAGTGCCCGAGAAGCCGAAGCCGCCGGCACGAAGTCCTTCCCGCAGCAGGTGCTTGATCTCCGCGATTTCGTCGCCGGTGGGTTGGTACCTGGGGTCGCGCGAGGCCTCGTTGCCCAGGACCCAGGCTCGCACCGGAATGTAGGGCACCATCGAGGCCGCGTTGACGCCAATACCGGCGCGGTCGAGGCTGTCGAGGAACTCGGGGAAGGTCACCCAGTCCCAGCGCATCCCGTGCTCCATACATGAGAGCGGGATGCTCTCCGTGCGTTCCATCCTGCGCATCGCGCGCTCGCGATCCTGGGCCCGCACCGGAGCGAAGCCGAAGCCGCAATTGCCGATCGCCACGGTAGTGACGCCGTGCCAGCCGGAAATCGTGGCGTACGGATCCCATTTTGTTCCGCCGCTCAGTGCGGCGTCGTAGTGAGTGTGGAGATCGATAAAGCCAGGCGCGACGATCAGTCCGGTGGCGTCGATTGCCCGATTCGCATTGCCTCTAATCCTGCCCATCGCGGCAATCCTGCCGGCTCGCACTCCGATATCTCCCCGGTAGGCCGGAATCCGTGTGCCATCAACGATGGTGCCGTTGCGGATAATCAGATCGTAATCTGCCATTAAGGTCGCTCCTTCCAGCGATCCGCCGGAAACCTTGCTTGGTAAACTTATTTTTCCGAGAGGAGTTGCTTCACTTCGTTTTCGACCGCGGTGCCCTGGAAAAATTTGCGATTGAGGCCGGTCCACAGTTCGACCGGGTTGACGAATACGAAGTCGCGAAAATCCTCTTCGGAGATGAGCTGTTTCTCAACCATCTCGTAGGCTTCGCTGGTTACTTCCCGCATGTCGGGCACGTCCCAGTGGCCGATGTCCGAACCGTATACCGCCTTCAAACGAGCGGTGAAGGGATTGCGCCTCGCATCAAAGGCCGAAGCGGTGACAGGGTCGTCTCCCTCGCACCCGAAGTAGAAGTGAGGCACGAACAGATTGCACAGGTCCTGCCTGCCGCGGATTTGGCATGGCCCCCAATCATCGACGAGCGTGGAATCCTCCGGATGGGAGGCGGCTAGAAATTCGACTTTGCTCAGCGCAGTTAGAGGCCCGCCAAAGCGCTCGCTCAAATCGAGCAGCGTTTCCCGATCCAGCTGCGCCGGATCGTAGTTTTCCAAAGCCTGGACGGTGCGCTTCTCCCAATGCCCGAGCGAGTCGCTGAGCAGACTACGCGCCCAACCGACGCCGCCCTCCAGGAACGCACACTTAAGCGTTGGGAACCGGCGCGTGACGCCGCCCATGAACAAGGAGCGGCAAAGCCCCTCCGCCGACGCCGCGAAGTGGCCAATATGGTTGAACATGAAGTTGGAGATGGAATTGCGCCAGGCCATCCCATAACCCGCGGTGTGGAAGGTCGGTGCGACCCCCAACTCGACGCACTTGCTCCATACCGGGTCGTAATCGTATTCGCTGTCGATGCCGTAAGTATCGAGCCACAGCGCGTAGGGCGCGGCTTGCGGGTAGGCGGCCTCAATCGCCTTTACCGGGCGCCGGACGTAACTGGCCATCATCACGGCCTTGAGCCCGAGCTTCGTGACGGCATGCTCAAGCTCCTCGATGGCTTCTCGTGGAGTGTGCATTGGGATGATGCCCACGGGCGTGATGCGCCGCGCGTAGTCCCTGAATAGATCCGCATAGAGGTTGTTGAGCGCGCGGCATGATGCGCGGCGCATCTCTTCATCCTGAAGGGCCGGTGCCGTAAGCCCCAACCCGGGATACATCACCGTAAAGTCCAGCCCCATTTCGTCGAGCCTTTCAAATAGCAGCTTGGGAAACATCGCAGTCGCCCGGTCCAGCGTGTTCCTGGTAGGCAGCGTGAACCACGGTGCGCGGGTCGCGCGCCGCTCATAGCGCTGCTGCGGGGTCAGGCCGTACCACGACTGGGCCGCGATATGAGAGTTTCCCCATGCCGATTCGAAGCGGCTGGTCAGGTCCGCGCCGACCACAGTCTTCAGATAGTCAAGGAACGCCGGGAACGATTCAATGAAATGGCCGTCGGAATCGATGACCGGATGCTTCAGCCGGGAGCGCACCACAGCTGATGGAGACTTGTCCGTCGATCTCATCCTCCACCAAGGACCGCTAAGAGCGCGTCACCTCTTTGGACCGCTTCACTTTGACCAGCTTGGCAAAATTTTGCAGCGGCCTGGGGGGCTTTAGCCGCCGGCCGACAAAGGTCCATGAAACCTCGCCAACGTAGATATCACCCTCCGCACTGACGGCGATTCCGTGCGGCGCGATCAACTGTTCGGGACCTTCTCCCTGTCCATTGTCACAGACTTTGGCCAGCAACCTGCCGTCAAGGGAATAGATGCTGATGCGTGGACCCATGGCGTGCGCGTTCCACGCTTGCCAGAAGTCACCGGTTTGGCCTGTCCACCCGGCGGAACTCAACTCGCCGATATAACACAACTGCTCGGCAGCGCGCGTGTCGATACACATTCCGCACGGCAGCGCCATCCCGGTCCAGACCGCCTCAAGCTTGCCATTGGGGGTGAATACCTGCACCCGGTTGTTTTGGCGGTCGGCCACGTAGATATTTCCATCGCGATCGGCGCAGATGTTGTGCGGCAGATTGAATTGACCCGGCTCGTTGCCCGGCTCGCCCCATGAATAAAGCAGACGGCCGTCGGGTGAGTATTTATGCACTTTAGCGTTGAGATAACCGTCGGATACGAACAGGTCGCCGGTGCCGGGATGGATTGCCAGGTGCGTGCACTGGTTGAACGGCTCACCACTCAGCGCCTGGGCTGGTTTTCCGCTGACACCGAGGGTCATCAGCACCTTTCCATCCAGAGTGCACTTTCGCACGGTATGGTCGAAGGTGTCGGTCAGCCAGATAGTATCATCGGGGCCCATGGTAACGGCGTGGGCGTTGGGAAACATTTTCTTGTCGCCCCAGCAGTGAAGAAAATTGCCCTGACTGTCCAGGACAATGACCGGATGCTCGCCGCGGTTGAACAGGTAGACATTGTTGCGGGCGTCAACGCCGACGCCGGCAACATCGTACATCGGCCCGTCCGGCACCTTTGCCCAATTTTTGTCGACTTCGTACGTGTAGCCGCCCAAGCCGGTCGTTGTGGACATCAGTGTGTCCTCCCTGTGTTCAAGGCCGTCTCTACGGCTCTGAATACTTGATTGGCTTCGAAAACGAAAGTCGGAATCAACCCTTGCGGCAATAGCAGCCGAGGCCGGAGCGTCAACTCGCCCGGCGCAGCACGTCAAGGCGGAGGCTCAACTTCTGGCCCAGCCACAGAGCGTGCTCCGCATGGTCACGGTATGCGTCCGCGGTGTTGGGATGAATCAGGATCGTCAGTCCGCCGCGGTTGAGCATCAGCCACGGAACGATCCGCGCAAATTGATCCGGGCCGAACTTGACCTGGTACATGGCCTGCGGATGAGGGCCGACGGGACTGGCGCGCCATCGTCCCATTTCTACTTTGAAATCGCGCTCCAGCGCCTCGCGCAACGCCGCAGCTTCAGCGCGCGAGGCGGAGTCGTAATAGACGTGAGCGTGATAGCTGCTGATTGTCGCGGGGTCAATTGGTTCCCTGGCCATGACTTGAACTCCGATGCGCTGCTTCAAGATGGTTTGCCAGGTTGTGGACCGCCTCTTCGGCGGAGCGGAACATATGGTCCGCTCCGACGGCATCAAACAAACGGGTTTGCTTGGCAGCCGCCTGGGCGCGTGGAGCTTCCATCCGGCAAAATGCGACATCGATTGCGGCGCCCCGCAGTTGGGCTATCGTTTCCTGCAGGACCTGCGAACCGGTGTAGTCGATATCGATTACACCGATCGCCTCGATGACCACCAATCGGACCGGGTCTTGTGCCGCTGCCACCTCGGCCTTGAGCCGCTCGCAGATGAACTCGGCGTTGGTGAAGTAGATCGGTGCGGCGGGGGCAAATACGACAACCCCAGGTACTCGCTCGCCCGGCTGCTCGGGGCTGGGCGGCCACCAAATGGTCGTTCCCGGCACGCGCGACAGTTGAGAACATCGCGGCCGGGCAACCATATACAGGCTGTGCACCAGCGACAACACGATGGCCAGCAGCATCCCGGTTTCGATCGGCATCAGGATCACCAACCCGGCGCTGAGCGCGACCATGATGATTTCGTAGCCACCCCGGCGCGCTATCTTGATCATATCGCCCAGCTTAAAGATGCGCATTCCGATGTACACCAGCAGACCGCCGAGAGCGGCCTTCGGCACGTACGCTGTGAGGCCGGCGGCGAAGAAGACCAGCGCAAGAGCCATCGCCACCTGGGTCAGCGTGGCCAACTGCGAGCGTCCGCCCGATTCCTTGACGATCGCGGTACATGGCGGGCTGGCGTCAACCGCGAAGGCGCCGATCAGGCCGGCCAGGATACAGCCGGCGCCCACGCCGGCGAAGTCGCGGCTGACGTCTTCTCGCACGCCAGGGTCGGAGGGGAACGATCGCACAACGGCGGTTGTTTGCATCATGCACACGGCCGCGACCACCAGCGCGGCCGGCAGCAGGCGTCCGATGAAACCAAGTTCGCCGGCCTGGGGAAGCGTTAGCCCGGGCAGTCCATGAGGCAGCGGATCCAGCACGGCGACGCCGCGGGCCTTCAAGTCCAGGGCAACCACGGCGATTGCCGCCGCGACGATTGCGATCAAAGCGCCGGGAACGCGCGGGCCGATCCGTTCCGCTCCAGCCGTAATTGCAAGCACCGCAGCTCCGATCGCCAACGCGTACAAGTTCGCATTGGGAAGGTGCCGCGCGATTATCGCAATCCGGGAAAGCAGGTATCCCGTGGGTCCGGCTATTCCCAGTATTGAAGGCAGTTGACCCACAATGATGTGGGCGGAGATTCCCGCCAGGAAACCGACCGTCACCGGGATCGACAGAAGATCGGCGATCCAGCCCGCGCCCACGACGCCGACGGTAACCAGCATGGCTCCCACCAGGAAGGCCACCATGGTCGCGTGCTCGGCGTAATGTTGCGATCCTGCCGCGGCCAGCGTCGCCAGCGCGCCGGCAAAGATCGGAGCGATGGTGGAATCGGCGCCGACCGAAACAAAGCGATTGGCGCCGAAGATCGCGAATCCCAGCGAACCGGCGACCAGTGCATACAGGCCAGCCTGTGGATCGAGTCCGGCCAGGCGCGCGGTCGCGAGTTGCTCAGGAATCGAAATCGCCCCCAGCATCAGCCCCGCGATCACATCCGCCGCTAACCACGACGGTTGATAGCCCCGAAAGGACGCGAACAACCACCGTGGCCGGCTCGCCTCGCCCAATTTTGGGCCGCCATCACCGCTGACATCGGAGGCCATCAGCGCAACCTAAACTTCAACCCCGACCGGTTTCAAGACCGCAGGCCTGGCGTTTGACGCTCCTCTTCGGAACTCGCCTCTACTTTTTCTTCTGCCCCTTTCCCTGTTCAGTTTTGGCTTCGTGATATTCCTTGCGTACGGCGGCGATATCGACGGTCGGTTTGGGCATCTGCATGCCGAGATCTTCCATGGTGGCGCAGATGATCTGTGATACGGCGAGGTTGCGGAACCATTTATGGTTGGAGGGAATTACGTACCACGGCGCATGCTTGGTCGAGCACTGCTCCAGCATGTCCTCGTACGCGTCGATGTAATCATCCCAGAACTCGCGCTCCCGGTAGTCGCTGTCGCTGATCTTCCAGTGACGGGTTGGATCGTCAAGCCGTATCTTGAAGCGATCCAACTGCTCCTCCGGGGAGATATAGAGAAAGAACTTGATAATCGCTGTATTGCTGTTCCCCAGCAGCTTCTCGAAGTCATTAATCAGTTCGTAGCGCCCCGACCAGATGTCCTTGGGAACAAGCTTGTGCACCCGGACGGCCAGCACATCTTCATAGTGCGAGCGGTTGAATACGGCCACCTTTCCGTGGGCGGGAGTCTGCTGATGAATGCGCCACAGGAAGTCGTGGGCCAGCTCTTCGCCGGTCGGCTGCTTGAAGGCAAGCACGGAGCACGCCTGCGGGTTCATCCCATCGATAACATGGCGGCAGACACCGTCCTTGCCGGCGGCGTCGATGCCTTGCAGGACGACCAGCAGCGCGTGTTTGCGCTCGGCATACATCAGGTACTGAAGTTCGCCCATCCGATGGACGAATTTCTGGATCTCCGGCAGGGCCTTTTCGTGCGACTCGTGGGCGCCATGGTAATCCGGGTCGATATGCCGCAGCTTGACCTTGGAGCCGGGCTTGACGATCAATTCCTTGCGGTAATCCACGATTCACCTCGCGAGGTTCGACTTCTGTCGGAGCTACTTTATCGACTGCCGTGCCGCGCCGTCTATTTTGTTGACAGCTCAACCGGGCTTTGCGGCAATAGATCGGTGCGCGCATTGCAATCGCCTGCGACGCGACAATTCCCCTTCTTTGGGAGGAAAGCAATGGCGGTCAAGGCCATACCCGATGGTTACCATAGCGTCACGCCCTATCTGGTCGTCAACGGCGCCGCAAAGCTGATGGATTTCCTCAAGCAGGCCTTTGGAGCGCGGGAGATGGTGCGGATGCCGGGTCCGGACGGAAAGATCGGGCATGCCGAACTTACCATCGGCGACTCGCCGGTGATGATGGCGGACGCCACGACTGAGTATTCAGCCGTTCACAGCGTTCTTCATTTGTATGTGGAAGATACGGATGCTACCTACAGGCAGGCGCTTGCGGCCGGCGCTGTCTCGCTGATGGAGCCCGCCGACCAGTTCTATGGCGATCGCAGAGCCGACGTCAGAGATCCGGCCGGCAACCGTTGGTCGATTGGCACTCACAAGGAGGATGTGAGTCCCGAAGAGATGCGCCGGCGAGTTGAAGCGGCGATGAAGCAGCGCGCCTGACGGTTCGTACCCGGTTTACAATCGGCGCGAGGCTCGCCGGCAAGCGGATGTACACTAGGTAGTAACCGGCGGCGTCCAGACCCGTCTGATTCAGCATAGGAAGCGGGGCGGGGCCGCATAGCAGGAGAATCCGCCTCGCGACAGCCCGGCGGAGAGGGAGTCACTGAACGATGGACGCCAAAAGCGCTGCCCGCCGCCGGCTGGAGACCGCACAGACCAGCCTGATCGATCTGAGCCACAGGATCCATGGCCATCCTGAAATTGGATGGGAGGAAAAAAAAGCGTCCTTGTGGGTGGCCGACGCGCTCGTGGACGCCGGTTTCAACGTGCAGGGCGGAGTCTGCGATCTGCCCACGGCATTGCTGGCGCGCGCCGGTTCGGGTCCGCTTCACATTGCATTTTGCGCCGAATACGACAGCCTACCGGGCATCGGCCACGCTTGCGGGCATAACATCATCGCCGCGATCGGGGTCGGCGCGGCAATCGCCGCGGCCACCGTTGCGGACGAAATCGGCGTTACGGTCAGCCTGTTCGGTACTCCAGCCGAGGAAGTGGGCGACGCCGCCGGCAAGGTGCTGATGCTTGAGCGCGGCGCGTTTGAGGGTGTGCATGCGGCCATGATGGTACATCCGGGGCCGATTGATGTGATGCACCCGCCGATGATCGCGGCCAGCGCTTTTGACGTCTTCTATACCGGCAAGGAAGCACACGCATCCGCGTTTCCGGAGCTTGGGCTCAATGCCGCCGATGCGCTGGTGGTGGCGCAGACCGCGATTGGATTGCTGCGCCAGCACATCCGCCACAGCGATCGCGTCCACGGTATCGTGACCAAGGGCGGCGATGCGCCAAACGTGGTTCCAGCGCATACCTCGGCGCGCTACATCGTGCGCGCCAAAACGCGGCATCACCTGGCAACCCTCTTCCCGCGCGTGAAGTCCTGTTTCGAGGCCGGCGCGCTGGCAACTGGCTGCAAACTCGCTATCGCCGGCGGGGACAAACCTTACGCCGAAATGGTGCATGACATGGAATTGGGCGCAATTTACCAGCGCAATGCGGAAGCGCTCGGGCGCCAGTTCCGCAGCACCGTTGGAGGCAGGATGGACAACCCTTCGGCGTCGGGCTCCACCGACATGGGCAACCTCTCGCACGTGATGCCCGCAATCCACCCGATTATCGGCATCAACTCGCTGCCGGCCGTCAATCATCAGCCGGAGTTTGCCGCCCACTGCGCCACCGAGGAGGCCGACCGCGCAATTTTCGACGGCGCGCTTGCGATGGTGTTTACCGCTATCGAGGCCGCTACCGAGCCTGCCATTCGCAGCCGCCTGGTCAGCGCGGGACGCTGACCCGGGGGAGTGATCACAATTTGCAGGTCACTGCGTCTGTGGGTTTATGGATGACCTTGATTTCCACCTTGGCTGTGCCGTGATCGATAATCCCGATTTCTCGTGCCGCTTTCTTGGATAAGTCGATTCTGCGGCCGGCGCGCATCGGACCGCAATCATTGATCCGCACCGTCGCCGAGCGCCCGTTGTGAAGGTTGGTAACGACCACGCGCGAGCCCAGCGGGAGTCCCTTTCCGGCGGCGGTCATCCTCGAAGATGAGAACCGCTCTCCGGTTGCGGTCCGGTGTCCCTCAAATCCGGGACCGTACCACGAGGCGAGCGCAACAACAGTTTCGTCGTGGGCTTTCTCCGCCGGCGGATTATTCACGATAGGAGCGGCGGGCGGCGGCGGTGGGGGAGGCGCAACCGCAGTATAAGAGGATGAAGCCGGAACGCAACTACTGGCGATGAGCGCAAATAACGGCAAGGCGAGCAAACCAAGACGCAATGGTACAAACCGGTTGTGCAGCGCCGGCGGCGGCACTGTCTGTTCCTTGGTCCGCCGATAACCCATCGCGAGCTCTCCTCTTCGCGTAATTCGCCGCCGCAGCGCGGTGCCTAAGGTGGATGAGCGCTGCAATCGCTCCGTGGCCCTGGAGCAAGGGCCATGCCGCAAAGCTCGTCGTGGAAAAACGCCGCAACCCTAGGATTTTCAACTGGTTTTTCCGAGGTCCACGAGCCTGCAAGTCGGTTGATGGTTGATGGACGCCGGTTGGGACTTCGTGCACTATGGAAAATTGTGCAGGCCTGCTGGCATGCCTTCCGGTCGCAGTCCGGTTCCGCTTCATCGCTTAAGTTACGCGCCAGGGATACGCGGCGCAGCGGCGTTTCATCCAAAACCGGATGGCGAACACGTTCTTGACATGCTGCCTGCCCCCGGTCATAGCTGAATCCCGATGATAAACAGGGCACGGTGGATTCTCCTTGGCGCCGCGATGATGCTGCTGGCGGTGACTTTGTCGTGGAGTTGTGGCAGCAGCAGTTCCAGCACGCCCTGTGCGACCTTCACCGGCGGAATACCGGTGACCCCGTGCGGCATACCGTCGCCTGGAGGACCCTTTTTGCAGAGCATTTCAATCTGCCCGGGGACGCCCGCGACGCCGACGCCGGTTTCCACCTCGACTGCGAGCACCACGCCCGCACCGATTGAGACCACGTGTCCCAGACCTATCGTGACCGCCGTACCCACAGCTGGCGTTACAATTTCGTTCCATGCGGTAGGAGTCTTTAGCGACGGTTCCACGCAAGACATAACTAACAACGCCACGACCAACTGGATCACCAACAACACCTCAGTCGTGGTGCCAAACACGGCTCCAGCTGGAAGTTACTTCGCCGCCGGACCCGGTTGCGCGACGGTCAACGCAACCTCTGGCGGAATCTCCGGCTCGTCGGCCGCCGTCGTGGACGTTCCGCCTGTCCCCTCGTCCTGTCCGACGCCCTCCGGAGCCAGCGATTTGTTCGGGCCCTAGACCGCGCGCCAGAGCAGCATGCTGACAAGATAGAACCGGACAGGGCCGAACCCTTGACCGCCGGCCCAAGAGATCCTACTCAATGTAGAAGATCGGCTCGCTTTCCGAAGACGTGCGCAGGTTGCTGGGGTACCACGAACCCCGGATCGCGCTCGTGACTAGGTTTAAGTGGGCACCTTCTAGCCTGCCATCGGCCTTTAGTTTAAGCGCCGTCGGATTAGTCCACCTCTGCCCAAGAGATGCTCAACCAATCAAAAAGCGTCGCAGTCTAAGTATTTGCGATTTTACTTGACCTCGGCTTGTCCGAAGACTACAAAAATATGGGTTTGGGCAAAGAAAGCACAGCTTGGCTTAGACGCAATTCGAGTTCGTAGGACATAGATTCGAGCTGAGTGTGGCTGAACGCAAATTTGCGGAGGGCCTCGGACAGAAATCAGCCGTTTGCGCCTGTCACGCAAGTTTATCCCAACAGTGATGGCAAGTGGTGTCGTAACTGAATGGGTGCTGCAGCAAGATGAAGTTTTCCACGCTGCAGATGGGTAGGGGAAGTTGAAGCTGATTCAATCGTTGCTCCTTGTGCCGGTCGTGGCGCTGGTAGTAACCGCTGCGGCGATTCCCGTTGTGCGGCGCGTCGCACTACAGCTTGGTTGGGTCGCCAAGCCGGCCAAGGATCGGTGGCACACCGCGCCGGTTCCGATGCTTGGCGGCGTGGCGGTGGTAGCGGTTTTTACCGGCGTGGGCTGGTTTTGCGGCGCGCCAGCCTGGCTGCTGATCGGAGGCCTGGCTCTGTGCGTGGTGGGGCTGGTCGATGACGTAGTGACCTTGGCGCCGCTGACCAAGCTGCTATGCGAGATTCCGCCGGCGATCATGGTCGCGGCGTGGGTTAAGGTTCCGCCCTTTTTTCCATGGGGCGTGCAGCAGTTCGCACTGGCCTTCTGGATTCTGACCGCGATAAACGCGTTCAATCTGATCGACGGGCTCGACGGTCTGGCCGCTGGACTGGGGATCGTCGCCACGATTGGGGTGGCGATAATCGCAACCGCTCATCACAATATCGCCGAAGCCTTGACCGCGTTGTCCCTGTGCGGGGCGCTGGGCGGTTTTCTGCTTTACAATTTCAATCCGGCCGCCATCTACCTGGGCGACGCCGGATCGCTTCCCGTCGGGTTTATACTCGGAGTGCTGTGCCTTGACGCTGTGCGCCACGCCGGTGAGTCGAGGCTGGCGCTTTTGGCCACCCCGGCCTTGCTGATGGCGGTTCCGATAATCGACACCTCGATCGTCACGGTCACTCGCCTGGCGACCGGTCGCGCAATCTCCAACCGTGGCCTGGACCACTGCCATCACCGGCTTCACACCCTGGGGCTTTCGCAAAAACGCGTTGCCTCCGTGCTGTGGGCGCTGGGAGCGATCGGCGCCGGATGGGCGGTGTTTATCAGCCTGGCCTGGAAGCCGATGATAGTTATGGTGTTGCCGCTGTGCGCACTGATGTTTGCGACCATCGGGCTGTTTTTGGCCAATCTTTCCTTCGAGACTGAACCGCCCAGCCGGATGTTCGGCGCGGTGCCGCGGCTGGGCCGGCTTATCCTGAGCCTGTCCTATCAGCGGCGGGCAGTGGAATTTGTCCTGGACTTCCTGGTTATATCCTCCTCCTACTACGGAGCGATTTTGATCGACCACAATTTCCACGTTTCATGGCCCACGGTCATACATTTCTCATACGGCCTGCCGACCGTTTGCCTGACGGCATATACCGCTTTCGTGATAACCGGGACCTACCGGCACATGTGGCGCTACGCCAGCCTTGAGGCAGCGCTGCGCTTTCAGGTCGCCGCCGCGCTGGCCGGCCTGCTGGCGGCCGGGGTTATAAGGGCTGTGGGTGCCGGCCTTCCGGCGTCG
Organism: Binataceae bacterium (SeqCode); assembly: GCA_035262365.1. Taxonomy (GTDB): domain Bacteria; phylum Desulfobacterota; class Binatia; order Binatales; family Binataceae; genus JAJPJA01. The sequence goes on from DATFSZ010000066.1 coordinate 17,350, forward strand.
ATGCTGGTGGTGTTCGCGATCTTACTGTTCAACCTGCTGGTTGGAACACGCATGTCATTTCGCATCCTGAGGAGCGTGTTGAACTATTTTGCGGCCCCGGTGCGCAGAGTGCTGGTGGTCGGAGCCGGCTCGATCGGCGACAGCGCCGCGCGGGAATTGCTGCGCGACGGTTCCGAGCGCCTCAGCCTGGTCGGTTTCCTTGATGACGACGTGTTCAAGCGCCACATGCTGGTTCGCGGTCGTCGCGTGTTAGGTGGAATTCCCGACATTGCCCGCGTTTACCGCGAAACCAGCTTCAACGAGATTTTAATCGCGGATGACGAAACGACGGCTATTGACGTCAAGGCGCTTCAGTCCTTTGCCACCGACCATGACGTCGTTATCCATCGCTATCTGGCCCGGTTTGATTCGTTGGCCGTCGTGCAGCCGGAAAATGGCCAGACGCTGGAGGTCGGTTCACCGCGCTTCGCTTGACGCCGGCATCTATCACCTCTGGCCCGGAGCAACCGCGCCTGGCATCTTGCGCCTGTCCGCCTGAAACGTCACCTTACATAAAGTGCTGATTGGCCACCACACGATGTGCCCGCGGCGGGTATATCACGCTTTGTTGCGGAGCACGGCGAATGCCGGGGAGTCGCCGTGTAAGGGAGAAACGAACTGATGGCTGAGCTGTGGGAACGTGCTATTGCGAAGTTTAAGGATCGCACCGCACGGGTCGGTGTCCTGGGCCTGGGCTATGCGGGACTGCCGCTGACCTGCTGCTTTGCGGAGGCGGGTTTTGAAACCCTTGGCTTCGACGTTGACCGCGCCAAGGTCGAGCAACTGCAGGCCGGCCGGAGTTACATCGGCCATATTCCCGCCCAACGAATCAGCGGTCTGGCAGAGGCCGGCCGCCTGCGGCCGACCGCCGATTTTTCCGCCCTGCGCGAATGCGACGCCGCAATCATTTGCGTTCCGACTCCCCTTGGTGAGGGGCGGGCGCCCGACCTGACCTTCGTCGTCAACACCGCCAGGGCGGTCGCCGAGCACCTGCATCGCGGGCAGCTCGTCGTGCTGGAAAGCACCACCTACCCGGGCACCACTGACGAAGTATTGCTGCCGCTGTTCGAAACGACCGGGTTAGCAGTAGGAAAGGATTACTTCCTGGCGTTTTCGCCCGAGCGCGAAGATCCTGCCAACACGGATTTTTCTACCCGCACGATTCCCAAGGTAGTGGGCGGCGTCACCCCGCGATGTGGCCAGGTCGCCGTCGCCGCTTATGGCGCATTGGTGGAGCGGGTCGTTCCGGTTTCATCGGCGCGCGCCGCCGAGGCCGCCAAGCTGCTCGAAAACATCTATCGATGCGTCAACATCGCGATGATCAACGAACTCAAGCTGCTGTTCGAGCGGATGGATATCGACGTTTGGGAAGTAATCAAGGCCTCGGCTACCAAGCCGTTCGGCTTCACGCCGTTTTACCCCGGTCCCGGTCTGGGTGGGCATTGCATCCCCGTCGACCCCTTTTATCTGACCTGGAAGGCCAAACAGTACGACTTCAACACCCGCTTTATCGAGCTGGCGGGCGAAATCAACTCGGGGATGCCGCAGCATGTTGTGGACAGGCTGACCGAGGGACTGAACCTGACCGGAAAAGCGCTCAACGGCGCGGAAGTCCTGCTGATCGGAGCCGCGTACAAAAAGAATGTCGAAGACGTGCGCGAGTCGCCCGCGATCCGAATCATCCAGCTTCTGCATGAGCGGCTGGCCAGAGTGAGCTACTACGACCCGCATGTGCCGCGGCTGGAGACCCGCTACCTGGAAAAACCGCTGCTGTCGGTGCGGCTATCTGCCGACACGGTTGCGTCGAGCGACGCGGTGGTGATCGTCACCGACCATTCTGACATCGACTATCCGATGATCCTGGAGCATGCCCGGTTGGTCGTGGATACACGCAATGCCACGGCCCCCTTTCGCAAGCCTTCGCACAAGATCCTCATGGCCTAGTCCCGCGCCGACGCGTTCGAACATCCTGGCTAGAGCACTACCGCCGGCCTGGGGCGGACACCCAGCAGGTAACGGCCGGCGCTGCGGCGGATTCGGACCGGTACTCCGAAAGCTTCGGAGAGCAGCGTCGAGGTGAGTATCCGGGTCTTGGTGCCCGACGCCAGAACGCGTCCGTCCTTTAACACCAGGACGTGCGAGAAGCTGCTGGTGATCTCCTCCGTGTGATGCGTTACGAGCACCAGCGCCGGAGCGCCGCGCCCGCGCGCCAGCCGTTCCAGGAACTGCAGGAAATGCTCGCGCGCGGCGGGGTCCAGGCCGGCGCAGGGCTCATCCAGGATCAGCAACTTGGGCCGCGCCATCAGCGCCCGCCCGATCAGGACGCGTTGGCGCTCCCCTTGTGACAGATGCGTCCACGGACGGTCGCGCAGATACTCGCACTCGACACGGCGCAGGATGCGCGCTGCCTCGCGGCGTTCCGCCGGCGCAACCGCGCCCCACAGTCCAATCTGTGCGAAGCGGCCGCTCAGCACCGAATTGAGCGCCGTCTCATTCTCGGCCATCATCTGATAGATGCTCGAGCTGACGATTCCGATTCGCTTGCGCAGCTCGCGCCAGTCCGAACGGCCGTAGGTCTCTCCCAGCACCGAGATCGTTCCAGCGGTGGGCGGCAGATAGCCGGTCAACGCGCGCAGCAGCGAGGTTTTGCCCGACCCGTTGGGCCCCAGTATCGCCCAATTCTGGCCCCGCTCGACCTGCCAGTCGATCCGTTCCAGGATGGTGGCGTCGCGAACGATTCGCAGTCCGGATACCGCGATTACCGGCCGCGGGCGCGCCATCGCAGGTGGATTGTCGGGGTGATGTGATTCATGGAGTTCGCACAGCAGTACCAACCGCGCACGCCCCGGGCAAGAGAGTCAATTCCTAGCTTAGTGGCGATGCTTTCAAAGTCTCGCGCTGGCGCAATTCCTTGCGTTTGATCTTGCCTGTAACCGTTACAGGAAGGTCGTCAACGAACTCTACCTGGCGCGGATAAGCGTGACCCCCAACCCGCGCGCGTACGTGTTCCTGCAGTTGCGTTATGATTTCCGTCGAGGGAACGTGAGGCGTGCGCAGCTTGACCAGTGCTTTGACCACCTGGGTGCGCTCGGCATCGGGCGCTCCGATCACCGCGCAGGATGCAACCGCCGGGTGCTCCATCAGCGCGCCTTCCACCTCATCGGGTCCGATGCGATAGCCGGAGCTCTTGATCACATCGTCGTCGCGGCCCAGAAAATAAACGTTGCCCTCGTCGTCCATCGCGCCGCAGTCCCCGGTCAGCATCCAACCGCCGATGAACTTCTCCGCCAGCGCGCCGGTATCTTTCCAGTATTCCTTCATCAGCACCGGATCGCCGTGAGCCAGCGCAATAATCCCGGTTTCTCCCCGTTTGAGCACGGTGCCGTCCTCGCGCACAATCGCCACATCATGGCCGGGATATGCCTTGCCCAGGGCGCCGGGGTGCGGGCGCTCCAGCTCCGTGCAGGTGCCGATAACGGTGTTCGCTTCGGTCTGGCCGTAGCCGACGTTGAACGCCACGCGGAATTCATCCCTCAACCATGCGGCCAGCGCCGCGCTGGGAGAACCCGCTGTCACGAAAACGCATCGCAGCGCCAGGCGGTGTTTTTCACGGGGCCGGCCAACCTGGCGTATCAGCTCAAGCGCAGCCGGTGGAAACATCGCGATCGTAACCCGAAAGCGTTCCATAAGATGCAGAACAGCCTCGGGGTCGAATTTGGCCCGGCCGCCGTAAGCCACGACGGGGATGCCATAGGCCCAGGGGCAAATCAGTCCGGTCAGGCCTGCCGACCATGCCCAGTCGGCAGGACTGAAGTAGATGTCGTCGGGGCGGATGAAATTGAGCGCATAGTCAAACCCATTGCGGCCCAGGATGTTGCGGCCGGCCTGCAGCACGCCTTTGGGATCGCCGGTGGTTCCGGAAGTGTACATCAGCAAGAGCGGATCTTCGGCAGCAGTCGGCGCCGGGGCGCGTTCCGGTCTGGCCCGCTCGACCAAATCATCGAACCTCACACCCGGTGCATCGCCGCCCGCAATGATCATGTGGCGCAGTTCCGGCAGGTCCTGGCGAAGGGCCTCGAGCCTGGCGGCCATCTCCGCTTCGGCTACAATCGCGCGGGCGCCGCCGTGCTTGAGCCGGTGGCGCAATGCGTTGTCACCGAACAGCCTGGAGATGGGCAGGGCGACCGCGCCCAGACGATAAATCGCCATGTGCGCGATCGCAGTTTCGGGCTGCTGTCCGGCCGCGATCGCGACCACGTCGCCGCGGCCGATCCCAAGCCCCGCCATCGCATTGGAGAGACGGCATGACGACGCGAGCAGTTGCCCGAAGCTGCAGCTCCTTGTTCTTCCCAAGGAGTCTTCATATAACAACGCAGCCCGTCCGCCGCCTGCAGCGTTGCGATCCAGGCAATCGACCGCGGTATTGTAGCGCTCGGGAATCCGCCATCGATGAAGCGCGCGGGCCTCGGCAAAGGACTTCGCGCTGCGAACCGATTGCTCTCTAAGGCCGATCATCGCTGCAGTATGTGGCGCGCCGCAGACTCCCACGGTGTGCGGGCGGGGCTGCCGCATTGATCACGCGCCGACACTCGCCAGGAACTGGCGTAACCCGGCGTTGAACTCAGCCGGCCGTTCGAGCTGGTAGAAATGGCCGACTTCCTTTAACGCTACCAATCTGGCGCCCGGGATGTTGTCGGCCAGGAACTTGTTTTTCTCCATTGGAATGCCTAAGTCTTCTTCGCCGGCGAAGACCACGGTCGGCTTGCGGATCTCCTTAAGGCGCGGCCCGATATTCCAGCGGAACAATCCGTTTGGATCGTAAAACGAGGACTTGAAGACGTGATGAGGAAAGGCGTCGATACGCATGTGCGCCTTCATCACCTCGAGGATTTCCGGCTTCTCCCGCTTGCTGCGCGCCGAGATGGAATTTTCCAGGGCGGTATCAAAGGTGCCCAGGTAATCGGATTCATAAGCGGCCGCCATATCCTTCAGCGTCTGGTCATCCAGCCCTTCGAACAGGCCAGTGCCGGAACTGACGATCACGTTGCCGATTACGCGGTCGGGATGATCAAGGTTGAATTGCAGCGCAATCATGCCGCCAATTGAATTGCCGACCAAAACCGCGCGATCGATCTTGAGCGTGTCGAGCACCGCGGCGACGTCGGCAGCATGTTCGGGAATCGAGTAGCCGGCGGCGGGCTTGTCCGAGCGGCCCATTCCGCGATGGTCGATTGCGACACAGAGGTTGCTCACCGCAAAAGTAAAGAGCTGGTAGTACCAGATGTTGCCGTTGGTGGTCCACGGATGCAGGAAGACGATCGGCGCTCCGCTTCCGTAGCAGTCGTAATAGATTTTCACCCCGCGATTTTCCGCGTGTGGCATCGAAGCTCTCCTTTTTTACTCCCCCTGGGATTCTACACCTGCTCCAACCAGCGCTCTTCCAGAGCGGTGACTGGGCGCGCACCTATATACTCGCGCAGCGCGCGTTCAGCGTCGCGTTTTTGCCCTGAGCGGATCAAGCCTACCAGGTTTGATTGGATGAATACGCCGCGCTGCTCGTCGCTGCCGCCGGCGTATTGTACATCTTTCAGGATCGGCCCGATGAGCGCGGCTGCCGGTCCGTATTCACCCCGCGCGAAGCTGACACAGCCGCGCACCAGGCGCATTCCGATCTCCCGCCACACGTATGCCGCCCGGCCCGTCTGCTCGTCGGCAAAGCGCTGCATCGTGCTCAGCGCCGCCTCCACCTCGCCGGCCTCGCCGGCTCTGCTCAGGGCGTAGAGCGAAACCGCGTTGAGAAACGGGAATAGAGTCTCGTGTGCGTAGGGCCGCGCGTGCGGTGCTATATTGCGCCATTCGCCGTCGATCTCATCGCCGGCCAGTTCGAGATACCACAGCAAGAGTATCGCGTCCGTGAGCTCGCCGGCGCTGTCGGGAAGAAAGCCCCAGATTTGCGCGCGGAACGCGTCGTGGACCTTTTGAAACTCGAGGTTGGCCAGGTAAAACGTCGCCAGGTGGAACCAGTTATGCGCCTGGATGTAGCGGCTGAACCCGCGCCATCCACCGCTGAACCTCAGCAGTTCCGAAATTCCCTGCACGACGCGCGACTGTCCGGCGAAGACATGGGCCAGGCAGTGCTGCGCCCACATCGTGAGCGGATTGAGCTGCAGCGCGTCTCGCGCAGCCGCTTCCGCCTCCTCGCGCCGCTCGCATAACTCCAGCGCAAACGCGTACATGGATCGCAAATGGCTGTAATCGCGATTGGCCGCGGCGATGCTCTGCATGAAAGCCAGCTGACGCGCCGATTCGCCGGTCTGGAAGAAATGAAACTCGGCCAGCTTGGCGGCGACCACGTCGCGCGGCCAACTGTGCGCTATGGTCTCATAGGCGCGGATGGCGCGCTCGAATTCGCCCCGGCAACCCGCTTCGACACCATCTATAAAGAGGCGTTCACGCTCGCTCAGATCCGCCAGGCGCCGGCGCGCGCGCTTCAGCATCGAATTCGCCCTGAGCGCTTGCGCCGGCGATTGTGCGTAGACGTAGATGGAGGCCGCATAGGCCTGGATCATGGCGCAATCCGGAAAGGCCGCCGCGCTCTCGAGTATCGCAGCCGAATCAGGGCCGAGGCTTAGCAATTGATCGGCGAAATGGTTGATTGCGTAAATCTCCGCGTCCGACTCGGCCGTCACTCCAAGGCCTCTGCTGTCCAGTTTCATCGTGCCTCCCTGTTTCCAGGCGGAAACCTCCAGCAGCGATGCGCCATCATGATGGTGGACGGGATTTATCCGGCCCTACTGCGGAGGCAGTGATATTGATGCGGCTTGGGGGAGTATAATCGGTCAAACGCTGAACGCACCAGTCCGCCTCGCCGGGGGCGGGGCGCGGCGGGGAAGGACACTATCATGAGAAATGCAGCGCCACAGCCATCCGCCGGCCCCCGGGCGCGTCCGCGGCGCCGGACCGTTGTCGGAGCGATACTGGCTGGGCCGATTCTGATATGGTTCGCGAAGACTGGCGCCGGTGCGGACGAAGAGGCGTCCGCGAAAAATTCCAATCGAGGTGCACAAACCGTGACCATCATCAAGTTTACCGATTCGGGCGAGCGGGTCGGACCGGAGACCGTCAGCAAGGTGGTCAAGCCGGACTCCGAATGGAAGAAGGAACTCACACCCGAGGAATACTACGTGACGCGGCGCAAGGGGACCGAGCGCGCGTTTACCGGCAAGTACGCCAACAATCATCAGATCGGAATCTACCGCTGCGTCTGCTGCGGTAATGCCCTCTTCAACTCGGACACGAAGTTCGAGTCGGGCACCGGTTGGCCGAGTTTCTGGGAACCGATCGCCAAGGAAAACGTCGCAACACACAAGGACAACTCCTGGTTCATGGAACGCGTCGAGGTGCTGTGCAGCGAGTGCGACGCGCACCTCGGACACGTGTTCCCGGACGGTCCGGAGCCGACCGGCTTGCGCTATTGTATGAACTCGGCGGCGCTCAATTTCGTCAAGAAGGCATAACCGGCGTCGCCCACGTCAGGACTCCGTTCCGGATACCCAAACCTTCCTACCCAACGCACGCGCGAAGACCTTGCGCGGGTGCGGGCCGTGGCAACTTGCTCGCTGCTGCGATATGGTCAGCGCCGCAAGGAGACAAACCATGAATCGATGGGATATCGGCGACGTGAAAATCACCCGCGTGATCGAAAGCGAAAACGCGTTCGACGTTACGATGCTGCTGCCCGAGGCGACCGCGGAAAACATCCGCAAGGAGGAATGGCTCCAGCCTAACTTCGCGGATGAGAAGGGCGCGGCCAAACTCAGCATCCATGCTCTGGCGGTCGAATCCGGCGGCCGCAAAATCGTTGTCGACACATGTATCGGTAACGACAAGCGCCGTCCCGGGATGGAGACCCTGCATACGTCCTTTCTCAACGACCTGACCCAGGCGGGCTTTGCGCGTGAATCGGTCAACCTGGTGCTTTGCACCCATCTTCATGTGGATCATGTGGGATGGAATACGATGCTCGTGGATGGGCGCTGGGTGCCGACCTTTCCCAACGCGCGTTACCTGATGACCCGTAAGGAATGGGAGCATTGGGGTCCGACCAAGGATCCCGCGATCGGCGACTCGGTGCAGCCGCTCTTCGACGCGGGCCTGGTTGACCTGGTCGATACCGATCATCGGATCAACGACGAGATCTGGTTGGAGCCTACCATCGGGCATACGCCCGGCCATGTCAGCGTGCGGATCTCCTCCAAGGGCCAGGAAGCCGTGATCAGCGGCGACCTGATGCATCATCCGATACAGCTTGGGCATCCCGACTGGAAGTGCACCTTCGACACCGACGCGGACCAGGGATGCAAGACGCGCCGCGCGTTCATGGAACGCTATGCGGATCGGGCGGTGCTGGTTTTCGGCACCCATTTCGCCACGCCGTCCGTCGGCCATATCGTCAAGCACGGCAGTGCTTTTCGTTTCCGCATCTGAGGGCGGAAATAGGAACCCGCTGGCAGACAAGCGGCAGGTAGAAATTCACCGCACTCAAAAATGTCAATGGAAGTAAAGAATTGTTGAAATAAAGCCAAAATTCTGCGTCATTCCCGGCCGGCGACAGGATCGATGACGCCTCTCATCAATCTCCGACAGTCGGCGCGAAAATTTCGCGCGACGGTGGGATTATCTTAGATAAGCATAGATTAATCTTATCCTATTCTTGCCATAATGTCATTTTTTATCTCAATTTCACTTGCCTGTCCGTAAATGCTCAGCTAATTAAAAAAATAACGAATCGAGTTTTCAGCCCTTACTTGCGGTTCGATTCGTGCCGAGTGAACAGCGGCTGCCGAACGCCGGCGGGCCGTTCCAAAGGTGGCCTGCGGCGCCTTTTGAATGTTGAAAAGTCACGGCACAAGGACACTCAAGTTCTTTAACTGCCGTGTGCTTTTAAAGGGGGGACTCAATGAACTCACAACCTACCACTCCGGGTCAGTCCCGGTTGCTCGAGTTGCTCGAGCAATGGGGCTTGCCCAAGGAGGCGATCGCGGGCCTGGTGGGGCGCCATACGCTGGTGCGCTATCCGAAACGATCGCCTCTGTTCCTGCAGGGATCGCCCGCGGACGTTGCCTTCGCCGTCTTTACCGGACTGGTGAAGGTTTACTGCCCGGTTCCAGAGGGCAGCCGTATCCTGGTTCATCTGGCGGGACCGGGCGACCTGATCGGCTACGCCGATTTTCTGGACCCCAATCGTCAGCGCTCGCAGATGTTCGAGGCGCATGCCTTAACCAGTTGCTCGGTGGCGTTGTTCACGCGCCAGCATGTGCTCAAGCTGCTGCGCGGATTGGACCCCGGCGTGCTGCTCGGACTGCTGGAGACGCTCAACGGGTTTTGGTCCGCGATGGTGCACCGGTACGCCATCTATCTGAGCATGTCGCTGCGGGAGCGGCTGCAGATGGTGCTGGCAGACCTCGGTGCGCGCTTCGGCGTGCAGGACGCGCGCGGCGTGCTGCTGACTCCGGAATTGGCACAGGAGGAGTTGGCGGAAATGATCGGGAGCTCGCGGCCGATGGTGAGCAAGCTGCTGAGCGAGATGGCGGAGCATTCGATGATCGCTTGCCAAGGCCGGCGCTACATCCTGCTGCGCGGCTCGGGTCTCGATACGCCGTCGCGATGGTTGCTTCCAACCGCGTCAAGGTCCCATGACGAGGGACCGGTGGACAAGGGCGGCCGGATCGGCGTTTCAACGCCGCGGATCCATGAGCGCCGCGACGAGCACTTGGTTGCTGGTGGGCCGGGCCTAAGGAGCGAGCGCGCCGCCGGCGCAATCTAGGCTGAACTCAGGTTCTGGTTCAAGGTCCGCCCGCCCCCCGGGCGGACCTTGAACCAGAAAATCAGATCCGCGTTTGTATCACCGACGAATCCGTGGCACGGAGGCTGGCGCCGCCGGCTGTCCAGCACTTCAAATACACGCCCAAGTAAAAATCTTCCCTCTCCTCTGACCAAGAAGGTCTTAACAGGGCCGCTCGCGTGAGCGCCGCGGCAGCAGCGCGCGCGGTTTTTCGCTTGCGATGGGAGCAAAGATGGTTACATTCTTAAACAAATATAAGGAGTATTACCGATACTGACGACATGAATTTGAACCGCTTTACTGAGAAGGCCCAGGAAGCGCTCGCCCGGGCCCAAGCGGCGGCGGTGAGCCGCCAAAACCAGGGCGTTGACGTCGAGCATTTACTGGCCGCCCTGATCGAGGACGATCAGGGTCTGGCGTCATCGATTCTCAAACTGGCGGGTGTGAATGCGGCAGAGCTCAAGCAGAAACTGGACGCCGAGCTGGCCAAGATTCCGCGGGTTTCGGGCGCCGGAGCCGACGCCGGCCAGGTCTACGTGACCCAGCGGCTGGGACGGGTCCTGGCGCGGGCTGAGCAGGAGGCCGGCAAGCTCAAGGACGAATACGTATCGATCGAGCACCTTCTGATCGCGATTACGGCGGAGCCTGGGGCGGCTTCGAAAATTTTGAAGGATGCGGGGCTCACCAATGACAAGTTGATGGACTCGCTTAAGAAAGTTCGCGGCAATCAGCGGGTGACGTCAGCCAATCCCGAGGCGACTTACCAGGCACTTGAGAAGTACGGGCGCGATCTCACCCAGCTGGCGACGGCCGGCAAGGTTGATCCGGTAATCGGGCGTGACGAGGAAATTCGCCGCGTAATCCAGGTGCTATCGCGCCGCACCAAGAACAACCCGGTGCTGATCGGTGAACCGGGCGTTGGCAAAACTGCAATCGTGGAAGGCCTGGCGCAGCGTATCGTGCGCGGCGACGTGCCCGAGGGGCTCAAGAACCGCCGGGTGGTTGCGCTGGATATGGGCGCGTTGGTGGCGGGAGCCAAGTTTCGCGGCGAATTCGAGGAGCGCCTGAAAGCCGTCCTGAAGGAAGTGCAGGAAGGCGAGGGCAATATCATCCTGTTCATCGACGAGCTGCACACCGTCGTGGGTGCGGGCGCGGCCGAAGGCGCGATGGATGCCTCCAACCTGCTAAAGCCGATGCTGGCGCGCGGCGAGCTGCACTGTATCGGCGCGACGACGCTGGACGAATACCGCAAGCATATCGAGAAAGACGCCGCCCTGGAGCGCCGCTTCCAGCCGGTGCTGGTCGACGAACCGAGCGTTGAAGAAACCATTTCGATCCTGCGCGGGCTGAAGGAGCGCTACGAGGTCCATCACGGTATTCGCATCAAGGACGCCGCGCTGGTCACCGCCGCAGTACTCTCCAAGCGCTATATCACTGACCGCTTCCTGCCCGACAAGGCGATCGACCTTATCGACGAGGCGGCGGCCAAGCTGCGTACGGAAAAGGAATCGATGCCGGCCGAGCTGGACGAGGTCAACCGACGGATCATGCAGCTCGAGATTGAACGCGAGGCGCTCAAACGCGAGACCGATCCCGCCTCCAAGGACCGCCTGGAGCGGCTGGAGAAGGAACTGGCCGAAGTCCGTGAACGCCACGACGCGCTCGAAGCGCAGTGGCAACGGGAAAAAGCGGGGCTGGAAGACCTGGCCAAGACCAAGGCCGAGATCGAGCAGACCAAGCTGGAAATCGAAAAGGCGCGTCGGGAGTACGACCTCAACCGTCTGGCCGAGTTGCAGTACGGCAAGCTCGCCAACCTGGAGAAAAAGCTGGCCGGGGAAGAGGAAGCCTTGCTCAAAAAGGCGGGCGGCGAGCGTCTGATCAAGGAAGAGGTTGACGAGGAGGATATCGCCGCGGTCGTATCGCGATGGACCGGCGTGCCGGTGTCGCGCCTGATGGAAGGCGAGGTCCAGAAGCTGAGTCATCTGGAGGACGAGCTGCACAAGCGCGTTATCGGGCAGGACGAAGCCGTGTCGGCCGTGGCGGACGCGGTGGTGCGGGCCCGCTCGGGCCTGAAAGACCCCAACCGTCCGATCGGTTCGTTCATTTTCCTGGGACCCACCGGCGTCGGCAAGACTGAACTGGCACGCGCGCTGGCGCAGTTCCTGTTCGACGATGAAGCCGCGATGATCCGCATCGACATGTCGGAATACATGGAGAAGCACACAGTATCGCGCCTGGTGGGTGCGCCTCCAGGATACGTCGGCTACGACGAGGGCGGACAGCTTACCGAGGCGGTGCGGCGCCGGCCCTACAGCGTGGTGCTCTTCGACGAAATCGAAAAGGCGCATCAGGACGTGTTCAATGTGCTGCTGCAATTGCTGGACGACGGGCGCCTGACCGACGGCCATGGCCGCACCGTGGATTTCCGCAACTGCATCGTGATCATGACCTCGAATATCGCCAGCCAGCTCATCCTGTCGTTCAAGGGTCAGGATTACGAGCGGATGAAGAATCAATGCCTGGAGGCGCTGCGCCAGAACTTCAGGCCGGAGTTTCTCAACCGGGTTGACGAGATCGTGGTCTTCCATCCGCTGGCCAAGGAGCAGTTGCGCCAGATCGTGGACATCCAGTTGCAACGACTGCGCGAGCGCCTGAGCGAGCGCAAGATCGAACTGGAGTTGACCGACCGTGCGCGCGACTACTTCGCCGAGCGCGGCTACGATCCGGTTTACGGTGCGCGGCCGCTGCGGCGCATGATCCAGCGCGAGCTGGAGACCGCGCTGGGCCGCAAGCTGCTGGCGGGTGAAGTGCGCGACGGCTCCAAGGTGGTCGTCGACTCCGGTCCCGGCGGGCTGAAATTTAACAGCGAGCAGCTGGCTTCAGCCGCATAAACAGCGAATTGCGCTATGATCGAGGCCGAAGGCGGATTTTCCGCCCTCGGCCTTTTTCTTACACGGCGCCGCCTCGATAATACGCGGCCGGCGGCGCGGAGGCGTGATGAGTATCGATCACGACGAAATAATGCGGCGGGTTGCGGCGATCTCGCCGATACTGGAGCGCAACGCCGCCGCGTCCGAAGCGGCCCGGCAGGTGATGCCCGAGAGTATCGCGGCGATGATGAACGCGGGGATGTTCCGCATCTCGCAGCCGGCGCGCAACGGCGGTTACGAACTCGGCCTGCGCACCTTGGCTGACGCGGTCACGACTCTTTCACAGGCGTGTCCCTCCAGCGGATGGGTGCTGATGGTCGCCGGGGCGCATCACTGGTGCATGGGATCGTTTCCCGAAGCTGGACAGGACGATGTGTTTGGTAACGGCCGCGGCGTTCTGATTGCGGGCACGCTTTCATGGCAAGGCGGCGCCACCAGAGTGAATGGCGGCTACCGGATCGACGGGCGATGGCAATTTGGCAGCGGGGTCGATCATTCGCAGTGGGTCATATTGGGCTGCGCTGACCCACAGACACGCGCTCCCAAGGTGCATGTCGTGGCGCACCGCGAGGAGATCGAAATCGATGACACCTGGCATGTGATGGGTCTGCTGGGGACCGGCAGCAAGGACGTGCTTGCGCACGGCGTGTTCGTGCCCGAGCATCGCGCGATCGACACCCGGACTTTCTTTCGCACGGAAAGCCCGCACATTGCGAATCATGCGACCAACCTCTACCGCCTGTCGGCCGAAGCGGTGCTCTCGCTGTCGGTGGCGACCGCGCTGTTGGGCTCCGCCCGGTTCGCTCTGGCGCAATTCATCGCGCGCACCAAGGAGCGCCGCAATATCCTGACCGGCGCGCGCAAGGCGGAGCATGCTCCCACGCAGGTCAGGATGGCGGAGGCCACGGCGGAGATTCAGTGCGCCACTCTGCTGATTGACGACGCGCTGTGCGAGTTTGAGCGCCTGATGGGCAGCGGGGAGCCGCCCAGCCTGGAGCATCGCACGCGAGTCAAATGGCAGGCGGCGTACGCGGCCGAGTTATGCCGGCGCTCGGTTGCGCGGTTGTTTGCTGGCTCGGGTGCGCACGCGGTTTACGAATCGAGTCCGCTTCAGGCCGCCTTCCGCAATATCAACGTCGGCGCCCAGCACGCCAGCATCGACTTCGACGCTTCGGCGGAGCAATACGCCCGGCTGCGCCTTGGCGCCACGGAGTAAACGACTCATCCTGTGTTCAGCCGTGGGAAAGGGTTGGGGTGGACGTGACTGAAAAAAGGCCTGAAGCAACAAAGCCGCTTACGATTGTGCGATATAATGAGGCGGGTTTGGCGATTTGCTATTGCGCCAGCGCAGTGCTCCTTGCCCTGCTCGCGCGTGCGACCGCCACGTCGGCGGCATGGCGGGCCGATTCCGTAGCGTTGAATAGTTCCAGTCCGGTGCCGTACTCATCGCGCACCGGGGTCAAGGCAATGTCGTTGTAGATGGCGGTATCGCGATCGATCCGCTTTCTCAACCGCGCCAATCTCCAGATGAACCACAGTGCCGCGGGGTATGTGCCGAGCACATCGCGCGCGCGGCGAATGAAAAAGGCGGCTGGATTTTCCCGTTTGAATGTTGAACGGCGCTGCCGGCGCTTCTTGCGCCGCAGCAAGCCCCCCTGCAGGGGATGTACGTGCTCGAAGGCCTGCATGCCGTAGTAGGAGATGATCATCGATACTATCCGCGAGGTCCGAATCTCGCTGGCCTTTGCGCGCCTGATCAGAGTTTCGATATGCGCGGCGCTGTAGTACAGGTGCCACGCCCGTTCATATATCGACTTCCACTGCTCCTGCGTCATTCGCGGATGAAGCATCGCAGGGTGCTCGGTGTCGTAGATGTTGAGGTCGGGCGCCATCCAGTCGCCGCGCAGATACATCTCCTGGTGGTCCTTGGAGCCAGGCGCCGGCGACAGAATGAAAAATTCCAGGATGTCCACGGGCAGTTCGCGCTGGATGATCCGGATGTCGCGCTCGATCGATTCCGGCGTATCGTCCGGGAACCCCAGGATGTAGCCGGCGTAGCTCAGCACCTTTGCCTTGCGCCACGCCTGCAGCATCGTGCGGTATTCCGTGATCTGGTTTTGCCCCTTTGATGCTCCCTTGAGGCTTCCGGGATTGATGTTCTCCAGGCCGATGAATACTTTCTTGCAGCCTGCCCGCGCGGCCTTTTCGACAAAACCGGGAATCTTGTGGCACATCGTGTCCACCTGCATCACGATGTTGATTTTGAACTTTTCCCGGCGCTTGAGTTCGATGATCCGATCGAGGATCGCTTCCCAGTTGCGGTTGCGCGCAAAATTGTCGTCGGTAATGAAAAACGACTTGATTCCCTGGGCATGATGCTGACGGACGATCTGTTCGACGTCGTCCGCGGTGCGATAGCGCGACTTGCGCCCCTGCACGTTGATAATGGTGCAGAATGAGCAACTGAAGGGACATCCACGGCCGGCGTCGAAGCTGCCCAGCGCGCCGGCGTAGCGGCGAATGTGGCGCTTTGGCAGGTAAGGCAGCGGCTGCGCTTCCAGGTGCGGCTGATCCGAGGTGAACTTGTAGATCGGCTCAAGCCGCCCCTGGTCGGCGGCGCACAGGATGCTCTCCAGGCGGCCCTCGGCCTCACCCGCGAACAGCGAGATACCGAGATCGATCGCCTCGCGCAAGTCCGGCGTCAACTCCGGCAGCATCGCCATCAACCCGCTGACGTGAAAGCCGCCGATTGCGACCTTTATTCCCGCGGCGCGCAGCGGCCGCGCGATATCGAGTGC
Organism: Binataceae bacterium (SeqCode); assembly: GCA_035262365.1. Lineage (GTDB taxonomy): Bacteria > Desulfobacterota > Binatia > Binatales > Binataceae > JAJPJA01. Next base: position 32,961 of record DATFSZ010000066.1, read on the forward strand.
GCGCGGATACTGATTGGTCTGGACGCCGACCAGGCAGACCAGGCCGCGGTTGCCATTGCGCCTGAAGCGCCGAATCAGAGCGCTGGTCGATATGACCGTGGTGGTTTCGTCATGCGCCCGAATGAGGATCTCGACCTGCTCCCCAAGCACGCGCCGAGCCGCGGCATCAAGCGCGAGACCATACACGCTCGACAAGGAGTTGGAAGGAATGAACCCTCGCCACCATTGAATCACATATCCGTCGTCGTCGTAGTGCGACGGCTTGATAAGTTCGAGCAGGAATTTCCCGGATTTCGTTTTTCTTAGAATAGTCCCGTCCTCAGCCCAACTCCGCGATAACGTCAGGACTTGGCCTGTAACCCCTGTGAGTTTGAGCTTATCCCGAGGCCAGCGTCAACGGAAGGCCCATTCCAGGCGGGCTTGCGTTTTCGATCGGTTGTTGTATTAGAGAGTCGCAATCAGTACAGCCATGATTTACTAACGCGGAGATGGAACCGCTCGAAACCGACAGCGCTGGATTGAATCTGGCTTTCTCGCTCACCGAAGGCGGTCCCGGCACCGCGTTCATGAAGCGGCTGCGCCTGATTCATCCCGAACTGGGTATGGGTTCGGCACGGACTGCGCTGATACTGATGGCCCTGACCTGGCTGCCGCTGGCCGGGTTGTGCCTCCTCGAAGGTCTGGCGTTTGGCCGGGTCGAAATCCCCTTCTTCAAGGACATCGGTGCGCAAACCAGGTTTCTGTTCGCCGTGCCGGTGCTGGTCCTGGCCGACATTCCAGTGGGCATCCGTCTGCGGCAGGTAGTGCGGCATTTCGTTACCGCTGGTCTAATTAAGAAAGACGAGCTGGCAAAATTTGGCCAGATTCTTCTCAACGCGCTGCGGCTTCGCGATTCGCACCTTGGTGGATTGATCGTCCTCGTCCTGGCCTATATTGGCACCTACAATGCCTTGACGGGCTCCCTTCAAAGCGGAAGCACCTGGTTCCGACCGGTGGCCGGTCAGGGACTAACGCCGGCTGGCTACTGGTATGCGGTGGTGGCGCTGCCGATTTTCCAGTTTCTCATTCTACGCTGGATCTACCGGATGGTGGTGTGGACCAGGGTTCTATTGAATGTCTCCAAACTCGATCTGCAACTGACTCCGACCCATCCTGACGGGGCCGGCGGCCTCGGATTTCTCGGTAAGGGGATTATTCCATTCGGCGTCATCCTGTTCGCACTGAGTGCCGTGGTCGCCGGGGGTATCGCGAGCCGGGTACTGTTTAGCGGCAGCCGGTTGGAAGATTATCAGTGGAGCTATGCCGCGCTCTTCGCCATCGCGCTGGTGGTGTTTGCCGGGCCGTTGCTAATTTTTGTTCCCCGGCTGCTCGCGCTAAAGCAACAGGGGCTCATCCAATATGGAACGCTCGGCAGCCGGTACACGCAGGCCTTCCAGCAGCGGTGGATAGAGGCGGCCGCGCCAACTGAGGAGCCGCTGCTGGGTTCAGCGGACATTCAATCGCTAGCCGATCTCGGTAACAGCTTCGAGACCATCCGGAAAATGAGGATCGTGCCGGCCGAGTTAAGGGACTTCATCGCGATGGTGCTGCCCGCCTTAATTCCGGTGTTGCCCCTGGCAGCTACCGTGATGCCGGTGGGCACGATTATCAGAAGCCTGTTGAAGTTGATCGTGTAAACGAACCGAAACGCCTGGTTGCGGCCGAACCGCCGGCCCACTCAGCTTTGATCGGAGCCGGAGTCCCCGCTGTCCTCCTTCGGCACCGGCTGCCAGGAATCGTCCGGATCATAGGCCTTGATCGCCGGGGCGACCCGGTCCGTGCTGGCACCCAGGTTCTTTTGGTACACAACGCCGTCCTGGCCAACCATAAATGTCATTATGCCAGAAGACCGGTATGTGGCCGGGTAGGCGATTACGGCGAAGCCGCCGGTCAACTTGCCGTCCTGGAGATAACTGCGCGCTCCGCCGGGTGCGTGCTGACCTTGGGCGGTGAGCATCTTATATATGTAGCCGTGATAAGGCGTCGGCTTGCCGGACGTACCGCGGCGGTAGCCTTCGTTGGAGGCCGAAACGATTAGCGGGCCCAGCGGGCTGTCCGGTTCACCGGCCGCTGTTTTCCAGAACAGGCCATTATGTTTGCCGTCGTCGCTCAGAAACTTCTGCGCGAACTGCTTGCCGTCTTCACCGGTCTGCACCTGGCTTGCGTAGTCCTGCTGCGCCTGGACGATTGCCTCGCACACCTTGATCGCCTCAAGCTCGTTTCTTCCGATCCGGCGTGCCAGGATCTCCTGCTTGCCGTAAGCCGTGTCGAAGTACCATTTGCCGTTGCGTTCGACAAGCGGAATCGGTGAAGGCCAATTTTCGGCGCCCAGGTAAATGATCACGCGGCCATTGCCTACCGAGGCGAACCGATGCATCTGGTCATAGGCAGCGGCAATTCGGGCGCCCGCCGCCTTGTCGGCGACTTCATCGCCCGAGTTGACGAGACCCTTGGAATCGGGACCCAGGATCCTGGTAAGCGCCGCGGTATCATGAGCGCGAGCCGCATCCGCTAACGCCTTCAGGGCAGCTTCCTTCGATGCGAATGCCTCGCCCCGTGGAGTTCCCGAAGATGCCAAGGCCAACCCGGGGGAAGATATTGACGCCGCGAAAATCAGGATCGCCACCAAGGTGCAGCACAGACTTAGCCGTCGTTTCATGGTCCTGCCCTCTCCGTATCCGCTCCGTTTCAAACTAACGGCGCCTGCCGCCGCCACCCCTGGGGCCTCCGCCGCCGCCTTTGAATCCTCCTCCGCCTCCTCCCAGGCTGGCACGGCCGCGGTTGCTCGCCATACGGGCATTGCCGCCCGAGGAGAAACCGCCGAAGGCGCCCGCGCCTGCTTTTGGCGAACCTCCGGCCTGACCGAAGCCGCGGTAATTCTGCAACCCCTTGTTGCCTCCGAAATTGCCGCCCGCGGGACGCGTTGACGGCAAACCGGCGTTGCCTATGCCGCCTTTATTCGGCAACTGGCCACCTGCCGGGCGATTCGGATTTGCCGGACGATTGGGGGTAATCGGCTTGTTGATGTTGGCCGGCCGATTGGCGGTAACCGGCCGCGTTGTGTTTATGGGCCGGTTTCCATATCCAGGGCGATTTCCGTATCCGGGCCGATTCTCGTATCCGGGCCGGTTCCCGTATCCGGGGCGATTCGCGTATCCAGGCCGATTCCCATTCCATCCGGGGCCACGATAATTGGGATTGCCCCAGGCGCCGCGCCCGCCGACGAAGGCGTTGCTGCGCGAAATAAACACATTGTTGTTGTAAACTACATTTCCGCCGTGCCAGTTGCAGCCCCAGGAATTCCATCCCCAATTATGATTAATCGCCGAGCCCACCAGTATACCGGCTCCGAACGACAACGCCGCCGTCGCCAACATCGCGCCGCTGCTATAACCCGGATATGTTTGCACCGGGGCGCCGTACACCGTGCTCGGATTGTAGGTCGGCACATAAACGACCGTCGGCTGCGCGGGCTGGATGATGATGGTTTGCGTTGAACTGTCGGTGGTGACCACCTGTTGGCTCGTGGTCTTGAGGTTTCCGGATTGCTGGGCTCGCTGACGTAGTTCCTGGATCGCGGCGAACACACTTTGCTGGTCGTTGTAGTAGGCGTCGCCCAGTGCGGAGGTCCATGACAGGTTCTGGTTCATGTTGTCCAGAACTGAGGGAAACTGGGTTAGCGCTTTGACGCTGGGGTCCCATGATTGCTGGTTAACGGCGTTCGCAAGCGCGTCACCGGTAAGATTGGAATTGTCTTTGAGAAATCGGGCGGCTTCGACTATCTGTGTCGGATAGGTTGACCCGGCCAGGATCTGGGCCACCAGGTTGTCGGGATAAAGGGCGATCGGCGCGACTAACTGGAGCAATTGATCCTGGCTGCCGGTGTCGCCGCCCTCATCCGATTGCGCTATTGCCGCCCCGGCCATTACAACATTAATAGCCAACGCCAATAGCAGCGCAGCGCCGGCAAATATCGGGATAGACACGGCTTTGCACCGCGGCTTGGAAATCGATTGCCCGAGTGACATCTGAATTCCTCCAACGCCCAAGGGACGACGCCATAATATCCGCCAGCCGGCAGGCATCTGTCCAACCAGCCGAAAACTGTAATAAGGCTCCGATGGCAAAGATGCCCGAATGCTTGTGCACCGCGGGCTGCCACCGTTCAGCTTTTACGGCCGGATAACGAGAGCTGAATGGCCAGCTTGTCCCGCGCCCGACAACGATGAATTTTCGGAATGAGGCTCGCTTTTACGCAATTCAGGTCGTGGCGGCGATCGACGGAATCATTCGCGATTAACTGAATTCGCCGCCGATATATTCCTTGGTATGCTGTTCCCGCGGCTCTTCGAATATTTGCTTCGTGTCGCCGTATTCCACCATGTAACCGGTGCGGCCGCCATTGTTGGTATCCACGTAGAGAAAGGCGGTCTTGTCGGCGACACGCTTTGCCTGCTGCAGGTTATGGGTAACGATCGCGATGGTATAGTTTTTCTTCAGCTCCTGCATCAGTTCCTCGATGCGATGAGTCGCGATCGGATCGAGGGCTGAGCAAGGCTCGTCCATCAGCAGCACCGCCGGTTCGGTGGCGATTGCGCGGGCGATACACAAACGCTGCTGTTGCCCGCCCGAGAGCGACAGGCCGCTTTGCTTGAGCTTGTCCTTGACCTCGTCCCATAACGCGGCCTGGCGCAGCGCCTGCTCCACTTTCTGTTCGTAATTGCCCCCGTATCCATTAAGCCGCAGGCCGAATGCCACGTTGCGATAGATACTCATTGCAAAGGGGTTGGGCTGCTGAAAAACCATGCCGATGTGCCGCCGCACCGCCACCGGGTCGATCTTGTTCGCGTAGATGTCCTGGCCGCGAAAAAACACGTGACCCTTGAAACGGAAGCCGCGTACCAGGTCATTCATGCGGTTGAGGCAACGCAACGCGGTGCTCTTGCCGCATCCCGAAGGTCCGATGAAGGCGGTAATGGTCCCTTTCTTGATGTTGAGTTGTACGTCGCGCAGGGCCTTGAACCTGCCGTAATGCAGTTCGGAAATCTTGCAGTCAATCAGGGTGTCCGGGCCGGCTGCGTGGCCATTGGTCATGACCGGTGATGCTGACATCGGTGGTTCTCCTCAGGGAAGGGTCGAGCGCCTGGCGATCGTCTGCCCGACCAGGTTGGCGGCAAGCACCAGCACAACCAACATCAGAGCGGCCGACCAGGCCAATGCGATCTGATTTTCAAACGGTGAACCGGAGAAGTTATAGATCAGGACAGCTAGGGAGGCAGTGGGCTTCATCAAGTCGCTCAGGGTTTTAGGTATGAAATAGGGGTAGGTTCGACTCATCCAGAAGTCGCTGAAAAGAGACGTGAATAACAGCGGCGCGGTCTCTCCGGCTGCCCGCGCGACGGCCAGCATAACACCGGTTAAAATCCCTGGGAAGGCCGTAGGTAAGATAACCCTCGTTACGACTTGGGTCGGAGTTGCTCCCATTCCGATCGCTGCCTCCCGCATTCGCGCCGGAACCCGCTTGATTGCCTCCTCGGACGTGAGCAAAACGGTTGGGATCATCAGCAGGGACAAAGCGACCGCGCCGGCCAGGCAGGAAAATCCGCCGGTCAGCACCACGATGGTGGCAAATGCAAACACGCCGGCCAGAATCGACGGCAACCCGGTCAGGATTTTCGCGGCGAAGCGTACTGCGTTGGCGACTCGGGATTCGGACCCGAATTCCGAGATATAAACCGCCGCCAGGATTCCAAACGGCACACTTATGGCCGTTGCAATCAGCACGATCACCAAGGTGCCGATAATCGCGTTGCCGAATCCGCCGCCGGTCGCCATCGCCGCCGGAGGAAGGCTGCGCAGCGCCGCCAGCCCCATCGCTTCGCTGCCCCGCTTGATCAGCAGGAAGAGCACGGAGATAAGCGGGACCAGCGCGCCCAGCGTTGCCAGAGTGGTAAACAGGCTCATCAAAAAGCTGAACAACGCTCGCGGGCGGCGGAGCGATCGCTCAAGGACGGCGATATCCACCTCGGGAGGAGGCGAGTTCCTGGCGGAGGCGTCCATTCAGCGCAGCCCCTGGAGGCCAGCTTCGGCGCGATCGAGGATCAGCGTGCCGATCACGTTGACCAGCAGGGTGATTCCCAGCAGCACCAGCGCGGCATACATCAGCGCTCCGACCTCCACGGTGTCGGCTTCAGGAAAGTGGTTGGCAAGCAGCGCGGCCAATGTATTGGAGGGCGAGAACAGCGACCAGCTAATTACATTGGCGTTACCGGCCAGCATCGCCAGCGCCATCGTCTCGCCCAGGGCGCGGCCGAAGCCCAGTACGATGGCGCCAAAGATTCCGGTCGCCGCGGTCGGGATGAAGATGGCAAAAATCGCCTCCCAACGCGTCGCACCGATTCCGAAGGCGGCCTCGCGAATCTTGGGCGGCACCGCGGCCAGCGCGTCGCGCGAGATCGCGGAAATGGTCGGCAGCACCATTATCGCGAGAACCAGGGCGGCGGGGAATAACCCGGGCCCGCTAAGGCTGCTGCTGAAAAACGGTATCCATCCCAGATGCGTATGCAGCCAATCGGCCATAGGACGGACCAGCGGGATGATCACAAAGATCCCCCACAACCCGTAAACAACACTGGGAATCGCAGCCAACAGTTCGATCGTGACCTTAAGCAGGTTTTCGATCTCGTTGGGCAACGCGGCAAAAAACTGCCGGTCGTCCATTCCCAGGGCTCGGACCAGCGCGTCGAGGCCCAGGGCCAGAAAGCCCTCGCTCAAAAAAACCGCGATCGCGAGGCCGAATATGGTGGCGATAATCAATCCCAGCACCGAACTGTAAAGCGTTCCGACAATCGCGGGCAGAATTCCGAACTGGTTGCGATTGGCGTCCCATGTGGTGCCGATCAGAAAGGAACCGCCGTAGGTGCTGATCGCGGGCAGCGCCACGCGCCCGATCCTGATGACTAGATAAATGACCAGCAGGATCGTCAGCCAGGCAAATACATATGTGCAGCGGCGGAACAGGTGGTCGATATTCTGTTCCCACGAGGTCGGCGGGCGCGAAATGTCGCGGGTGGTCACCGCATGATACGGACCATCAACCCCCTTTGGACGAATATCCCCGGTCGCCTCGGCTTGTGTCGCCATTACGAGATCTGTTCAAGGGCCTTGGTCACCGCCGTGACGACGTTGTCTGGCAGTGGTATATACCCCAATTGAACGCTGAAGGTTTGCCCGGTGCTCAGTCCATACTTGATCACCGACTTGAGCGTGTCGGCGATCTTCGGATCGTCGTACTTCTTGTAACAGAGCAGCCAGGTATAGGTGACAATCGGATAAGCATCGGCGCCCGCCGGGTCGGCGATCCAGGCCCGCAGGTTGGGGGGCAGTTCGACACCGGCCAGGGCGCTTTTGCCGCTCTCCAGGCTGGGCTTGATGTACTTGCCGCTCTTGTTCTCCAGCAGCGCCATCGGCATCCCGGTTTGCTGCGCGTAACCGAATTCCACATAGCCGATCGCACCCGGGGTCTGCTTGATCAATGCCGCCACACCAGGGTTGCCCTTGCCGGCCACCCCAACCGGGAAGTTGACCGCTTTGCCCGCGCCGGGTCCGTTCTTCCATGCGTCGCTAATCGCGCTCAGGTGCGAGGTGAACACGAAGGTCGTTCCGCTGCCGTCCGACCTTGTGACGACTGTAATTTTGGTGTCAGGCAACTTCGCGCCGGGATTTGCCTTGGCGATAACCGGATCGTTCCACTGCGTGATCTTGCCAAGAAAGATGCCCACGTAGGCGTTGCGCGAAAGCTTCAGCTCGCTGGGCGCATCGCTCAGGTTGTAGGTCAATACCACACTGCCGGCGGTCATCGGCAGCAGCACCACGCCCTGCTTCACCGCTGCCATTTCCGCGTCTGTCATCGCAGCGTCGCTCGCGCCGAAGTTGACCAGGCCCTGCTGGAATTGCTTGATGCCGGCGCCGCTGCCGAGCGCCTGGTAGTTGATTTCTACCTCGGGATGAAGCTTGTTGTATTCGCTGAACCAGCGTTCGTAGAGGGGCGCCGGAAAGGTTGCGCCAGTCCCCTGCAGCAGCATGTGTGCGCCCTGCGCAAAGGCAATTCCGGAGCCGAGTGTTTGTAGATGCCCGGCCAGGGTGATGAGTCCGATACATGCAAGGAAAAGCACTAAAGCCGATAGAACTTTGCGCGGCAGGGTCATGACGGTCTCCCGGTTAGAAGTGCGGCGCCGAGTGGGACCGCAGCGTAGTTGATGCGCCGGATGCTCGCAGGGGAATGTTACATGAATGTGTCAGAGAAGTGAGGTTTCGATTTCAAGAAGCAAGCGGAGCCTAATGAACCTGACCTTTTTATGCCCATGACGCGCGTTAGACATTCGGGTCGAAAGCGGAGCGGTAACATATATCTCGCTGCTGGCCTGGTTCTTGCTGCGCGCCGCGAGCCGGCTCCTGAAAGTTTCAGATCACGTTCATTGCTCCCAATACGCGCCCAGAACGTAGTACACCGTCTCCAGCGACGGCAGCACGGCCCAGTCGCTGTGCGGAAAGCGCATCGCCAGGAAAAATCCCCAGATCGACAACAACGTACCGACATATTGGGGATGCTTAAGTAGGGAGAACGGAAACTCGCTGCACCATGGCACCTCATGTCCGAAGCGCGTCCCATAGAAGACCCCGACTTCACCCAACCGGTAGAAAACACTGAAATTCAGAAATTGACCGGTCAAGATGAGAATTCCTCCCAACGCAAACGGAAACGCCATGCCTTCCGGGGTTGCCAGCGAGCCGTGTCCGTAGACAAGGCACCAGCCGAAGAAGACCAGGATTTGAATCACCTTGAAGCAATAGAAAAGCCGCTGCAGGACCGCGACCGGCGAATCGGGCGGGAACAAACCCGGATTGCCGCAGAATCTGCGAAAAGACTCGGGGTAGCGCCACGCCCAAACATAGCAGATCCGCTCGATACTCAGCAGGAACGCCGCGGCAGCGAACAGCCACAGGGTCATCACGCGGCCTCGCCCTTGCGCCCCTGGAGGATCTGCACAACCCTGGGCAGGCTCGCGTAGTAAGCCATCACATCGGTAATCGGGTCGGTGATCAGCTTGACGAACCAAATCATCGCGCTGCGAAAGTCATGCTTCCATGCCAGGTACGCCACCCGCCCGAAAACCACACCCAGCGTCAATGCGAACCATTGGTGCGCGATGCCGGAAAGCAGCGGCTTGATGACCTCGATCCTGGCCGAACCGGCGGAAATCAGATTTATGATCGGGATCAACACATAAGCTGCGAGGATAAGTGACTTGTTCCGGGTGTCATAGCCCAGCAGCGCCTTTTCCTTGTCGTGGCACGGGGGTTCCAGGACTGCGTGTCCAAACTGCCGGAGCAAAAGCGCCGCGACGCCAAGCGATACCGCCAAGGTGAAATCGAAGAAGAACAGAAGATAGCTACAGATGAAGGTACTTGAACTGAGCAGGTGCAGGAACTGGTTTACCAGGTCGCTGTGCGAGGCTACGTGGTCATCTTTTTTGCGCAACATGATTTCCGCGTAAAACTCCCGCATCGGTTTGGGCACCTGCACGATGCTCCGCGCCATCTCGCTGATCAGCTTGGATCGCATCAACTTTTCCCTCCCTGGCTGCTGCTCTTCGTTCAACCACCATCCGTCGGACTTCATTTTCTGTCCCGCATTGAGTATTTTGCTTTGTAGTTCCGCATAATCGTCGTCGCTGAAGTCCAGGCTGTTCATGCATCGCCCGGTTCCGACCCAGCTCAGCGTCAAGTCTTCAGCGCGCAGATAGTACTGGAGCAGCCAGTTGTAGCGGCCGGGTTCCTTGAAAAGAACCGTCCATACTGTTGCAAGATTCATAACCCGAAGCGGCAAGGACGACTCCACGAGCTTTTGATTGGTCGCGCGGACCCATTGGTCGCAACGATCCTTCGCCTGATCGTAGAGCGCGGCTACCTCCGGCTGGACCAGCCATCGGAGAAACTCGCTCATCGCGCCCATTACCAGCGGATGCGCCGAGAATGTTCCGATCACGTACGCAATGCGCATCGGATGCTCGGGGTCAAAGCGCCGCATCAGCTCTTTTTTGCCGCAGACCAGCCCGATGGGCATCCCTCCGGCTACAGTCTTGCCATACACAACCATGTCCGCCTGGATGCCGAAAAATTCCTGCGCGCCTCCGGGGGCCAGCCGAAAGCCGCTGAAGACTTCGTCGAAGATCAGGGGAATGCTGCAGGTGGTGCATACCTCTCTCAGTTTGCGCAACCATTGCGCATACTGTGAGGTGGAGTCCTGCGTCTTGCGCACGCTGCTGGTGAGTAGAACGGTATCGCTGGGCGGCGGCAGGTTCGGATGGAATGACTGCACGGGGTTGATTAGAACGGCGGCAATTTCTTTAGCCCGCCGGCCGATGAGGTCGATCGACGCCGGATGCATGTCCTTCAGCGTCAGGCAGTCGCCGATGGCGCGTTCGCTGCCCAGGCCCGGCTGAACTCCGTCCCACCATCCGTGATAGGCCCCGGAGAAACAGACTATCAACTTGCGATGCGTGTTGAATCGCGCCAGGCGGACCGCCGCCATTACCGCCTCGGTGCCGCTCATATGAAAGGATACTTCGTCCAGTTTCGAAATGGATTTCAGCAGGGCGATATTTTCGGCCACTATCGGATGAAGGGGTCCCAACACCGGGCCGAGGTCTTTGACCCGTTCCCAGCCCTTGTCCATCCATTGCTTGTAGCGGTCAAACCCGGCGACGTTAAGTCCATAGGAACCACTCACGTCCAGGCTCCAGCGGCCGTCGAAGTCGCGCAATTTCGGTCCCTTCGATTCGGTCACGACCGAGCAAAGATTGAACTTTTCGCGCATTACCCGCGCGAACGGAAAAGGAACCCGGTTGGCGTCGGTAAACCGCAAATCGGAAAAGCTTTCCCGGATCCGGTTGCCCCAGGCAATTGATTTTGCGCAGCGCACCTCAAAGAACCGTGCCAGACGTTCAAGCGCCAACTTGCGTATTTCAATCCATCGCTCACCCGCGCCGTCGGCACGCAGGAACTCGTCGTCCGAATAGTCAAGGGAATTGACCCATTTCGACAATGGCCGCGAAAGTGACGCTGCCAGCGCGGCGGCACGCAACGTGAAGACGAGCGTGATCAGCTTGTCGACGGCCAGCGCAGCCAGTAGAAGAGCGCCGAGCACGCCGGCCAACATCCATCCGTGCGAACTGCCTGACATCCACTGCGTGGTGGAGTAGTGGAGGCCAAGATACTGCGCCGCCCATCGCTGCAATGATTCTCCTGCCGACATCCTTATAACCTCCCCGTCTCGGCCATGGGCCTCAGCTTCGTAGCGTCTTGGAAAATGCTCTGTTGCTGGGCGCCAGCGCCCGCCAACAAGCGCTCGAATTTTTCGACCACCCGCGGCCAATCGACGCCGCGCGCATATTCGCGCGCCCGCTTGCGAATGTGACTAATAGACCGGTTATCGCCCAGATTGGCCACGGTCTGTATGAAGGCTTGTGATTCCCCATAGGGAACGAGGAGTCCGGTCTCCCCATGCCTTATATGAACCTTCGCAGCCGCATAATCATAGGCAATTACAAGCAGACCGCTAGCCATCGCTTCCAATGTGACGTTTCCGAATGTTTCCGTTTCGCTGGGGAAGAGGAAAACGTCGCCCGAGGCATAATATCTCGCCAGTTGCTCACCGGTCTGCTGGCCGGCGAAAATGAGATCGGGATGTAGTCTTTGAAGCACGCCGCTGATTGGACCATCGCCTACCAGGATGAATTTAGGGCGAGTTGTACGTCCTTGCATCGCCCGATACGCATCCACCGCGAGAAGCACATTTTTCTCCGGCGCTAAACGTCCCACATAGAGTATCGCGAGATCGTCATCGGTCAGGCCCCAACTTTTGCGCAGTTGGGCGCATCGCCGATCCGGCGCAAAAAGCTGGTTGTCGACGCCCCGGCCCAGTACATTGACGTTCTTAAAGCCGAGTCCCTGCAGCCGTCCGCATAAATCTGCGCTGGCGACCAATGTACCGGTCGTGCGGTTATGGAAAGCGCGCAAATATTTAAAGACCAGGTCCTGTAGCCGGCCTAAACGATAATGTTTGGAATAGATATGGTAATTGGTATGAAAACCGCTGAACGCCTGAATCCGCAAGCGCCGGGCAGCGCAGACCGCTGACCATCCCAACGGCCCTTCCGTGGCGATATAGACAACGTCAGGGCGATGCCGCATCCAAACGTTCCGTAAGAGCCGGCCGGCGGGTAAACCGAACTGCAAACCTTTGTATCCGGGTAAAGGCAAACCTCGAACCAATATGGCTTTGTACTTGTCGGAACCCTCGAACGTGCCGGATTCCAGTTGGCGCGGCCGTATTAATGACACCGAATGACCGAGCCTCAGCAACCCATTGACCAGATGTGCCAGGGTCAAAGCAACGCCATTTATTTCAGGCGGATATGTCTCAGTCACGATACAAATATGACGTCTGTTCGATTCGGACTCGTGTGATCGGTTGAGAACGGAAGCATCCATTAGAGGGTTGTCTCTATTGATCCGACGCCGGCATACTGACACCAGGGTGCAATCGCTCTTTCCGCGTCGCCCGCTTGGGATCGGTTCAGGACAGGCTCTGCCACCGCTGCCCCTCATCATCATCGAACGGACCTGCAAACTGCCCTCTATAGTAGAGGCTGAATATTACGCGCGCATATACGCAGATATGACGTTGTTTTGAAGATTTGAATGGAAAAATGTGAACAGGGCGGCCGCATTTCCGCGAGCCGCCCTGTCCGTTCAGGCTTTCCGCAAAAGCTTGCTATTTATGAAAGTCGAACATATCGAAGAGGTCGCCAATCGCCGGCGGATTGAGCGGAACGTACTCGTTGCCGCGTGCGCTTACCGGATTGGGCAGATTGTCGCGGCTGCGGCCGGTCAAAGGCGCCAGCCCCCAATTGCGCTCGATGAACTTCAATACCGAGACATGGTCATAATAGGTATGCACCACCCGTCCGCCCTGCGAGTAACGCGAAATCACCAGGAACGGGATGCGCGGGCCGTCGCCGAAGAAATCCAACGGCTGCATATAGCCCGAATCCCGGTAACCGCCGCCCTCGTCGAACGCCACGAACAGAGCCGTGTCCTGGAATAGATGAGGCTGCCTCTTCAGTTCGCTGACGATCTTCAGCAGCATCGCCTCGAACAGGTCGAACTTCGAGCTGGCTGGATGGCCGTCGACGAAACTGTCGGGCTTCACGAACGAAACCGCGGGCAGGTCGCCGGATTCCAGCTGGTTGAAGAAGTCGATGGCGTCTTTAATATGCGCCGCACGCTGCATCGGATTACCCATGATTGAGGTCGCGTAGGATTCAAAATTGCAGATATCGCAATAGTTGTTGCCGATCAGCTGATCGAACGGGTCTGTCGATCCGTTGGCCACGCGGACTGCCGCGTCGTAGCCGCCGCCAAAGTAGGCCCAGCTGATACCATGCTCGTTGAGCTCATCCCCGATCGTTCGCAGCGGCGAAGGCGGTACCTTGTTGCCGGTCATGATGCTGGCGGTGTCGATGTTTCCATTAGGGAGGAAACCGGGACTCAGGTTGTTGATCATGTAGAAATGCCCGCTCTCACACTTGGAGGCGGGGTGATACGGCAACGAATTCAAGTAGTTGACGATCGGAGCAATACCAGGCTGCGTCGTATCCGAGCAGTTGGTCCATGTCTTGTCCGCTTTGTACTTGTCCGAGGTTGAGGACGTCGGATCTGGGTCTGCGATGGTCGCGGCCGGCGGCTGCGTCAAACCTCCGAACGTGGTCCAGAAAACAGAATCGCCCGTGCCCAACGTCATGTGGTTCCCCGCTGTGCCGCCCATCGCGGACTGGTGAAAATTGTCGCTCAGCGTGTATTCGTCGGCGAGCCGCTTCATCAACGGCACGTCGCCGTCTTGCATGTTATAGAATCCCAGCGAGTTGCCGCCCGAGTCGTCGCGCGCGGTGGCCACGAATGGATACAAATCATTAAGGCAGCCCGAAGGGTTCGCGGGCGTCGCGTTGTCCACGCTACAGTCGGATTGCTGCCACATGTGAAACAGTCGATGCACCGTGTCGCCCGTGTAGGAGTCATAGGGCACCCTGGGGCCGGTCAATTGAAAGTTGGTGTTCGGCAGCATCGTCGCGTTGGTGATCCGATCGTCAAGACCGGTAGTGCCGGCCTCCAGCGTTGCACCGGTCCGCAGCAGGCCGAGGTCCGCCTGTTCGATTGAGGGTTCGAGCAGCGCCAAATCCGTGTCGGAAATCGTATTGTCAAATGGCGGCTGCACCCCAGTTGGATTCGCGTCCAACTGCGTCAAACTGATTTGCTGATTGGGCGCGCCGTTCAATTCCGGCGTCGGCAGATTCGAGTACGCCGTCTTGTTGGCCGCCGCAACACTGATGAAGTAGCTCGGGGGCAGGGGGGTATTTACCTGAAATTGCTTCGCCTCGGACGCGTTAGGACCAGGCGACCCATCAGCGCGGATAATGCCTTGCGCTAATAGATTATTCACGATCTCGTGATGCTTGGGTTGATAAGTTGCGAAGGTATGGTCGAAGCTGCGGTTCTCGCCGATTAGCACGATGACGTGCTTTATCGGCGTCGCGGTGTCTGACTTGCTGTCCTTGCCATCGCGTGCCCAAGCCAGCGGGGCCGCGAACTGACCGCTCAGCATCGCGCCCATTGCTGCCGCGGCAATTCCCTTACGTAGCTTCCGTTTCCTCATCTTGTCCTCTCCTCTCCGTTTTCCTGCGAGTTGATTTGCCTGGGTATGCAGGCAGCCGCTGCCGCCCCTTGTTTGGCTGCGCGCTTGCTTGGGCCGATTCCGGCGGCCTCCGCTAACGAAGCAAACAATCGCGGCGCCGCGTAATCAGCCGCGACCCAAAGGCCGGATGGTCTAAAGCCGCGCATACAGTTGCGCTGGTTCCTCCTTAGTTCGACGGTGTACGGTACCGGGTACAGCAGCGCGGTTTCGCCGCGATGAAGAGAGTTTGAATAGAGTGCGAAGGCGAAATGTCAGATTGGAGCGGGCTTGAAGTTATCTACCGTCAGTAGAGCGGTCGTCTCAATTTGTAATTTCACTCAAACAAAAAAGGACAGCAAAGAGCTTCAGGATGAAGATTTATTCAGAAGCCGCTTTTGAAGGCCACGAACAACTATCGCTATGGCAGGAACGCAATCATTTTTACGGCTGTGGAGGTGCCGAAACATCCCGGCACCCGCAGCGCCTTGTCTGCTTCGGCGACCGCTACGCGGCCCTGCCGACGTTTTGGAGCCCGGCTTCGGTTTCAGCGGCGAGAGCGGTGACTTCCCGCTCGCCACGCGGGAGCAGACGCGCAGAGTTCAGAATGAATGTCATCTCGGAAGCGACGTGGATGAAAGCGGCCAGAGTTGGATCAAGCAGCCCGGCCGCGGCCAGACCGATGCCGACCAGATCGACAGCAATGGTACCCACGAAATTTTGCCAGATGATTCGCCGTGTCCAGCGTGCGATGGCGACGGTTTCGGCAAACTTGCACAGGTCGTTTCCGAGCAGCACCACATCGGCGCTTTCGCGTGCAACGTCTGTCCCCGATCCCATCGCGACGCCGACACTCGCCTCGGCGAGAGCCGGAGCATCGTTGACTCCGTCACCGACCATCGCGACCACCTGACCCGACGACACAAGATCCCTGACTCGCGCGACCTTGGCCTCCGGCAAGAGATTGGCCTCGACACGGCTGATTCCGAGCTGCCCGGCAACCGCTCGCGCCGCCGGTGCGGTATCGCCGGTGAGCAGGACGGTCCCGATCTTCATTCGCGCGAACGACTCCAGGGCGCGCCGTGCTTCCGGCCGCACCGTGTCGGCGACGAGCACGGCTCCAAGCAATCTGCCGTCACGAGCGACGAACACTTCAGCGGAAGCGTCGCAACCCTGGGTAAAACCCAGCGGCGTTCCCACACCGTGGGCCTTCATCAGCACGCCATTGCCGACCAGGATTATCGCGCCGTCCACCACGGCCGTGATCCCGCGCCCCGGCGAATACTCGAATTTCCACGGTTCTTTGATGGTGCACCCTGCGGCCATCGCGCGCTCGACGATCGCCCTGCCCAGCGGATGCTCGGAACGTATCTCTGCGGAGGCCGCCGCTTGCAGAACTGTGCCCTCGGAGACGCCCGCAACCGGAGCTATCGCCTGCACTTCGGCGCGTCCAAAGGTCAGCGTGCCGGTCTTGTCGAGTACGGCCGTATTCAGGGCACCCAGGGTTTCCAGGTACAGGCCCCCCTTGATGATCGCGCCCATGCGCGCCGCTCGGCCGATCGCCCCCAAAATCGCGAGCGGCGTGCCGGCAGCGATGCCGCAAGCTCCGGCCACGATCACGACCGAAATCGTGGATCGAATATCCCGTGTCGCGACAAACGTCAGCGCGGCGGCGATCAGCGCGAAGTACACCAGGTATCCGGCCAACCGGTCGGCGAGGCGCTGCACCGGCGCCCGCGAACGCTCCGCCTGCTCGACCGCCTCGATAATCTTGCCGTAACTCGTGTCGCGCCCGACGCGCTCAACGCCAATCTCCAGCGCACCGGTTTGGTTAATGGTTCCCGCGTAGACCGTCGAACCCGGCAGCTTTTCCACCGGTATCGACTCGCCGGTGATGCGCGCCTGATCGACGAATGAATAACCGTCGAGCACGACGCCATCTACAGGCACCAGTCCGCCGGGATTTACCAGCACCGAGTCGCCCGCGCGCAGTTCATCGATGGATATCTGACGCGCCCCACCGGCGCGGCGGACCGTGACCGAACGGGGCAGGAAATCGAGCAGGTCGCGAATTGCTCTTCTGCCGCGCGAGACCGTCATGTGTTCCAGCACTTCGGCGACCAGCACAAACAGCGTGATGATGAGGGCGGTAAAGAATTCGGAGATTGCGGCCGCGGCGACAATGGCGACGCTCATCGAGAGTTCCATGGTCATACGCCGAGCGGCGGCATTCCCGGCGGCCTCTTTGAGGATCGGCCAGCCGCCAATCAGCACTCCAAGCACACCAATCATGCTGAGGTATGGGGCTGGAACCCACACATGCAAGCAGACCGCAACCGCCGCAAGCGCGACCAGTACAATCCGAAGCGCTTCAGACCATCGCAGCACGTCTCCGCCCCCTCTTTGGTCGGAAACCGGCTGTAAGCTCTGATGCTGCCCTGCCCCGGACGAAGCCGGAGCCATGCGCGGCTGATACATGCCGACGAAGCTCTCCTCTACTTCAGGTAAGCCCTGACCACATCGATTAGCTCTTCAGCGCCCTTGGCGCGGTCGCCGTTGCGGTCGCGCGCCGGATCGACCACATGCTCGCGGATGTGATCCTCGATGATTTCAGCCATAAGGCTGTTCATCGCACCGCGCGCGGCCACCACCAACTGAAGCACCGCGGCACATCCCTTCTCAGCTTCAACTGCCCGCTCGACCGCCTCGACCTGGCCGCGGGCGCGTCTCACGCGCGCCAGTAACTTGTTTTTCTCTTTTATCGTATGGCCCATGACGGATATCTTCAATCATACCCTACCGGGTATGGTACATGCACGCGGGGCGCCGGGAAAGAGCCCGGCAACCGTGATACCGCGTTGCGTTCGAATAGCGGTTGCGAGTGAATCCGAATTTAGACAAACGCGAAAGGCTGGAAAGCCCGTCCCCAACGCCAGTTGCAAGCAGAAACCATTAGCGAACTACCAGTTCTGAGATTGGATAGGCTTTGCGAAGACGGAGGGAGGGGGCGGCCGGATTTGCTCCGGCCGCCCGTTTGGGGCTGGAAGTTACTCGCCGGGGCGAGGCGGAATCGCCGCGAAGTTACCGGGGTCCTCGTTCATCGCCGTTCTGATGTCCGGATGGGCAGCAAAAAATGCGTTGAGCGACGGATGCCTCGCCAGAAACGCAGGGTCGTTGATCAATTCGGGGTCGTATGCCAAACGGCTGGCCACAGCCGGATGTGCCTCGGCGAAATCATCCCAGACTTGCAAGCGCTCTTCTTCAATATCGCGATTGTCCGCGGACTTGAAGACAATCGTTGAATTACCCATCCGGGATGTTCCAAGAACTTGCCCGCCTTCCATATCCGATTCTTCGTCAGTGGTAACGGTTCTGCTTGACGTCGTAACCGCCGGGTTAATTACGACGGCCGGGGCCGGACTAACCACAACGGCTGGCGGGCCGGCCACCGATTTAGTCGTGACGGTCTTCGTTGTTACGGTCGGTATGGCCGGAGCCGTGGTAATCGTGGTCTCCGAAAAACTCTGGGCCCACACGTTTCCTACGGCGCCACCGGCGGCAATAACCGCCGCCAGGAACAATGAAGTGCCAAGTTTCATAAGCTATTCCTCCTTGGTTGTCGCACATCCACCACACCGCGTGTACGATAGTTCACGCACAGTTCGTGCCGCAGCAGCAGGGTGGAAAACATAGATAAATGCAGAGATTTCGGCAGGTAGGGGCCGGTAAGCGTACCTGCTCGGTTTGAAAATTTTCCAGTATAGTTCCGGCCTGGATTTCGCTTTACTTGCGCCAGTTTGGGCGAATGAGCAACCTGATGTGTTTGGTGGTCGACGGCGCCCGCGGCCTTGGACCAAAGTCCAATAGCTTCGCGCTGCCAACAAGTGTTATCTTTTCCCGCAATTGCAAAGAATCCTATGAGCAAGGCAACTCCAACTCTAACAGTGCGCGCCCGACACTTCTGGTTGGCGGCAACCACGGCACTGCACGTCCTACCGCCGTTATGGCCGCGATCGATGAGGCGCGGATTGCAGTTAAGAGAATGACTGCGCCGTGAGGGCCGTGGGGCGAGGGGAGGGGGGCGAGGTGCTGGCGATTCGCCTTGACCGCATCAACGCCTCGCTGCCCGCACGTGCTGATTCGGAGGTCAGGCCACAACCCGCCCTGCGGGTTGCGAACATCAGCAAGCGTTACGGTAGGGTTGACGCGGTGGTGGGTCTGAGCTTCGACATCGCCCGTGGGGAGGTGTTCGGCCTGCTGGGTCCCAACGGCGCCGGGAAGACGACGACCATCGCGATGCTCGCAACGGAGCGCCGCCCCTCGGGCGGCGATGCCATCGTGCTGGGACGCAGCGTCGGCAAAGAGCCGAAGGCCGTCGCCGGATTGATTGGCGTGGCGCCGCAGGAGGTCGCTCTTTACCCCCGACTCACCGCAGCCGAGAACCTGCGTTTTTTCGGCCGTATGTATGGCGTGAAAAGCGCCCGGATCACCTCCCGAATCGATCAATTGCTCGGCTTCATTGGCCTGGAAGCTCATCGCGACGAGTACGTGGAGACCTTTTCGGGCGGGATGAAAAGACGGTTGAATCTCGCGGCCGCCCTGGTGCATGAACCCGCGTTGATCCTCCTGGACGAACCAACTGCGGGTGTCGACCCCCAGTCGAGGGTGCACATCCTGGAATTGGTGCGCCGCCTGCGCGACTCCGGATCCGCGATTCTGTATACCACCCACTACATGGAAGAAGCGCAGGCATTGTGCGATCGCGTCGGCGTTATGGACCGGGGAAAAATGGTCGCAATGGGTACGGTCGCGGAGCTGCTGGAGAATGCTGATTGCGGGGAACTGATCGAACTCGACGGCGTTGCACCTGGCACGAATCTGGAAGCGCTGCGCTTGCGGCCCGGTTTTTTGCGGCTGGAGACCTCGAACGCAACGGTTCGATTGTACGTCAACAAGGCCGCGGCATTCCTCGAGCCATTGCAACGGATCATCAGCCGCTGCGGACCATCGGTGCGGATCAGGATTACGCCAGCGAGCCTGGAGCGCTTGTTCCTCGATCTTACGGGAAGGGAGCTGCGCGACTGATGTTACGCGCCTGGCTAGCCTGCCTGCTTTGGGCTTCCGTGGCGGCGCCGTTGTGGGCCGCCGACGCGCTTCAGTACACGCGCGCCACTCTGGAGCAAGCGCGCGGCATTGTCGCCAGCGACCAGACTCACAACGAAAAACTGCAAGCCCTGTCATCGCTGTTCAAAAACTTTCTCGATACCGACGAAATGGGCCGTATCGCCCTGGGCGACCATTGGGCGAACTTTACCCCCGCCCAGCGCAAGGAGTTCCTGGTTCTGTTCGGCCGGCTGCTGGAGCGCACTTACGTGCAGAAGCTTTTGCTGTTCGAACAGCCGCGCTTCGCATACGGCGGCGAAAAGGCCGTGGGCGGCGGGACGCGCGTGGATACCAGTATCATCACCGCACGCGACGACTTCGCCGTGGTGTATCTGCTGCACCCTGATGGCGAACGCTGGCTGGCCACCAGCATCAAGGTCGAGAACGTGAGCTTGACGGAGAACCTGGCGAGCCAGCTCGACCGTTTGCTTTCGAAGTCATCGGTGGAAAACGTGCTCGACCTGATGCGGCGTAAATACGGCAATAGCAGCGAGGCTCAATGAAGTTCATTGCCCTCACGCTCAAGGATTTGCGCCTGGTCGCCCGCGACCGCTGGGCGTTCGCCTTTCTTCTGGCAGTTCCGATCGTGGTGATCCTGGTCGTCGCGCAAACCCGCTCCGGCGACGGGACGGGGAACATTCTCTTTCCCGTGGTCAATGAAGATCAAGGTCCCGTGGCGAGCACATTAATTAAGGTTTTTGCCCAACACTTGCACGTGCTCATGGTGGATCGCCGGACCGCGCACGACCTGGTGGCGGTTCGAAACAAGGCTCCGGCGGCCCTGATCCTGCCGGCGGGGATGAGCAAGCGCTATCTTACCGACCGGCCCTCGACCGTCGAGCTGCTGACCGACCCCGCGCAATACGAAGCACTTGGCGCAATCAGGGTGGTGATGCTGCTGGCGGACCGTGAAGCCTCCACTCTGGGCGACCCTTTCAGTCAGGAACTGATCCATCTGAATGAGCGCAGCATCACCGGAGACCAACTTTCCTTTTCAGGTCTGGACCAGCATTTACCGGGTTTCAGCCTCATGTTCGTACTGCTGACGATGGTCTTTACGGTATCGATCGGATTGCGCGAGGAAGAGGTGTGGGGCACCAGCACCCGGCTGGCGATCGCCCCGGTGTCGGCGTGGGCGGTGCTGGGAGGAAAGCTGTTCGCCCGCATCATCATTGGCGTTGCCCAGTTGATGGTGCTGCTGCTTTTTGCCCATTGGGCATACGGCCTAAGCCTCGGTCATTCGCCGTTTGCGCTGATCTTGGTTGCGACCGCAGTGGTATTTTCAATGGCTTGCTTTGCCGTGATCGTTGCCGGCATGGCGCGCACACGGGAACAGGCGATTCCGGTCGGGATGAGCGTGGTGTTTTTGCTGGCCGCGCTGGGAGGGCTATGGTGGCCATTTTTCCATGAACCAGCCTGGATGCAGACGCTTGGGCGAGGCGCCATGACGACCTGGTCGATGTTCGCGGTGCAGGATGTGATGCTGCGGGATCGGAGCCTCGCGCAGGTTTCAGGCAAGATTGCATTCCTCTTCGCCTACGGAATCGTTTCTTTTCTTATCGGAATGAGTCTTTTCAGTTACGGGCGGCGTCCATATGAATAAGGGCGGTCGGTACCGGAAAGCAGCGCCCGACGCTGCCGCCTCCGCGGCTGCTCACGAAAGGCGGTCCTCGGTGTTATTCGAACGACGCATTGGACAGTTGGCGATGGTTGTCATGGCGGCTGCCTGTCTCACGCTCGCGGGTTGCGCGGCGCGTTTCCCATCCGAGCTGGATGTGCGGTTATCCGATACTCGTATCGCTCCGCACCACGATGAATTTGCCACTTCGGGCTCGAGCGAAGGCAAGGATTACGATCCGTGGGAGCCGGTCAATGAACAGGTGTTCTCGTTTAACCATGACCTGGTCGACCGCTACGGGATGAAACCGGTTGCGACCGCCTGGGCTCACGTGCTGCCGGACCTGGTTACCCAGGGTCTGCTCAATGTCTTTGACAATCTCGAAGTACCCAAGCGCTTCGTGAACAATATGCTCCAGGGCCGCTTTCAGGGAGCCAACCGCGAGCTGACGCGGTTTCTGGTCAACTCCACCGTTGGTGTGGCCGGGGTCTTCGACGTCGCAAGCAGCTTTGGTATGGAAAAAAGTTACGCCGATTTCGGGCAGACACTCGGTGCGTATGGTATGGGTCCCGGACCCTACCTGATGGTGCCGTTCCTCCAGCCGCTGACGTTGCGCGACGGAATCGGATATGGGGTGGACAGTCTGCTTGACCCGATCGGTTACTTCGTCCCGTTCTTTGCCAATATCGCCCGCTCGGCGGTGAAACGAGTCAATGAGCGCGCGCATAACCTCGCGCTTTATCAGGACGTGGAAGAGTCAAGCCTCGATCTGTACGCGAGCGTACGCAATGGCTATTTGCAACGGCGCAAACAGAGTATCGAGAAGGCGGTCATCCAGCGCGATAACGAAACCGAATGGTCTCTCTTGCGCGGCTTGCTTTCCGACGGCAATGTTTCCATCGGAACGGCGGATGATGGCGGCGATAAGTTTTGAATTTGGGGCACATCCGGCTCCTCTGCTTCGGCAGCAACAATATTCGCAACCGATCGATAGGCAGTCAGTCACCACATGAAATCCCAGTTGTGGCCAAATTTCTTCGTTGTCGGCGCCGCCAAGGCCGGAACCACATCCATTTACGCTGGCCTGCGGCAACATCCCGACATCTTCATGTCCTATCCTAAAGAGCCGCACCATTTCACCCAGGTACAGCCTCCCCACGAACTCAGGTGGCACTTCGAAGCGCATGCCGAGCCGGAACGCTATCTGCGCCTGTTCGAGGGAAGCCGCGGTTTCGCGGCGGTCGGCGAGGCCAGCACCTCCTATCTATGGCATCCCGAGGTGGCGCGGCGAATTAGCCGCCAAGTGCCGGACGCGCGCATTATCATCGCTTTGCGCGACCCTATAGAACGCGCGTATTCCCATTATCTGATGCACGTACGCGAGGGGATCCAGCCGCTTGGCTTTTACGACGCGTTGGTGGAGGACCTCAATCGCACCAACGAGTCGTGGGCGCTTTCCCATTTCTACGTTGGAAAGGGTCAATACGCCCGCCAGGTGCGCCGCTATCTGGACGTGTTCGCGCGCGATCGCGTGAAGATCGTATTGTTCGACGATCTCAAACGCGACCCCGAAGCTGAGATGCGCGACATCGCGCGGTTCCTGGGCCTTGGCCCGGTGCCAATTGCCGGCGCCGACATCTCTCGCGCGCAAAACCCCTACCGCGCATCGCGTGGGCGCTGGGCCGAGATTTTGGCCGGCAGCAAATTGTCGCGGATGCTCGGCGAAACCATCGTGCCGCGCCGGTTAGGCTCATTCATTTATGAGCACATGCTGCTCAAACAGGCCCACAAGCCGCCAATGGATTCGCGCGCAGGGGATTTGCTGCTGGAATTCTACGGACCTGAAATTAGCGAACTGGAAAGAATGCTGGGAAGGCAAATGCCGGAGTTGCGACGCACATGGCCGCTTGCCGAGGAATCGCTGCCAAGGCTGAGGCGGCGCGCGAGCCGGTAGTCACTTCACAATCGCCGCGTGTCATTCCGAAGCCGCTCATCAACGCCCGCGCAGGGTAATGCAGCCGGAATCGCCCCGGAGGTTATGGCTATAGAAAGCATAACGGCCGGAATACCCACTGCCGATCGGACCGCAAGGCTCTCGCGTGCGGTCAAAACGCCATCACTCCGTGGGTTGGCGTTCATCTCCGGACTCGCATTTCTCGCATACCTCTTTTATCGCTTCGGCTCCGCGAGGATCTGGATTGATCTAAGGCTCATTGGCTGGCGCCTGGGATTAATCGTGCTTTTGGAATTTGTTGTGAGTGCAGCAAATGCGCTCGGCTGGCGGCGAATGTTTCCGCCTTTGACACGGACAGGCTCGTTCAAAGCGCTCTTCCTCGCACGCCTGGCGGCGAACGCCATCAACCAGACCCTCCCGACCGCGGCTCTGGGCGGAGAGTCCGTCAAGCTATTGCTACTGAAAGATCGGTTTCCGGTCTCTGTGACTACCGCCAGCATCTTGAGCGCGAAGGTCGCCGACGCTTTGTCGCGGGCGCTGTTTGTCGTGCTGGTGATGCTCGGCGCATCCCATTCGTTGAAGTTTGAAAGCTTGCCGGTTCAGAGTCTGACCATAGGCTTCACGCTCACGGTCGTGGGGATCCTGACCTTTATGACCATTCAGATCCGCGGCTTCTCCGGCCCGGCACGAAAAGCATTGTCGCGCCTGCCGTTCCTGTCCGGATGGCTCGAACGGATGGGACACGGTCTGGGACGCGTCGATGAGCACTTGCGCGAACTCTACCGGACCCGGCCATTGGACTTTGGCGCCGCGGTCGCACTGGGAATGGCCGGACTTTTGGTGGGCGTGCTGCAGGTGTGGCTACTGTTGTCCTGGATTGGGCTGCATCCCGGCTGGCTATCCAGCGCCGCGATCGAGGCCTTCGCCGTGCTGGTCAGCATGGTGCTGTTCGCGGTGCCCGCATCCCTTGGGGTTCAAGAAGGAGGCAAGCTGCTGATCTTTGCCGCCCTCGGGCTGCCCATCTCGGCAGGGTTGAGCATCGCGGTCGCCTTTCGGCTCAGCTCGCTGATGATTGCCGGAGCGGGTTTTGCGATTCTGATGTGGTTGAGACCGCACAAACTTCTTCACTGATCTCTATCGGACGCTTCGCGCCCATGGCCGAAAATCTTGACTTGCCTGGAGTCGTTGAAGTGAAACAGCCTGGATGCAAGAGATCGGACTAAGTTCCTCTATATCATGGCCTTCGACTGTCGGATTTGCCCTGGCATGGCTGGCATTGATGTTGGCCTGCAGCCCCTTGGCAGACATGGTGGCGACGCGATGGGTTCACAAGCCACCCAGCCTTGGCGCATTCCGCGGACTGCAACAATCCAGGAGCAGGCTGGTCGCCGGAATCGTCATCGCTTGGGTGCTCGGGAGATTTTTAGAGGAAGTTATTTTCCGGGGGATCGTCCTTCGATCGATTGAACAGCTATTGTCGGTTTGGCTGGTAAAGACGATGGCCGCTGGTATCGCGATATGTACCGCGAGCGCGGGAGCGGGTCTCCTGCATTTATATCAAGGTCTGCGCGCCGCGATAATAGTGACTCAGCTCTCAATTCTATTTGGACTGCTGTTCGTGTTAACCCGCTATAACTTGTGGGCCGTAATATTGTGCCACGGACTGTTTGACACGATCGCGTTCGTCCGGTTCGCCAAACGAAAATCCAGATATTCAAAATTTGAACCATGATCCGAGGCGGCCGATGGGGTGTCCGCAAACTCAGGCAGTTTCAGTTCCAGGCCGGGCAGGCGTTTCGCAGTGTTCGCCGTAGGCTTGCCGGACGGGGTAAAAGACGCACGCTTGAGCAAGGCGCGGCCTTTTCGCTTTTTTGAGCAGGTTGCGCTACAAAGTGTTGCAGGAAAGTCCGCCTTGGCGCACAGACATGGCATGGAACACCCGACTTAGCTCCAACAACGGGACGGCGCCGCTACTGTTGCCCGAGTCCAGGTCGCCGGATCAGGATGCCGTAATCCGCCTGCGCCTGGCCGCGGCCGTGGCTCTGATCGCAGAGCTGGTTCTTCCGATTTACGAGGCGATCTTTCTCACTCGCCCCGGCTTGCCGACGATCGAACTCCAGGCGATCGGGTTTGCTTTGACGCTGGCATTGCTCACGGCGACATGGCATCCGCGCTTTGTCCAGTTCTGGAAGCCCGCTGTGCTTCTGTTTGCCGCCGCAATGATCATCAGTTCCGGGATTTGGTCGATCAAAGGCGCCCTACCGGCGCGGTTCCTGTTCCTGCTGGTTCTGCTTCCGGTGGGTGGAACCTGTCTGCCGTGGGAGACCCGGTGGCAGGCGGGAATGAGCGCCATCTGCATCATCTTTGGCTCCGCCTTTGTCAGCCAGATGGAATGGCGCAGCGGCCTGGTAATCTCGGCGCTTTCGGCGATGGTTGCTTCGATCCTCGGCTCGCACCTGGTGAACGAGGTGTTAACCCGCCAGCGCGGGCGTATCGGCTCATACCTGAAGGCGCTGACCCGCAGCGAGGAAAAGTTCCGCAAGATTTTCGAGACCAGCGTTTCGGCGCTGTCTATTTTCGCGGTGCCCGACAGTGT
>DATFSZ010000067.1:0-7931 GCA_035262365.1 Binataceae bacterium (SeqCode)
CAGGTCGGTTTCAAGCTTCTCCGCCTCGAAACCGGTCATCGACGGGTTAAGTTGTTTGTTCAGCCGCGCCATGATTGCCTTTGCCCTCTCATCCCCCAAACGCTCTGGAAGTTCATTGCCTTCGCTTTCGAATAGTGCAAGTGGGCTGCCAAGGCGGAGCAGGTGTCCCGTCCTTTGGCGAAAACCAGCACTCGGTGAGGAAAAACACTGGCACAACGCGCGAATTTACTTCTTGGGACGTGAGGGCCGCATCTCTACACTACTGACCATTGTGCGCGCCGGCATGCGT
Organism: Binataceae bacterium (SeqCode); assembly: GCA_035262365.1. Taxonomy (GTDB): domain Bacteria; phylum Desulfobacterota; class Binatia; order Binatales; family Binataceae; genus JAJPJA01. Next base: position 290 of record DATFSZ010000067.1, read on the forward strand.
AACACTAGCGCCACCACCTCCGCAACATCTTCCGGCGCGATCATCCACGAATTATCTCCGCTGCGGTCTGACGGTCCCCCGGAAAACTCTGTATTCACGCTGCCCGGCATGATCGAAGTCACGCGAACATTGTCGTGCCGGTGATCGAGCATCATTGCCTCGCTGAATCCGTTGAGTCCGAATTTCGACGCATTATAGCCTGCGCCACCGCTGAAAGCGTTCTTGGCCGCGAGGCTCGATACATTCACGATGTATCCGCCACCGTGCGCTTGGAAGCGCTGTAGTGCTTCGCGTGCGCAGTAGAACGCGCCGTTCAGGTTGAGCTCGATATTGCGGTGCCATTCGTCATCCGTCATTTCCGCTACCTTGCGGAACACACCTGCACCGGCGTTGTTGACTAAAATGTCCAACCTGCCGAAATCGCGATCCACTGTAGTAAAAAATTTTCGCACTGCGTCTACCTGACTCACATCCGCGGCGTGGCCCGCGATGCGCCCCATTGGCCGCATCGCGCTGGCCGCGCGATCCGCCGACTCCTGTGTGCGTCCGCAGATCGCCACCTGGCATCCCTCGCGCAGCAGGCGTTCGGCGATGGCGCGTCCGATTCCGCGCGTGCCGCCGGTGACCACGGCGACTTTTCCGGAGAGCGATTCCATACCCCACATGATGCGCTGCCGGGCGGAGGGTTGCGCGGAAACTCTGTTGACCGCTGTTAAAATAACTACAGCGATGGTCTCATCTCCTTTGCGCCGGCTCTTGGAGGATCGCGTTTCGCAGTTGCTGGCCGACGCCGATTCGGTTGCAGGTGAATCCCGCGACCGCGCCGTACGCGAATGTGCGGATCGCCTTAACCAGGCTGTACGCCGCCTCCGGCAGGCTGAAACACTCGCAAAGCTCGGCGCCACTCTGGTGGATGCGTCGGCCGCATTTGCCACCGGAGCCGCACTGTTTATCATCGAAGGGCAGAGCGCGCGCCTGGAGAACGTCCGCGGCGTCGAAGCGGAAGAATTGCCTGCGCGTTTCGAAATACCCCTCGCGGTTGCCCCTGCGATTGCCGGAGCCATCGAGACGCGCGATCCCGTCACCGCGGCCGCGCTGCCTTCGGAAATCTCCGAAGCCTTGGTCGACCTTTTGGGCCACTCGCCTGATGTCCGCATCTCGCTCGTTCCCATCGTTACCGCCGATATCGTCCCTGCCGTTCTCTACGCTTGGGGCAATGTTGAGGAATCCGCTCTCGAGCTTCTTGTGCAGATGGCGTCCGCGGCGTGGGACGGCCTTAGCGTCCCAGAGCCTGTCGAGGTCGAAGCACAAGAACTCGTCACGATTGCGCCGGCGCCAGGCAAACCGCCGGACTCGTGGGAGTCACTCTCACCCGGGGAGCAGCAGATTCATCTGCGCGCGCAGCGGTTCGCGCGCGTGCGTGTCTCAGAAATGCGGCTCTTCCAATCCGATGCAGTGCAGAACGGCCGTTCGCAGCGCGATCTTTACGGCGCCGTCCGTGAATCCATCGATACGGCGCGTTCGCACTTTCACGAGCAGTTTTTCACGGCCTGCCCCGGTATGCTCGATTATCTGCACCTGGAACTTGTCCGTACGCTTGCGCACGACGATCCCGAGTTGCTCGGTCCGGAATATCCGGGGCCGCTTGTCTAAATGCATGCCGCGCGCTCTTACGCTCGCGCTTCTGCTGACATGCGTGCCGGTCTATGGCGCCCCCACTCTCGCCGACCTTGTCCGCACGTATCGCCAGGCTCCCACTGCCGCTAAACGGGCCGCCATCGACACTTATGTCGCAGCTCACCCGGCGCAAGCGCCCGACGCGCATTTGGGGCTCGGGGTTGCGGCCTACGAACAGAAGGATTACGCGGAGGCGATCGCTAATCTTCGGCAGGCCGCGCCTGATCTGCCCACCCGGATCGCCGACTATCCGGCGTACTTTCTCGCGGCCGCGCGCGTCGAGGCCAACGACCTCACCGGCATATCCAAAGATCTCGAGCCCGTACGTGCCGCCGCGCCGGCATCGCCGCTGACCGGAAAGTCGTGGCTGCTGGAGGCCCGCGCGCTCAGACCAACCGATGCCGCCGGCGCTGTGAAGGTGCTCCGCGACCGCTATGCCGCGCTACCGCAACCTGACGGCGACCTCGCGCTTGCCGATGCCTACCAGGCCGCCGGCGATCTTGCAAACGCCGCCGACTTCTACCAGCGCGTCTACTATCAGCACGTCGCCGGCGACGCCGCCATCAGCGCCGCAACTGCACTCCTGGCGCTCAAAGACTCCATGGGTGCAGCCTACCCGGAGCCGCTACCCGCACAGAAGCTGGCTCGTGCCGACCGCCTGCTGGAGGCACACCTCTACCCGGACGCACAGGCCGAGTACACCGCCATCACTAGCGCCGATCCCCCGCTTGTGCGCGAGCAGGCGCGCGTCCGGATCGGATGGGCGGATTACCTCGCCGGCCACGCGCCGCAGGCATACACTTACCTCGCCGGCCTGGAACTCCACGAGCCCGAAGCCGATGCCGAACGCCTTTTCTACATGGAGGAATGCGCGCGACATCAGGCCAATGACGTCGATATGATGGCCGCGGTCGATCGGCTCCGCTCCCATCATCCGAAATCGCTGTGGCGTCTCAAGGCCCTGGTTGCCGCCGCGAATCGCTACCTGGTGATCAACCGGCCTTCTGATTTTATCCCGCTCTACAAGACCGTCTACACCGACTTTCCCGATCAGCCGGCGGCGGCCCTCTGCCATTGGAAGGTCGCCTTTCATGCGTATCTGCAATCGAAATCGGACGCCGCCGTCCAGTTGCGCGATCATGCCCGCGCGTACCCCATGCATGCCACGGCCGCTGCTGCCCTTTATTTCCTCGGCCGCCTTGCCGAGCGGAGCAAGGACTGGGCCGCCGCCAAGGTCTACTACCAGCGGATTGTCGCGTCGTTCGAAAACTACTATTACGCCATGCTCGCTCGCGACCGCCTGCAGGTCACCGAGATCGCCAATGCCTCTGCATCACAGAAGTCCAGCGAGTTTGTCGCGGGCCTCAACCTTCCCCAGCCGAAGCCTCTCGCCACCACGTCCACGCCAACCACGACCGCGCGCATCGAACGTTCGCGCATTCTGCGCAGCGCCGGCCTGAACGATCTCGCCGATGCGGAGCTCCGCTTCGGCGCGAATACTGATGGCCAACCTGCAGTCCTCGCCATGGAGATCGCCTCGACAGCCGATTCGCCTTTTCTCGGCATGCGCGCCATGAAGGGGCTCGTCCCCGACTATCTCGGCCTCAGCTTCGCCGGCGCGCCGCGCCAGCTTTGGGAGCTGCTCTTCCCGCTGCCGTATCGCGCCGAGCTCACGGCGGATGCCTCCAGCCGCGGACTCGATCCGCACCTGGTCGCCGGCTTGATCCGCCAGGAGTCGGAGTTCAATCCGGGCGCGCTCTCGCACGCCAGCGCATACGGCCTGATGCAGGTCCGTCCCGTGACCGCGCGCCAGTACGCGCGCCAGGCGGGCGTGAGCCGCTTCACTCCGCCGGCGCTCTTGCAGCCGGCCGTCAACCTGAAGATCGGCACTCTGGTTCTCCGCGACATGCTTAATCAGCACGGCGGACGCATTGAGGAAACACTCGCCGCTTACAACGCCGGCCCGACGCGCGCGGCCGATTGGATCACCTGGAACCAATATCGCGAGCCGGCCGAGTTCGTCGAATCGATCCCGTTCACCGAGACTCGCGACTACGTCCAGGCCGTCCTCCGCAACGCGGATATTTATCGCCGTCTTTATCGGTAACGACGGCGGTCCTGCCGCCGGCGGGGCGTACAATGAAGTAGATTCCATGATTCGCCGAGACTTTCTCCGCGCCTCGTTGGCGCTCACTGCTGCTCGCCTGGTCCGCGGAGCGGAAACCTTCGACCTCGCTGCTATTGAACGTCCGCGCGTCCTCAAAAACGCCGCCGAATACCTCACGGCCAAGCCCATCACCGTTACGGCTTCCAGTTCTCCTCGCAGCACCGGCGGCAAGCACGACTTCTTCTCCGAAGGCGACTACTGGTGGCCCGACCCGAAGAATCCCAACGGCCCCTACATCCAGCGCGACGGCATGAGCAACCCCGATAATTTTGTGGAGCACCGGCGCGCGATGGTCCGCTTGAGCCTGATCGTCCCCGCGCTCACCGCGGCTTACAAGCTTACCCGGGAACGCAAGTACTCTGATGCCGCAGCCGCGCACCTGCGCGCCTGGTTCATCGACCCCGAAACCAAAATGAACCCCGACCTGGAACACGCGCAGGCCATCCAAGGCCGTTTTACCGGGCGGGGCACCGGAATCATCGACACGCTGCACCTGGTCGAAGTGGCGCGCGCCACATGGCAGCTGGACCTAACCGCCGCGGATCTAGCCGGCGTGAAGAAATGGTTCGCTGCCTACGTCGACTGGATGACCAAGAGCAAGAACGGCCTGGACGAGCGCAATGCCAAAAACAATCACGGCACCTGCTGGGCCACTCAGGTGGCTGCGTTTTCACAACTCACCGGCGAGACCCGCTGGACAGATTACTGCCGCGACCGCTACAAAACCGTCTTCATCCCCAATCAGGAAGCGTCCGACGGCAGCTTTCCGGAAGAGCTGCGCCGCACCAAGCCCTACGGCTATTCGCTTTTCAACCTCGACGCCATGTCGATTCTCGTCCAGACCCTCACCACGAAAGAGGACAATCTCTGGAAGTGGCAACTGCCCGACGGCCGCGGCATGGCGCGCGCGGTTGCGTGGATGTACCCCTACATCGCCGACAAGAGTAAGTGGCCCAAACCGCCTGATGTGATGTATTTCGATCAGTGGCCGGTGCGCCAGCCGTCGCTGCTGTTCGCCGGTCTCGCGCTCGACAGGCCCGAATATCTCGCGCTCTGGCGCAAGCTCGATCCCGATCCGAAGGTCGAAGAAGTGCTCCGCAACTGGCCAGTGAGACAACCCGTTTTGTGGGTGTGAGCTGAAGGATTCATAAACCCCGCTCCGCTCCCGTGAAAATCAACGCTCGGTGTTTAAATTGACTCCGGGGCTGTCGGGGTGAGGGTTACGGTGTAGCCGAGCTTCCGCAAAATCTGAGCTAGCTTCTGAGCGCGGCGCTTTCGGGCCTGCGGTGTGGTTTCTGCTCCGTGCTCGACATAGCAGACGCCATCGTGTAGGACCTTCCAAAGCAAGCGGCCGAGCCGATGTGCAATCGCCCAGATGGCCCCTTTATAGCCGAGTCTGGGAAGGAGACGGCGGAATACCACCTGGAGGTGGGATCCCTTCTTCTTCACCGCCGCTTGTGCCGCTTGGGTTAGAAGGCAACGCACAAAACGATTCCCCTTCGGTGATCGGGAACTCCGGTTCTGCTCGGCGCTCTCTTCTGATCCGGGACACGTGCCAGCCCAGGAACTGAACGCGCTGGCCGAGCGAAATCGGTTAGCCTGGGGGCCAACTTCGGCGATCATCTGTTGAGCCGAATCTACCCCGAACCCCGGTATTTCCGCTACACGCATCACGGATGCTTGGTGTTGCCGGAGCCCTTCCGCCGCCAGCTTGTCCAGAGCCGCAATCTGTTGATCCAGCAGTTGTAGGCGTTGCATGAACAGCTTGAGCACCGCAATCTGGGTGCAACTGGGCGCGCCGCACAAAGCATCGATAAGCTCTGGCCGGCTGCATCGCAGCCGATCGTCCCCTAATTCCGCTAACCTGGCGGCGTCTGTCTCCCCGTTGGATAGCGCCATGAGAATGCGCCGCCCGCTGGCTCCAAACAGATCACTGATCTTGGCCGACAGCTTGATGCGCATCTCCTCCAGCAACGCCTCCGTCTGGTTCTGTAGCCGCACTCGATCCCGCACCAACTGCTGTTTGCTGCGGGTTAGAGTCCGCCACGTTCGTTGTTCGGCATCCGGCACAAAACTCAGCAACAACTCACCGGCTAGCAAGCGCCGTGCCAGCCGCTTGGCATCGCGGAAGTCGTTCTTACGCCCGTGCGGTGCGCGATTGGAATGCGCTTGCGCCAGATGCAGTTGGCGAAAGTGCGGCTCCAACTCCAGCCAGATCGGTTTCCAGTACTGTGCCGTCGATTCCATCACCACTTCGGTGGCGCCTTGCTGCTGTAGCCAAGCCACCAAATGGCCGCGTTCTTGGTTCGTCGTACCGAATCGCCTGCAGGCGAACTCCACCGCCTCGCCGCTGGTGTCTTCGGACTCTGCCACCGGCATAGTAACCACCACCATCAGCACACTCTTGTGAATGTCAATCGCTGCTATGCTGTAGGACATCGCTTCCTCCTGGCGAGGAAGTGGTAGACCGCGCGGCACCTACCATACGCACCCGTACGTGCTATCGGACTCCTCGCCGGAGGACCAACGCACATTGATTGGTTCAAAACGCGCGATCCAGATCAGACTCACTCACGGACTCGACTGCTCCAGAGCGGAAACGACCTCTTCCATCCCTCGCCGCAGTATACGTTACCGCCCCTAGCAGCCATTTTCATCCCCCTTCGGTGCGCCAGCCGGCGCATGGGGCACTCACTTACGTTCGCGGCTCCGTGTCGGCTGTACGCTCCACCAGAGCCGCGAACGTTAGCGAGCGGAGGGCGAGTGGCGGAGTTCGAACTCGCCCATGGGGCCGTGTACGGCGTCTGGCGCGATCCAGACCTGGAACTTGCCGGGCTCGGTCACGAGGCGCATCTGCTGATTGTAGAAAGCCAGGTCCGCCGTCGAAAGCGCAAAGCTCACAGTTCTGGTCTCCCCGGGTTTCAAGGTAATCCGCTGGAAGCCCCGCAGCTTGCGAACCGGCTGCACCACGCTGGCCACCATGTCGCGGATATAGAACTGCACCGTCTCGGTGCCTTCGCGCGTGCCTCGATTGACGATCTCGGCCGAGATCGTCAGCCGCTCGCCATCATGCATGGCCGGCGCGGAGACCCGCAGGTTCGAGTATTGGAAGGTCGTGTAGGTCAGACCGAAGCCGAACGGATATTCCGGCGTGAAGTCCACGTCAATGTACCTGGAGGTGTAGTCCTTCGGGTTTATCGGCGATCCCATCGGAATGCCGAGCTCTGTTTCCGCAGGAGGACGGCCTGTATTCAGGTGCGCGTAATAGATGGGGACCTGGCCGACGGTTCGCGGGAAAGTGATGGGCAGCCGTCCGGAGGGCGCCGCTTGTCCCAGCAGCAGTTTGGCGATCGCTGGACCGCCCATCGTGCCCGGATGCCACGCATATAGCACCGCGCCCGCGTGGGTGGCTACGCGATGAAACGTCAGCGGACGCCCGGCCATGATGACCGCCACCATCGGCTTGCCCGCTGCCGCCATAGCTTCGACCAGCGCCTCCTGTGCGCCCGGCAGATCGAGGAACGCTCGGGACCGCGCCTCTCCCGACAAGATGTGCTCCTCGCCTAAAAACAGCAGCACGACATCGGCGCGGCGCGCGGCATCGACGGCCGCGGCGAATCCCGCCTGGGTTGTGTCCCGGCTGTTCTGCAAGCCGCGCGCATAGAGCACGCGGTCCGCGCCAAGCAGTGCGCGCAGAGCCGCGAGCGGCGTTTCGACATCGGAGCCCCGGCCGTCCATGCTCCACGTGCCCATCTGGTCTATCCCACTGTCGGCGAGCGGACCGATGACGGCAACGGT
>DATFSZ010000068.1:0-75218 GCA_035262365.1 Binataceae bacterium (SeqCode)
TACACCGCACCACTGATTCCCGATGCCGCCGGGGTCGTGGTAACCGGCCCGGCCGCGCCGCCCATCGCGAAGCTCGACGACCTGGCTGGGCGGGAAGTCTACGTCCATATGAACACCGCGATTTGGGACAAGCTTGGCGAATTGAACGAACAGTTCCACAAGGCGGGAAAGGCGCCGGTCAAGTTGGTTCCCGCCGACCCCAACCTATTGGATGACGATGTCGCGCAGATGGTCAACGCGGGGCTGTTGCCTATGACCATCATGTACGACAAGACCGCAGATGCCTGGGCCAGGATACTGCCGAAACTGAAGGTCCATCATGACGTGGTGCTGGGCAAGGCGCCGCTATGCTGGGCGGTTCAGCGCAATACACCCCAACTCAAGGCGGCGGTCGATGAATTCATCAAGACGCACAGCCTTGGGACCGCCTACGGCAACACGATCGCGCGCCGCTACCTCAAGCAGACCAAATGGGTGCTGGACGCTACCTCGCGCGAGGATCTCAAACGTTTCGACGAAATGGTGAAGCTATTCCGGCAGTATGGCAATCAGTACAGCTTCCCATACCTGTTGCTGGCGGCCCAGGCCTATCAGGAGTCGGGGCTCAACCAGAATCTCAAAAGTCGCGTCGGCGCCGTGGGCGTCATGCAAATCAAACCTTCCACCGCGGCCGCCGATCCAATCGACGTCCCGGGGGTGCAAAAGGTCGATCGCAACATCGAAGCCGGCGCCAAGTATATGCGTTACATGGTCACGCACTACTACGCCAATGAGCCGATGGACGAGGTTACCAAGGGGTTGTTCGCGATCGCGTCCTACAATGCGGGGCCGGCCAAGATTCAGAAGCTGCGCCGGGAAGCCGCGGAGCGCGGGTACAATCCCAATCTGTGGTTCAATAACGTAGAAATCATCGCGTCCGCCGAGATTGGACGCGAGACCGTGCAGTACGTAAGCAATATCTATAAGTATTACCTGGCGTACAAAATGGTTACCGAGCGCCAGGCCCGGAGCAATGCGATCAAGCAAAAGACGCAGGCAAAGACCTCCTGATCGTCGAGGTGCAAGGAATGGAACAACCAAGCGTGGAGGCCAAGGGTCTGCAGGCTATTCGGCCAGGGGTGCGCAGGCGAAGCCAGGCCAGCCCCGAACGGGGCTATGAGGGCAAATACCCGTCGCCGGAGGAGCGGCGCGCGGCGGGCAAGGCGCTGCGCACCAAGGTGCCGCTCCAAAGCCACGCGCAGTGGAAGGAGCCAGCCGACCGGCCCGACCCGATCGGTATCCTAACCGCCTCCAACAAAGGACGCATGTCCGATCTTGTGCCGATACGCCATGGCCGGATGCTAACCTCGCCCTTTGCATTTTTGCGCGGTTCCGCGGCGGTGATGGCATCGGATCTCTCCAGAACCCCGGTAAGCGGCATTCGGGTACAGGCTTGCGGCGACTGCCATCTTATGAACTTCGGTGCTTTTGGAACTCCCGAGCGCCAGATGAACTTCTCGATCAACGACTTCGATGAAACGCTCCCGGCTCCGTGGGAGTGGGACGTCAAGCGCCTGGCGGCGAGTATCGTAGTCGCGGGCCGCTACGTTGATTTCAAGGAGGGCGATACGCTGGCCGCCGCCGGCAGCATGGTCCGCTCGTACCGGCGCCGGATGGCGCGGTACGCGGAGATGCGCGCCCTGGATGTATGGTACGACCACATTGATGTGGAACAGGTAATCGCCTCGCTCCCGTCCGTGGCGCGGAAGCGTTTGACTGCACGGGTAGAGAAGGCGCGTGCGCGCAGCGTGGTCGAGCACGATTTTCCCAAACTTACTGAGAGCAGCGGGACCCAGGCGCGCATCAAGCACGATCCTCCCTTGATGTTTCACATCCAGGGAAACGAGGGCAAAGCGGCCCGCAAAAACGTCATTGCAGCTATGAAAATGTATCGCACTACCTTGGAGGATCATTACCGCGTCCTGTTGGATCGCTTCCGGCTTCAGGATCTCGCAGTCAAGGTGGTCGGGGTCGGCAGCGTCGGGACGATGTGCATGGTGGCGTTGTTCATGGCCTCTGAGAGCGATCCGCTGTTCCTGCAGGTGAAGCAGGCCAACGCGTCGGTGCTCGAGCCCTACGCCGGCAAGAGCGCATATTCCAATCATGGGCAGCGTGTCGTCGTAGGCCAGCGCCTGATGCAGGCGGCCAGCGACATGATGCTGGGTTGGACCGTCGGCAAGCTGGGCGGACGACACTTCTATCTGCGTCAGCTTCGCGACATGAAGCTCTCCGCGATCATTGAAACCATGGCACCCGAAACCATGAGGATTTACGGCAAGCTGTGCGGTTGGGCTCTGGCACGGGCACACGCACGCTCTGGCGACCCAGCGATGATTGCCGGTTATCTCGGCAACAGCGACGTCTTCGATGAGGCGATTGTAAAGTTCGCAGGAGCCTACGCCGACCAGACCGAAAGCGACCACCGGGCGATGCGCAAAGCGGCACGCGACGGAGGTCTGGAAGTGGCAGATATCGAGTAGCCGCAAATGCAGCTACTCCCCGCCGGAATACCTGAGGCACGAGATGGCGTCGGCAAGCATAGATAGTGTTGAGCGCAATCTGGCCTTCTCGTTAACCGAAGGGGGACCCGGCTACGCCTTCATGAAGCGGCTGCGGCTCGTGCATCCCGAACTGGGCGCGGCATCGGCGCGGACTGCGCTGATCCTGATGGTCCTGACGTGGCTGCCACTCGCCGCGCTGTGCCTTGTGGAAGGACTCGCATTCAGCGGAGCTACCTTGCCATTCCTTTACGATATTGCCGCGCAAACGAGGTTCCTGTTCGCGGTGCCGGTGCTGGTCCTGGCCGATATTCCGGTAGGTGCTCGTTTGCGGCAGGTGGTGAAGCATTTCGTGGAATCCCACCTGATCCGTGACGATGAGTTAAGGCAATTCGGAGAGATTCTCCTCGATGCGCTGCGCTTTCGTGATTCCCGGGTCGCGGAAATAACGGTGCTGGTTCTGGCGTACGTAGCAAGCTATAACGCAGTGTCAGGTTTTACCTTTCAACACGGCAGTACATGGTTCAGACCGGTACCCGGCCAAGGCTTGAGCCCGGTCGGCTACTGGTATGCCTTTGCGGCTCTGCCGGTTTTCCAGTTCCTGATTTTTCGCTGGATCTATCGAATGGTCGTATGGAGCAGGTTTCTGTGGAAGGTGTCCAAGCTTGACCTACTCCTGACACCGACTCATCCCGATGCCGCGGGAGGCCTGGCTTTCCTCGGCAAAGGGCTCATTCCTTTTGGACTGATACTGTTTGCGCTAAGCGCGGTGGTCGCCAGTAGCATCGCGAGCCGAATTCTGTATAGCGGCGGTAAACTCGAGGATTTCCAATGGAGCTATGCCGCTCTGTTCATAATTGCGCTGGGTGTGTTCGCGGGGCCGATGCTGATTTTCGTGCCCAAATTACTGGCACTCAAGCAACGCGGCCTGATGGAATTTGGAACGCTGGGGAGTGAGTACACCCAGGCCTTCCATCGCAGGTGGATTGAGGAGAGCGACCCTACTGACGAGCCGCTACTTGGCACCGGCGACATCCAATCGCTGGCCGACCTGGGCAACAGCTTCGATATCATCCGCAAAATGCGGATGCTACCAGTCGCAACCAGCGATTTCATCGCGATGGTACTTCCCGGCCTGCTTCCCGCGCTCCCCCTGGCCGCAACTGTGATGCCATTGGGTGAGATCCTGAAAGACCTTCTGAAGCTAGTCGCATGATCGCGGGGGGTCGGCCAGAGGAGGCCGCAGTAACCAGGATGCGGGCGTGGTATTCGATTCAGGAAACTTTATAGGGAAAACACCATCTCGACAAATCCGAAGTCAGCTTCCTTGCCGCCCGGAAAATTTGCGCTCACCACGCCGCCGCCAAAGGCATGGCCATAGTAGAAGGTGGCGGCCAGATGGTCGTTAACAATCCACTTGAGCTGGCAATCAAGCAATGTGGCGATGTTGTTGCGCGAATCGGCGGGCCGCCCGGTATATCCGAACAGGCTGTTGTTGAACGCGCCGCCCCCCGCGTACCAGAGGTCGCGGCTGGCTGAGAGCCACAGTCCGTGAATCGACGGGCTCAGCTCGACCCCCGGAGCGGGCGCCAGGATGACTTGGCCCATCAGGTCGTTGAGGTTCATCATGTTGTAGAATGGGAACATCGCTTAGATTCGAGGGGTGGGAAGAATCTGAAAAAATGTCTGATGGGTGGAATCATTCGGGTTGCTGTCACCCGATGTTACCGTGTAACCCGCGCGCAACCAGGGCTGCCATGGAGCTGAGTTGAAGCGGTAGCCGGCCTCGCCGACTGCGGCCCAAGACTCCTGCTTCAGACGTCCCCACGCGCCGAGTTGTCCCCCGCCCCAGACCAGCAGGTCAATGGCGCCGGGACCTAGAGCGAACACTCCGGCGTAATCGGCAAGGACACTGTGAATCTCGATTCCGCGGCGGTCAGCGTTGCTGACGTTGGTGGGACGGTTGTCTACGGGGGCTAAGCCGCGTCCGTCATGGTAGTAAATATAGAATATGCGCCCGAGGGAATTGCCCCAGTGCGGATTCGGACCGACGTTGAGCGAAGCGTAGGCGAGGTCCATGTCGCGAATCTCGTCCATCCCCTGCACGTAAAAGACGCCTTTGGTGGGCACACCGTACATCGCGGTGAATTGCCAAGGTCCGCTGCGGTAGCTCGCTTCCGCACCATCGAAAGAACGCTCGACGTCGCTGAAACCGAAATTGGCAACCAGCCGTTGCGCGATGCGGTTGTCCACGAGCCATCGCAACTGAGGTTCATCGGGCATCAGTTCCTGGCCATCGAAGAACTCGAAGCGCCCGCCTTTCAGCTCGAGACCGTGAAGTAGGTCACGACCGAACACCAGGAAACCCTGCTTGAGGAAGGCGTCGGCAGTGTTAGAGACCTGGTTGGGCTGGTAGTAGTTTGCACCCAAACCAAGCAGCCCCTGTGGCGCCGGTGCGATCGAGTTGTCAGGGAGATTGACGAGATAAGGCGCCATCATCTCGGTGAACAGTCCCACACCGCTATGTTGATACCCGACGCCCATGCGCAGGAAGCCACCCAGAAAGTTGTAGCGATTGTCGTCCTGGCCGTTGCTCACCTCGCCTGGGCCAAAGAAATTCCATACCTCTTCGCGGGAACGGAGCGTAGCAGACACTGTCACTGGCTGGCCGCCGACAGTGAACAGATCGAGCCCCGCCGAAGCTGGCCGGAAACCCGCAGACAAGAACAAGGTAATCGTAAGTGCGGCCAGCCGCGCGAGCCTAAAGACGCAGGTAATCGCTCGCAATCGGCTGTGGCCCATTTGCTTGCTTCTTCCCAGACGGGAGAAAAACGGTATGTGCCCTCCCCTAGTCCTTCAAACGTTCTGGTTACTGCCGAGGCAAGGACTGGGATAGGCTTATAAGATTTTGAGGGACCACGTGAATGAGGCCGCCGCGCGGGCTATCGATGTCCGCTATCAGAAGGAAGGCGATGGTGACCAGCACCGGCAAAGCAAAGAGCAGGCCGGCTTTCGGTTGGGGGCTGCGCGTACCGTACCCGACCAGCAAGTTGCCGCCGATGGCGATCGCTATCATCAAACCCCATGCCGACGTTGGAATTCGGTTCCACCATGCGGCCTGGGTGTATCCCAGCGAGTTCAACACGTCGTTCATGCCTGAGACAGCGAGGCCCACCACGGGTGTCTGATGCGCTAGGGCGGGAACCTGTACTGCGGACCACATCTTGCTCTGCAGTTGAACAGTTTCGGCATCAACCTTTTGAAGCTCCATGTGATTGCGGGTTTGGTAGAACAAGATCCGCAAATCGAGATATTTTCTCAGCAGGGCACATACCTTCGCCGCATCGGCGGGGCCTAGCAGTCCTGCGCGGACATATTCCGTACCAATCGCATTGGCCTCCGCTTCTTCGTAGTTTTTGCGTAAGTCATAGCGGCCCGTGGCCATCGCAAAACTGAATCCTATGATTAGACCGAGCAGCGTCAGGGCAGCGGACTGCACTAAGCCGAAATCCGCTCGCTCGTCATCTTTCAGGGGCCGCCGTCTGTGCAAGGCGGCGCCGATTTGCGCCGCAAGCACTAGTAGGAACAGCGCGAGCAAGGAAAAGACGATTGGATAGTTCAACATCCAGATTGCTCCAGTTAGTTATTCTTTCCGAGGTGGTGGTCAGGCTTTCCTCTCTGATTTTCAAAACATCCGATTCGTAGCCCTTCACCGAACTCAGCGTCAAGTCGCAGGCCGGCTGATGATCGCGGCCGGCCACTGGCATCTTCCTGTCGAGCCCCTCGACCGCCTCGCAGGCCGACTCCGCTCTTCCGGGCAAAGATTCCTAACATACCAGCCCACCCATTGCTCACCCAGGAGCCACTTTATCCGCAACTCGACAACTCGCTATTCCTCCTGCGTGAGCAAGTGACCGGACGCTCGATCGCCAATGCGCCAGACGTTGCGGGTCACCAAGTGGAGGTCGACCGATGCGCGTCGATGTCCACGCACATTATTACCCGATCAACTTCGTGGACCTCTACCAACGCTTCACCGGCCCGATCAACCCAGCGACTTACCACGGACCGTATGGAGCGATGAGGAGCAGCATGAGATCGACGGACGCCTCGGGGATGATAAACGCCGCAGGCGTCGTAGTGCAGCTGCCATAAGTTTCGGCGCTGCTCCCTTGCTTGGCGAGGCAGGCCGACGCGTTGCACGTGGCGCGAGCCACCAACGATTCTTATGCGGAACTCGTCGCCCGCTACCCGCAACGCTTTCGCCCGTTCGCGGCGACACCGCTTCCGCATATCGGACGCATCACTGAACCAGTCTATGGATGAACTCAGGATGGTCGGTGATACGGTAGGATCGACAATGATCGGCAAGTCAGTGGTGGATCCTCGCTCGAGTCGTTTTACGCGGAGCTCGATCGGCGTGAGGCGTCTTGTTCATGCATTCGGCCGGAGCGAGGGCATGCTCGCCGCTGGCCGCGACCATCAACTCATTTCGCCGATTAGGGTAAAGGCACCGTGGGAGTTACGGCGTTGATCGCGTAGGCTAGTACGCCTCGGCGAGCGAACAAGTGAGCATCTCCGAAGTAAACACTTGACTCACGCGAATACCTGCTCGTATCGTAACCAGGCCAATTTTTAACCAGCTTTTCACGTTGAGAGGAGCGATGAAAACCAACCCTCATTTGCACGCGCGTTTACTTGTCCTCTTCATGCTGACCTGCGCCACCTCTCTGGCAGCACAAGTCTTGCCAAAGCCCCAGCCACCTTTCAAAGGGCACATTGGCCTAAGCTATAAGGACTCGATACCGGATTTTCCTCAACCTGTTCACGCTTCCCAAGGAGCGCCCAACATTCTCCTCGTTCTGCTTGATGATGTCGGTTACGGAGCTTCAAGCATGTTCGGCGGACCGATCAATACGCCTACTCTCGAACGTCTCGCCAGAGAAGGCCTTAAATACACCAACTTTCACACTACCGCCTTATGCTCACCTACTCGCGCCGCCCTCATTACCGGCAGAAATCACCATTCTGTTCATTCCGGTGTGATCATTGAGGCCGCCACGGGCTACCCGGGCTACGACTCACTAATTGGAAGAGACACCGCCACCGTAGCTGAAGTTCTCAGGCAGAACGCTGGAACACTGCATGGTTTGGCAAACAACATAATGTTCCCGATTGGCAGTCAAGCGACGCCGGACCATTCGATCTGTGGCCCACGGGGCTTGGCTTTGAATACTTTTATGGGTTCATCGGTGGAGATACGAACCAGTGGCGACCGAATGTGTATGAGGGTACTCATCCGATCGAACCTTACGTCAACAATCCGAACTATAATTTCGACTATGATCTCGCCGACCAAACGATCCGATATCTAGGCCGACACAATGCAGTCGCGCCGGAGAAGCCATTTGTTGTTTACTATGCCCCGGGGGCGACACATGCGCCTCACCATCCAAGAAAGGAGTGGGTAAGGAAATACAAAGGTAAATTCGACCGAGGCTGGGACCTAGTTCGTGAAGAGACCCTGGTGCGCCAGAAGCAAATGGGCATCTTTCCTCCGCACGCCGACTTGACGGTGCGCTCTGCCGGAATTCCAGCCTGGGATTCGCTGAACACCGAACAGAAGAAGTTGTACGCACATATGATGGAGATCTACGCGGCCTACCTGGAGCAGACCGATTACAATGTTGGCCGCGTGCTCGAAGCCATCCGGCAGATGGGGCAGATTAACAATACGCTGGTGATCTACATCGTAGGAGACAATGGCGCGAGCGCTGAGGGTAGTTGCAGGGAATGTCCAATGAGATGACTTTTTTCAATGGTATTCCCGAGGACTACAAGCAATTGCTCGCGCACATAGATGACTTGGGTACCTGGAAGACCTACAATCACTATCCTGTAGGGTGGGCCCACGCCATGGATGCGCCGTTCCAGTGGGCAAAGCAGGTTGCTTCACATTACGGGGGAACTGCAAATGGATTGGTAGTTTCTTGGCCAGCGCGGATCAAAAGTAGAGGTCAGCTGCGAAACCAGTGGCATCATGTCATCGACATAGTACCAACTATCTACGAAGCGACTGGAGTACCCATGCCATCGTCGGTGAATGGCGTAGCCCAGAAACCGATTGATGGTATCAGCATGGTGTACACCTTCGATCGCCCTGAAGTTCCTTCGAGGCATAAGACGCAGTATTTCGAAATCCTGGGCAATCGCGGCATTTACAACGACGGCTGGATCGCGTGCACGACCCCACCGAGCCCTCCATGGTTGCCGGGCGGCCCCGAGGTCGATCCCGTCACCGGCTACACGTGGGAACTTTACAACGTGATGAAGGATCCAACTGAAGCGCACAACCTCGCTGGCAGCAATGCGGTTAAGCTGCAGGAGTTGCAGCTTCTGTTCTATGCCGAAGCTGCAAAATACGACGTTCTTCCTATAGACAACAGCAAAACGGTGCGTATGGGCCCCGGCATACGTCCAAGTCTTACCGAGGGTCGGACCTCTTTCACTTACTACGAAGGCGACATCCGCATTCCCGAGGGCTCCTCGCCCGAGACCAAGAATCGATCTTTTGGCATAAGAGCCGATGTGGAGATCCCGCCAGAGGGCGCTGAGGGGATGCTCATAACGCAGGGCGGTCTTTTTGGCGGCTGGGCACTCTACCTGGACAAGGGCAGACCGACTTTCCACTACAATACGGTCAACCTTTTCCATTACACGATTGCGTCGCCTCAGGTGTTGTCCCCGGGTAAGCACGCTCTCATCTTCGATTTCAAGTATGACGGAGGGGGTATGGGCAAAGGCGGCACAGCCACGTTGTCAGCCGACGGCAAACGAATCGCACAGGGACGCATAGAACACACTGTGCCAATTCGCTTTTCATTGGATGAAGGCCTGGATGTGGGCGAGGACACGGGGACACCGGTGAACTTGAGCTACGATGTGCCGTTCAAGTTCACGGGAAAGATCGACAAGGTAACGATTGTTCTGAAGCCGATAACCGCGCGAACAGCGCAGAAAAGTCAGGAACTTAAGCGTGAAGCTGCTATCGCAAAGGCAGTGCAGGACTGAGAGAGTTGCGCACTTGTTGAAAGTTAGCCGCTTCCGAATGTCTGTAGTCTGAGCAGACACATTTCTCTTGCTTCCTCAATTAATGTCTGAGCAGGCTAATATGCAAGCGCGCACTGATGGCAGGGGATAGCCACGATCCGCCATGCGTGATCTTTTGTTAATTGAGCCGGGTCGCCCCGCAGGTAGCGCTGAGCGGTGAGCAGCATTGGGTGTTGGGCAATAGGCTTCAATTTCACAATACTGGGTGATCTACGTTTCAAATTAACCAGGCCTCTTCGGTCGAAGGGGTCCACAAGGTTTATATGAGAGACAAAACAAAACCCGTTTTGCTGGTGATTTGCACAATCCTCGTTATGTCAATTCTAGTGGCCGGAGGGCGGAAAGAAAGTGCCTATCTACTGGCGCAGGAGAAGGTCTAAACGCGGCCTTCACCGTCAGTCATTCTTCTCCATCCGGAACCCAAATTCGACGCTGTGATTGGCCGCACCTACAAAGATTCCAAGCCCGGCAAAATCGAATTGATAAAGGCACCAGCGAGTTCCCCTAACGTGCTCCTAATCCTGATCGATGACTCTGGATATGGCCAGTGGGGAACCTTCGGGGGACAGATACCCACTCCCAATTTAGATCGGCTCGCGAAAGAAGGCTTACGCTACACGAGCTTTCACACAACCGCGCTGTGTTCGCCAACCCGGGCCGCTCTACTAACGGGCCGCAATCATCATTCCGTGGGTACCGGGGTCATCACGGAACTCGGCGACGGGTATCCGGGTTACAGTGGCGAGATTCCGAAAAGCGCCGCGATGGTATCGGAGATTCTGCGTCAGAACGGCTACAGTACGGCGTTTATCGGCAAGAATCACAACATACCGGACTGGGAAACCAGCATCTCTGGACCGTTTGATCGCTGGCCCGGCCTGCAAGGATTCGATCATTTCTACGGCTTTGTAGGCGGCGAGTCCAATCAGTGGCAACCGGCGCTCTATTTCGACACCCTTCCTGTTGAGATGGAAATCCCCCCAGGCCACGAAGGTCACTATACTCTCAATGACTCCCTGGCTGATAAGGCGATAGAATATATCCGGCTGCAGAAATCCGTTACGCCCGATCGGCCATTCTTCATCTACTACGCGCCGGGTGCGACGCACGCGCCCCATCATGTTCCGAAGGAGTGGATTGACAGATTCAACGGTCAATTCAATCAGGGATGGGACAAGTATCGGGAGGAGACGTTTCGGCGTCAGCTCAAGCTGGGGGTGATTCCGCCTGACACTAAACTGACACCACGGCCTGCGGAGGTTCCTGCTTGGGATTCTCTCACCTCCGATCAGAAGCGCGTTGCAGAGCGCCTTATGGAGACTTTCGCTGGCTATACCGCGCAAACGGATTACGAGGTTGGACGCGTCCTTGCGGCCGTAGATGAGGTCGGCCAAACCGACAACACGCTTGTAATTTGGGAAATCGGTGACAACGGCGCCTCATTAGAGGGAACTCTGTACGGTGTCTTCAATGAAATGTCTTCGTTGAATGGGCAGAAAGAGGAGACGTCATACGTGATTCGGCATCTCGACGAGATCGGCGGGCCGACTTCGTACAACCACTTCCCGGTAGGGTGGGCCTGGGCGATGAATACGCCCTTCCAGTGGGGCAAGCAGGTAGCCTCGCATTTCGGGGGCACCCGAAACCCGCTCGTGATTTCGTGGCTCACGCGCATTAAGGACAAAGGGGGCATTCGCCGGCAATTTCACCATGTGATCGATATTGCACCGACCATACTTGAGGCGGCTCACCTTCCGCAGCCGACCGAAGTCGATGGAGTGGTTCAAAAACCAATCGAGGGCGTAAGCATGGTTTACACCTTCGATAATCCAAACGCGAAGAGCCATCGCGGTACGCAATATTTTGAAATGTTCGGTAATCGCGCGATCTACCACGATGGATGGATAGCGGCCGCACGCCACGGTCGCTTGCCGTGGGAAAATGCAGGTAGTGCCGATTTCAATAAAGACAAATGGGAACTATATGACATCGATAAAGACTACAGCGAATCTAATGACGTCTCCGCCAGCAACCCCGAAAAGCTTAAGGAGCTGCAAAACCTTTTTTGGGCTGAGGCAGAAAAGTATCAGGTACTTCCTCTTGACGATCGTTTCATTGAACGGGCCGACCCTTCTTTACGCCCGAGCCTGATATCTGGGCGTAGGCACTTTGTCTATTACCCGGGCGCAATCAGAATACCGGAAAGCTCATCCGCCAATGTGAAGAACAAGTCTCACACTATAAGAGCCTCTGTTGTGATGCCGCAGAGAGGGGGAGATGGCGTGATCGTTGCCGCAGGCGGTACGGTGGCTGGCTACGCTCTCTACGTCAAAGCTCGAAAACCCGTATACGAGTATAACTGGTTTAGTCAGGCACGCTACCGTCTAGCCAGCCCCTACAAACTCCCGTCCGGCCCATGTACTATTCGTGTTGACTTCAAATATGACGGCGAGGGTCTGGGCAAGGGTGGGACCGTAACGATGTTCGTCAACGATAGAAAGGTTGCTCAGGGGCGAGTAGAGAAAACCGTTCTGGGCCGGTTTTCCGCGGATGAGACGTTCGATGTGGGTATGGATACTGGCTCTCCCGTCAGCAACAAGTATCAATCTCCCTTCAAATTCACGGGATCCATACAAAAGGTAGAAATTGACTTGGCACCGGCAAATTTGAATGCGCAAGAAGAGGAACAGATTCACAAGGCCGAGTCGGCGACGGCAGGAAGCGCAGAGTAGCAAGAACTCACCGCGCGCGACTCTGAGCGTGGCTTTTTTGGGTATTTCCCTTTGTGGTTTGCCATTTTGACTAGACGGCTGAATGATAGTCTCGGGGCGAGCTAATTACTGCGTCAGGCCTGGTGCAGGCTTGCAGCGGCAATCAGCTCTCCGCTGAGCGCTTTACCGTTGACGACACTCCGATCGAGGCGTGGGCCAGCCAGAAGAGTTTGAAACGCAGGGACGGGTCTGGCCAGCAAACGTCGGACGACCCGGGCAATCCTACGGTTGACTTTCACGGCGAGCGACGTGCCAACGAACGTTACCCACCAATCGACTACCGACTCCGAAGCCCGCCTGGCGCGCAGGATAAGGATAAGGAAGGCAAACTCTGCTACTCGGGCAATACGCTGAGTCTGAGTAGAATCATGTTTGCCCACGCTGGTCAGCGAGTTGCAGAGACAGGCCAGGAAAAACCCGGCGTCAAGCTGAACGGATCGAGCAGCAAGCCGCGAGGAACCGGCGGTTGTCAGCGCAATTGGCGGAGTTGAAGATAGGTTTGACCAGACGATGTCAGCGCAGAGGGAAACCATGAGCCTGACAGCCACGCGGCATCCATAAACAGGTAAAGCAGCGCCTCCGGCGGATGTCGCCGGGGCGAAAAGGCTGGATCGAAGTGGATTCATCTCATGCGGCGAAAGGCACGGAGCGAGCAAGGTGTGAATTGCGGGACGCAACACTAGAAACCTGATGCACTATGGCACAATCGGTTTAAAAAGGCCGCCGCTCGATGCTCCCAAAACCGCAAGATGTCCTCTTTGTTGATCGAGGTTCCCAACGGCCTTTGCTGTTCAACCTCGCGATGCAATCTTGGCAACTTGCTAAAGCCGTTTCTCCGAGTCCGGACTGTTTCAGAATGTTACATCTCGCTGTGCACCATCTTGAAGCGGCGGGACTTGAACTTCCATTGCCCGCCTACCTTTTCGTATTCGTCTTCGTAGTAGCCGGTGCCCATCCATTTCATCTGCTGCGCCGCGGAGCGCAGTTCGAGATAGGCATGGCCCGTGGCCTGGGTGGGACTCTTGAGCTCGATGACGATATTGTGGATGAAGGGCCGGGCGCCGACGCGATCGGGTTCGCTCGCGTAGAACGTACGCAGCGCCGCTTGTCCTTTGATCTCGTGCGACGGGCCGACGCCGCCGGAGGAGAACAGACCGTCCTCGGTGAAGAGACTCAAAACGCCCTCAAGATTCTTCGTCCACACGTAATGGCAATAACGCGCCGGCAAGTCCTTGATCGCCTCGCGATCGAGCATCTCGTCGAGTTGCTGGTCCCTGCTCTTGGCCATCGTTAAATTCTCCATCGACCTCGCAAATCCGTGACCGGGAAGAAGGTGAGAGTGAGGGCCACTCTTGCCCTCACCCCAACCCTGTTCCACGGCCGACTCCGGAAGCGGAAAAAGCTAAGACCCCGGATGCATGTTCTTGAAGCGGCGCGCCTTGAACTTCCATTGGCCGCCGACTTTTTCGTACTCGTCGGCGTAATATCCCAGCGCCATCAGCTTCATCTGCTCGCCCGTCGATCGCACCTCGGGATAGGAGGTCCCGGTGGCGTGCGTCGCGTCCTTCAGATCGATCACGATATTGTGAATGTACGGCGCGGGGCCGGCCCCGGTCGCTATCTGCCCGTAGAATTTACGCAGCGCCTCCCGCCCCTTGACCTCCTGCGGCGCGCCTAGCCCTTCCATCCCGAAGATGCCGTCGTCGGTGAACAGGCTCATTATCCCGTCAACGTTCCTGGTCCAGATGTAGTGACAGTAGCGGACCGGAAGGTCTCGGATCGCCTCACGGTCGAGCATCTCGTCAATCAATTGATCCCTGCTCTTGGCCATTTTGCCTGCCTCCCAATCTTTCTTGTCTGGCAAGCAGATATCATTGCGGCGCCGCTTCATCAAACGCGCGACGGCCTGAGTGCCAATGCCACGGAGCGCTTGCAAATCCGCGCACCGGGAAAAGGAGAAACCGGCGGAGTTCGCGGCGCATTGGCCGGAGGACCCTTGGCCAGATTCGCCGCGCTCCAGCGCTTTGCCGGCATTTGCAGCGCAGCACGGCAACGACGGACATCGAGTGAACCGCGGCCGACGCCCTCAAGTCTACCGATGCGGCCGCGACAGCGCCCAAAGGCTTGTCACGGTGTTCACTTTGTCTTTATTCGGCGCAGCCGACGGCTCGGAGAGATTCGGGAACAGGACAAGGGCTCACGCATTCGCCAGCTTCATCCCATTGTGGCCCAAGCTGTCGAACGCCAGCCCAGCAAAGGCGGGCTCGCGCGCCGCGATCTCGGCAAAGATCCGTTCGGCGCTCTGCGGGCGCTCGACTCCGTCCAGCACCATGCTCAGATCGGTGATCGCTTCGATCGCCGGCTTGGCTTCCCCGGGCGGATCGAACGCGCGATTCAGACGCTGCACCACACCCTGGAAATTGGTAAATGAACCCTCAAGTTCTGGATAGGACGCGATCGGGATCACCTGGTTGGCCATCTGAACGGTGTTGTTGGCGTCGGTGTCAAACACCAGCATGTAGTCCAGCGCACCGAAGCGCTTGATGAATTCCTCTTCGCCCAGCGCGCGCGCGGCGTCGGCGCGCAGCACTATCAGCGTCTTGAGTTGGCCCGACGCGGCCGCCTGCCCCAGGCGGTCCAGTCCGTCCAGCGGGATCCCCTGCGCCTGCAGGCCGCGGGTGTTGGGATTCTTATTGGCGCGGATCAAAAGGGCGTCGTCACCGCTAAGCCCGGGCGGAGTGTAGCTCATGCCGCCGATCACGTCGGAGCCGATCACATCGTTCATGAAACTCTTCAGCGCGAAGATTTCCTCGTTGGTCGCCTGCGCGCCGACCAGCGCCCCGATTGCGCGCGCGCCGTCACTCTCGCCGGATTTTCGAATGGCGTCGGCGGCGCGCCTGATTCCGGCGCTAAAGCTCTCCGGCACCAGGTGCTCGCCCGACTGATGAAGCGCCCTGGTGATGCGCCGTTCGGTCTGGAGATCCTTGAAGCTGTGGCGCCCCTCATCGCACATCCAGTAGCCATTGACCTGCGGGTTGTGGCGCGGCTTGTAGCGGAAGATCTTGCCGTGATTTTCGTAAATATCGATCGCGCATCCGCGCTCGCATCCGGCGCACACCGAGGGCGTGCGATGCAGGTACCACACGCGCATCCGGAAGCGGAAATCCTTCTCCGTCAGCGCCCCAACCGGGCAGATGTCGATGATGTTGCCGGCATACTTGTTGTCGAGCTTGCGCCCGGGATAGATGTCGATCCGGTTGTGGTCGCCGCGCTCGAAAATCGCAAGCTCGCTGGTGTGCGTAACGTCATCCAGGAAGCGGGTGCAGCGCGCGCATAGAACACATCGCTCCTGGTCCAGCATCACGTCGCAGCCGATATCGATCGCCTTGCCCTTCTTGACCTTCTTGCCCAATTCAAAGCGCGAGGGTTCGCGATCGTAGTCCATGTAGTAGTCCTGGAGCTTGCACTCACCCGCCTGGTCGCATACCGGGCAATCGATCGGATGATTGATCAGCAAGAACTCCAGCACGGCGCGTTGCGCGGCCTTGGCCTTGTCGCTCTTGGTATGAACGACCATACCCTCGGCAACCATGGTGTTGCAGGCGATCTGCAGTTTGGGCGCCTTCTCGACCTCGACCAGGCACATCCGGCAGTTGCCGACTATGGTAAGCGCCGGATGGTAACAGTAGTGCGGAATTTCAGACCCGAGCATCTCCGCCGCCTGGATCAGGTTGATCCCGTTGGGCGCGTCCAGTTCCTTACCGTCGATGGTTACCTTGGGCATCTTGTCGGCTCGCTACAATAGGGCGGAACTATTGTCCCGCCGTACGGTGAAACGTGGTCTCGTGGCTCCGTCCGCGCGGCCGGCGCGCTTATGACGCCGCGCGCAGCGCTCCCGCTTCCTGGGCGCGGAACGGACAGCGCTTTTGTTTTACGTGTTCGATGAACTCGTCCTTGTACTTGGGAACGAAACTCTTGACCGGCATCGAGAGGCTGTCGGCCAGCACGCAGATGGTGTTGCCTTCCATGTTGGAGGCGACGCTGATCAGGCGATCCAGGTCCGCCATCGAGCCCTGCCCCGCCTCCAGTTCGGTCAGCATCTTCTCGATCCACCCGGTGCCTTCGCGGCACGGCGTGCACTGCCCGCACGACTCGTGGTGGTAAAAATGCGCGACCGTCCGCAGCGCCCGCACCATGCAGGTGTCCTCGTTCATAACCATCACACCCGCCGTACCCATCAGGGAGCCCGCGGCCCGCACCGAATCGAAATCCATGTTGACCTTCACCGCCTCTTCCGCGGTGAAGACCGGGAACGACGAACCCCCGGGAATGACGCCCTTTAACTTGCGGCCGTTGAAGACCCCGCCGCCGACATCGTAGATGAGGTCCTTCAGCGGAAAGCCCATCGGCAGCTCATATAGCCCGGGCTTGTTGACATGACCGGAGAGGCAGAACAGCTTCGGTCCGGGACTTTTTTCAGGCCCGATCGATTTGTACCAGTCGGCTCCGCGCTTGATGATCCACGGCACGTTGCTCAGCGTCTCGACGTTGTTGACCACGGTGGGACATCCAAACGCGCCCTGGATGGCAGGAAACGGCGGCCGGTTGCGCGGGTAGGCGCGCTTGCCCTCCAGTGATTCCAGCAACCCGGTTTCCTCTCCGCAGATATATGCGCCGGCTCCGCGATGAGTGTAAATCTCGACACCGAAGCCCGAGCCCATCACGTCGGGACCCACCAGACCCTTGGCACGCGCTGCCTCCACGGCCGCGTCAAAGATCTGCTTTTGAAGCGCGAACTCTCCCCGCATGTACACGTAGCAGACATGAGCATTGACGGCGCGGCAGGTGATCAGAATGCCCTCGATAATTCCGTGCGGGTCGTTTTCGAGCTGGTAGCGATTGGCGAACGTTCCAGGCTCGCTTTCGTCCGCGTTGCAGCATACATAGACTGGCTTGGCCGGGTTCTTCGGAATGAAGCTCCATTTCATGCCCGTTGGAAACGCCGCCCCACCGCGCCCGCGCAGGTTGGAGTTTTTGACCTCGTCGATTAGCTCCTCCGGCTTCATGTCGAAGAACGCCTTGCGCGCGGCCGCGTAGCCGTCATTCGCAAGGTACACGTCGATGTCGCGGAGGTTGGGGATATCCAGCCAGCGCATCAGAAGTCTTTCCATGATGATGGACCGCAGCTCTGGGTTAGGACGCGGTGGTTTCGGGCAAGCGGTTGATCAGCTTTTGTTTCTGCCCCTGGATCTTGCGCTGCAACGCCATCAGGCCGTCAAGCACACCCTCGGGGCGCGGCGGGCATCCGGGAACGTACACGTCCACCGGAACGATGCGATCGATTCCGGGCAGCGTCGAGTAGTTGTCGTAAAAGCCGCCAGTGGAGGCACAGGCGCCGAACGCCATCACCCATTTCGGCTCTGCCATCTGATCATAAACGCGGCGCAGGATCGGCCCCTGGCGTACGGTGACGGTCCCGATCACCATCAGCAGGTCGGCCTGGCGCGGCGTAAATCGCGGCAGCAGCGCGCCAAACCGGTCTATGTCGTAAGGTGTCGTGGACAGCACCATGTATTCCATCGCGCAACACGCGGTCGCGAACGGATAGGGGAAAATCGAGAACTTGCGCGCCCACGCCACGGCCTTATCCAGGCGGGTCAGGATTGCGGTATCACCCAGCAGGGCCTCATCGCCCTTGCTGATTCCTGAAACCTCTTTGATGTTCGCCATAATGGCTGTCCTGCCGTCGTCGCTGCTCTCCTTCAGACCCTAGCAAGCCGCTGCCGAGCCGGTCAATTGCTAAACCGAAATGGCACCAGAGATAAGCGCGATTAATGCCATATCAGTGACTGTGCGCGGGCGGCGCGGAAGCCGTGCCGGTTTTACGGGCCTTGGGCTTGGAATCCTTGGCGCCCTGTCCCTGCGCGTGACCGTGGTCGTGAGCGGGCGCGGAATGCTCGTGATGGTCCGCGGCGGAGCCCTGATGGCGGCGTGGATTGTGAAAATGAGCGTGGGCCGGAGGTGCGGGCGGTGGAGGCGGCGGTAAACCGCGCTTCTTGCGCGTCTCTTCGGCCTGCCCCCTGCGGTCGTCGTATTCCGCGCCGCGGCCGTGCGCGTACGCGACCGCACGCTCCGCGGTCGGCTTGTCCATGTGGCACAGCAGCGGAATGTGCGGATAGCGCAGGCAGATTGGCGCCTCTGCCCCGCGCGCCCCGGCGGCGGCAGACGGCTGAGCTTGGGCGGCAGCGCCCGACGCGATCGCAAAGGTTGAGATGGCGCGCGGACTCATCCGTCCGCAATTCGGACACGCTCGTTCCAGGCGTCCTTGGCCAACCGACGCCAGATCTTCAAACCTGATCTCACACGCCAGACATTCCCATTCGTAAAGCGGCATGGTTGCACCCCGCGGTTATTCTATAGGAGCCGGAGCGTGGGGAAACTCCGCCCAATCCTCGGGGTCGTGGCTGATTATCAGCGCGGCTTCCTGCAGGTCGCGAATCGCCTTGAGCCGCTGCATGGACAGCACCGCCGCTGCAGGGTCCACGTCACCCGGCATCGTGATTTCCCCCTCCAGCGCGGCGCGCAGATGGGTGGTGTCCCCGGTCAGCACCACCTTGCGATTGGGCAACCGCACGAACAGGGAGCATTCGCCCGGTGTGTGCCCCGGCGTCTTTAGCATCTGGATACTTCCGTCGCCGAACAGATCGTAATCGCCATCGACTTCCAGCCAGTTGAAATTGCGGGACGGCAGCAGGTCGTTGATGTTGAGGATCAGCCGATGCTCCGGGATGGGCCACCAGGCGTAGCGCAGCTCATTGGCCATTACCAGGAAGCGAGCCTTCGGAAACAGGTAAAGCCCGCCGGCGTGATCGAAATGCAGGTGCGACACGACCACGTACTTGACGTCCTCGGTTTTGTAGCCGAGCGCGCGGACCTGAGCATCGACGACCAGATCTTTGGAAAACCGCAGCCGGATCACCTTGGCAAACTCGCCCAGGTACTCGTTAAGGTGATCGATCATCCGCGGCGAGCATCCGGTGTCGAACAGCACCAGGCCCTTTTCGTGCTCGATAAGGTAGCACGGCACCGGCATCGCGTAGGTTTCCAGCGACCCGCCATGCATAATCGCCGCGGCATTGGCGATGAACTCGGCGCCGGGCAGCGCCCACATCCGCTTCGCTTTGCCTTCCGCCATTTGCTTCGTACTCCAACCGGCGTCCGCATTGCGCCGTGGTTCTGCGCCATTGCGTAGCCCAGATTCGGTCGGCTTTTCAACCGCGTCTGCCGGTTGACGCGCGTGTCGCTACATCTGTTAGATTGAGCGCGCGTTCAAAACCCCCGGCACGCGGACAGATTCAGCTCAGACGCCCGCGTCACATCAATTCACGGAGGAAAGGAAAATGGAACTTCAGGGCCAGGTGGCAGTTATCACAGGCGCGGGGAGCGGGATCGGCAGGGCTATCGCGCTGCGCTATGCGCAAGCGGGAGCGAATGTCGCGATTGCGGATCTGAACGACACCGGCGCAGAGGAAACTGCCGAGCAGGTGCGCAAGGCCGGAACCAAGGCGTTGACCAAGGTCGTGGATGTCGCCGAATACGACCAGGTTCAGGCGCTGATGGCGGAGACGGTGAAAACCTTCGGCAAAATAGACATCCTGGTCAGCAACGCCGGAATCGGTGGGGGCGGCCGCCTGATCGACCTTTCCAAAGACGTTTTTGAACGCGTGCTGAAAGTGCATCTGTTCGGGGCGTTTTATTGCTCGCAACTGGCGGCGCGCGAGATGGTAAAGCGCAAGTACGGACGTATCATCCTCATGTCCTCGATCACGGCGATTCAGGGCCCCATCGGAGCCAACATTCCCTACGGCGCCGCCAAGACCGGAATTCTCGGACTGGTGCGCGGGATGACGCTGGATCTGGCGGAATACAACATCACCGTCAATGCGATCGCGCCAGGACCGACCGACACGCCGATGCTGCGTGCGGGTTCACCTGATTTGTCACTGCGATCGCAGCATGTGCCGATGGGACGGCTGGGCAACGTGACGGACATCGCCAACGCGGCATGGTTCTTCGCACTGCCGGCCTCGGGCTATGTCACCGGCACGGTTTTGCCGATCGACGGCGGCGCGATCGCAGGCGGCTGCTACATGGTCGAGTACCATCGCAACCGCGCCGCGCGGAAGTAAACTGCGCAAACCTTTATCAGGAAGAAGCCGTATCGTCAGGGGAAAGGTGAAAGCGGCAGCGTGTCAGCCCTGCTCTAAGGGATCACGTTGTCATCGTTGCGGCAGCAGGTACCGTTCAGTACGAGATTCGTACCGTTACCGATCGCGGTGTTCTGGGTCAGGTTCGAGGGGCAACCAACCCGAAGTCCGATCTCGCTGTTACCGTCGACGACGTTGCTGATCAATGTATTGCCTGTACCGGTCAGATCCATGCCGACCTTGTTACCCGAGACCTCGTTGCGGGTAATGACGGCAGCTTCTTCCACGATGATGCCGGTGCCGTTGGCGACAACCAGATTGTCGATCACTATCCCGTCCGCGATCTCAATGCCGGCGGAACCGTTGAATTGGACATTGTTGCCCCTCACAATGCCCACCGGGACGAATATTCCCTTGCCATTGGAGGTCACCCGCAGTCCCTCAACGGTGCCGCTTAGATTTGTCGCGAGGGCGAATTGTGAGATGTCGCCGTTGCGCACGACGGTTCGCGCTTGAGGGATAGTTCCCGGCTGGGCTTTCTCACCCTTTATTGCTGTTCCTGTCCCGTCGCCGGTT
This sequence comes from Binataceae bacterium (SeqCode), assembly GCA_035262365.1. Classification (GTDB taxonomy): domain Bacteria; phylum Desulfobacterota; class Binatia; order Binatales; family Binataceae; genus JAJPJA01. The sequence continues at coordinate 21,202 of DATFSZ010000068.1, forward strand.
ATCGCAAAACCGCCCAGGTCGAGGGTGACAGCCTGAGCCTTGATCACTAGACAGTCGCCGCTGGCGCGGAGGTTTTTCACCAGTCTGTACGACCCCGGCTGATCGATCGTTTGGCAACGCTCGATCTCGATCGGCCCTGATTGTTTCTGGCTTTCGCCGTGTGCGCGCGGCGCGCATCCAAGAATTAAAGCCGCAAAGGCGGCCGCAATTGGAACCAATGCCGTCGATCGTCTCATGCGTCCTTCGCGCGCCGCTTAACCTATATGAGTAGGAACTACATTTCGGCTTCTGCGCGGCCTGTTTATAGGTCCGCTATCGTATGTGGCGCAAGGGTTGGTGCCGTCAGACAGCTCACGCGATGCGCAGTACGCCTGCGCCTTTCAACTCATCGTGCTTGAGCATCTGGAGTGCCTGGTTCGCTTGATCCAGTCCGAAAGCGATCGTTGTCGTCCGAATCGAAATCTTGGCGGCCAACTCCAAAAACTCCTCACCGTCGGCGCGGGTGTTGGCGGTCACGCTGCGCAGTTCCTTTTCGTGAAATAGATGACGCTCATAGTCGAGCGCCGGAATGGGACTCAAATAAATGCCCGCGATGGCCAAAATACCGCCCTGATCAAGCGCCTCCAATGCCTGCGGAACCAGTTCACCGGCGGGCGCGAACATTATTGCCGAGTCCAGCGGCCTGGGCGGCCGCTCCTGCGCGGTGCCGACCCAGTCAGCGCCGAGTTCCTTGGCGTGCTCCCGATGCTTCCCGCCGCGCGTCATGACGTAGACGCGGCATCCCCAGTACTTTGCGACCTGCATCGCGATATGGGCCGATCCGCCGAAGCCGTAGAGCCCGACCGTCGTGTCGGGCTTCACGCCCGCCCGTTTCAGCGCCCGAAATCCAATGATCCCGGCGCACAGCAGCGGCGCCGTCTCCTCGACACCAAGCTGCGGCGGCAATCGATAGGCGAACTCCTCACGCACCACGGCGTATTCGGCGTAACCGCCGTCATGGTCGTAGCCGGTAAACCGCGCGTTGGGGCATAAATTCTCATCGCCGCGGCGGCAATACACACAAATGCCACAGGTCTCGCGCAGCCAGGCAATTCCGACCCGCTCGCCCGACCCGAACCGGCTGGCCCCGGGACCGGGTCGCTCGACCACGCCAACCACCTCGTGGCCGGGAACTATCCGCGGATGGCGGGGCGGCAGATCGCCCTCACTGACGTGCAAATCGGTGCGGCAAACGCCGCAGGCAAGCACGCGCACCAGTATTTCACCCTTCCCGGGCGAAGGTACGTCAAGCTCGATCAGCTTGAGCGGGCTGGTCTCGATTGGCGCGGGTGTGAAAATTGCTGAGGCCCTCACGGAAAAGGATTATATCATCCTGTCGAAATCCCGCCCGCAACAGCGCGGTCGTGCCGGATTGCGTTTGCTGCTAGCATTGCAATCCCGCAATGGAGGTAACCGCCGATGGCACTATGGAAGCCCGACCCCAGTTTTTATCCATCAGCCAAGTTGGCGCGCCAGGCGCCGGCAGAGCGGCTAGCCTATGTCGTCACCTTCGATCCGCAAACGGCACTGGGAAAAACCAAAGCCGGAAAGCCGGATTCGCTGGTTGCCGTCGACGTGGATCCATCCTCCACGAGCCACGGCCAAATCGTGGGACGGCTCGAACTGGGCATGGGAAACGAGCTGCATCATTTCGGCTGGAACGCATGCAGCGCTGCATTGTGCCCCTCCATGCCGCATCCCCACGTGGAGCGCCGTTATTTCATAATTCCCGGTCTGCGCTCCTCGCGGATTTTCATCGTCGATACCAAGCCTGACCCGCGCAACCCGACCCTGGTCCGCACCATTGAACCTGAAGAAGTCGCCTCCCGCACCGGATACAGCCGCCCGCACACTGTCCATTGCGGCCCCGACGCGATCTATATGAACGCGCTCGGCGCGCCTGACGGCGAGGGGCCCGGCGGTGTCTTTCTGCTCGACCACGAGAGCTTCGACGTTCTGGGGCGTTGGGAGGTGGACCGCGGTCCGCAATACCTGGCCTACGACTTTTGGTGGCATCTGGGCCACGACGTCGCCATCACCAGCGAATGGGGCACCCCGAGCATGGTGGAGGGCGGCGTCAATCCCGACCTGCTGCTGGGCGGCCGCTACGGGCATGCGATCCATATTTGGGACCTGCGCAAGCGCCGCCACCTGCAGACGCTCGACCTTGGCGCCGATCAACAGATGGTGCTGGAGTTGAGACCGTCGCACGATCCCACCAAGGTTTATGGCTTCGTCGGGGTTGTGGTGTCGACCAAGGATCTGTCGGCATCGGTGTGGACCTGGTTCCGTGACGAAAAAGGATGGCAGATCCGCAAGACGATCGAAGTACCCGCGGAACCTGCCGACCCCGAGCAGCTTCCTCCGGCACTCAAGCCGTTCAAAGCCGTGCCGCCGCTGATAACCGACATCAATTTGAGCCTGGACGATCGATTCCTCTACGTTTCATGCTGGGGCACAGGCGAATTCCAACAATACGACGTCAGCGATCCGATGAAGCCAAAGCTTACCGGCTCGGTCCTCCTTGGTGGTATCACGTCGCGCGCGCCGCATCCCAAAGGGGGAGCCCTGAATGGCGCCGGGCAGATGGTGGAACTAAGCCGCGACGGCCGCCGCGTCTATCTGACCAATTCGCTATACGCCGCGTGGGACGAGCAGTTCTATCCGGACGGCGTGCGCGGATGGCTTGCGAAGATCGACGCCAACCCAAACGGTGGCATGAGCGTGGATAAAAACTTCTTCGTCAAATTCGAAGGCGAGCGGCCGCATCAGGTGCGTCTGGAGGGCGGCGATTCCTCCTCCGACTCCTTCTGCTATCCATGACCGCGACCTGGCCGTGGCTGGCTGTGGCGGCGATGGGCGCCTACCACGGATTGAACCCCGCGATGGGCTGGCTGTTCGCCGTTTCGCTGGGCCTTCAGGAACGCAGCCGCAAAAAAGTGCTCGGCGCGATGATTCCGATCGCGGCCGGACACCTGGTTTCGATCGCGTTGGTTGTAGCCCTGATCGGATGGGGCGCGCTGGAAATCAGCCCGCACCTTCTACAGCTTATCGGCGGCAGCGCGGTAGCGGCATTCGGAGCTTTCCGCCTGTTCTCGTCGCGCTTGCATTACCGATGGGTCGGCATGCGCGTGAACTCAAGGGATCTGGTCGTCTGGTCGTTCCTGATGGCGTCCGCGCACGGCGCGGGATTGATGTTGTTTCCCGTGCTTATCAATCTCCCTCTATGCACCACCCTCCCATCCGCGGCGGCTCCGAGTGCCGGCCCCACTGCGTCCGCGATGATCGAGACGGGGCTGTGGGTCGTTCTTCTGCATACCACCGCGATGCTGGCCGTGATGGCCCCGCTCGCAATCGCCGTTTACGACTGGATTGGCCTCGGCATCCTGCGCAAAGCATGGATCAACGTCGACAAACTCTGGGCGGCGACCCTTATGGGCAGCGGGTTGCTGGTGCTTGTGGTTTAGGTCCCCGCACTTCGCTAATTAGGCCGATATTTTGATCGCCGCCGCGGACGTGCGTAGGCTTGTAGGTCATGGACAACGCCGCGCTGCAAAATTTCGTTAACCGGCGCTGGGACGAATCGATTGTGCCCACGCTGATGGACTACATCCGCATCCCGAACAAATCGCCCGCCTTCGACCCCGAATGGCAGGGACGTGGACTTATCGATCAAGTGGTCGAGCGCTTCCATCAATGGGCGCTGCATCATCCGCTGAGCGGCATGAAGATTGACATCGTGCGGCTCGATGGACGCACTCCGCTGCTGAAGATCGACGTTCCGGGCGCAGGGAGCGACTGCGTGCTGATGTACGGTCATCTGGACAAGCAGCCCGAGATGGCCGGCTGGAGCGAGGGGCTCGGGCCATGGCAACCGGTAATTCGCGGCGAGCGGCTTTATGGGCGCGGTGCGGCGGACGACGGCTATGCGATGTTCGCGGGTTTAAGCGCGATCGCCGCCTTGCAGGCACAGAGCGTTGCGCACGCGCGCTGCGTGATGCTGATCGAAGCCTGCGAGGAGAGCGGCAGCTTCGATTTGCCGCATATCATCGAACATCTTGGCGATCTGATCGGCAATCCGAGTCTGGTGATCGCGCTGGATTCGGGATGCGGCAATTACGACCAGCTTTGGTGCACCACTTCGCTGCGCGGTCTGGCCGGCGGCACGCTGCGGGTCGGGGTGCTGACGGAGGGCGTTCACTCCGGCGACGCAGGGGGAATCGTGCCGTGTACCTTTCGCATCGCACGGACGCTGCTTTCGCGCATTGAGGACGAGCGGACCGGAGCAATCCTTCCGCCGGCCTTTCATTCGCCAATTCCTCCCGCGCGGCAAAATCAGGCGGCCGCCGCTGCCGCGATTCTCGGCGCTTCGATTCACGCCAAATTTCCTTTTACCGAGGGCGCGGGCCCGATGAGCACCGATTTAACCGATTTGATCCTGAACCGGACCTGGCGTCCTGCCCTTTCGGTCATTGGCGCCGAGGGTCTGCCACCCGCCGCCAACGCCGGAAATGTGCTGCGCCCGGTGACGGAACTGAAGCTGTCGCTGCGGTTGCCGCCAGCTTGCGACCCGCTCGCTGCCGCCGCCATACTCAAGTCGATATTGGAGAAGGATCCGCCCTACGGCGCACAGGTAAGCTTTGAGCCCAACTGGGCCTCCAGCGGATGGGACGCTCCCGAACTGGCGCCGTGGCTGGAAAAGTCGCTGGAGGATGCTTCCCGCGCCTGCTTCGGCAAGCCGGCGGCGTACATGGGCGAAGGCGGCACGATTCCGTTCATGGGGATGCTGGGCGAGCGCTTTCCGCAGGCCCAGTTCCTGATCACCGGTGTGCTGGGACCCAACTCAAACGCCCACGGCCCCAACGAGTTCTTGCACATCCCGACCGGAAAGCGGCTCACCTGCTGCGTCGCGAAGGTGATTGCTGACCACTTCAAACGCGGACATTCGTAAGCTTGGAAAGCCATTCAAGTCGGCCGGAATTCGAATTTCTCACGATCAAAGCTCCAATCGGAATCCAGGCTTCCAAATAGTGCGGCGGGCCAACGCCACCGGTTTAAGGGCCAGGAATCTACCATCGAGGGATGGTTGCCAGCGGGACGCCGAGCGCGACCTTGCCGATGAATTCGCGGGCGCGGGCGTTGGAGAGCGGGTGATTCATACCGGCGCGCACATCGCGGAACAGCCGCTCCAACGGATTGCGGCGCAGAAAACCATGCGCCCCGGCGATTTCCATGCAGTAGTCCACGATCCGGATCGCGTTGTTGACAGCCGCGTATTTGGCCGTCACCAGGCGAGCCAGGGTTTCTTCGGGCGCCGCAGACGTGCGCTGGTCCAGGTAATCCCGCGTGCTCTGCACCAATAATGCCCTGGACTGCGCCAGCAGCGCGTGCGCGTCGGCCATCGCGAATTGCACCCCCGGCAGGTAATTGATTGGCCGCTCGAGCGTGAACGGTTTGAAGCGCTGCGCGAATTCACGAGTGAATTTCATCGCGGCAATAGCCACGCCGGTGTACACCGCTGCGATCGAAAGCTCGAACCATGCAAACAGCGAGATCGCCTCGGCTCCCAACGGCCCCACCGGCCGCGGATCCGCCATCGCGGCGGCCGGCACTCGCACGTCTTTCAGAACCAGGTCGTGGCTGGCGGTGGCCCGCATGCCCATTGCGTCCCAGGTTTCTACCAACTCAACGCCCGGCGTTTTGCGGCCGACCGCGAATGTAGCGGATGACAGTGGTCCATCGCCTTCCACGGTTGCCATCACCAGGAAGTAATCGATCACCGGCGACAGGCTGGTAAACACCTTGCGTCCATTGAGCACATAGGCTTCGCCGTCGCGGCGCGCCTTGGTTGCGAACAGTCCCCAGTCTCCGCCGCTTTCGGGTTCGCTGAGCCCGCCCCCGATGATTTTGCGTTGGCGGCCAATCAGCTCCAGAAACAGTCCCTGCTCCGGGCGCTCCGCGGCCCCTGCCCGCTCGACCATGCTGCCGATTCCGAACAGGTGCATGTTGATTGCAAGCGCCGTGGCACCGCATCCCTGCGCCAATCGCTCCTGGCACAGCACGAAATCGAGCAAGTCGGCCCCCATCCCACCGTGGCGCTCAGGTACGACCAGCGCGGTGTAGCCCGCCTGTTTTAGCGCTTCAATATTTTCGAAGGGAAAACTATTGCCGCGATCGTGCTCGGTGGCGCGTCCTGCAAACTCATCCGCCAGCCTCCCCGCGAGTTCAATAAGCTGCGCCTGTCTATCGGACATCTTGGTACTTTCCTCACCTCGTCACTGAAGCGATTGCGCACCGATCATGGCGTAAAGCTTCATCACAATGCCAGCCGCACAGCGAAAATTGTTAAAAGAAAGTGTGCACGGTGCAGCGGAGATTGGCGCCGGCGATGCTCGCCCGATTGTGGCGAAATTGTGGCGAGGGCGATCTTCATTCGCCGCTGGCGCGGCTTTTCGTTGCGGTACCGAGCAGGGCGTAGGGCATCATCGTCTGCATCATGTCGACTTTGGAGTCCAGGCTCTTGCCCAAGCCGCTGAGGAGACCCATCACGCGGCTGACCAGAAGGATATCGCCGGGCACCTCAACGATCGGATTATCGCGCAGCGCGCGCGGCAATTCGTCGGAGATTTCCTGCATCAGGTCCTGATCCGCGTAGGCCTTGCCACGCTTGACTACATTGCCGACGAGCAAGTCCGACACCTTGACCATCCCTTCCAGCGAACCGTCGCGGGTCTTGAACCCCAGCTCGCCAAACGCGCGCACGATACCGGCCTGGTCCGAAGTGAGCATCGCCAGCGTCAGGCGCACGATGCCGTCGCGGAAGGACGGCGGGAAGTCCTTGGCCAGGCCGAAATCCAGCAACACCAGCTTCGGCCCCGGCTGGACCAGGATATTTCCCGGATGAGGATCGGCCTGAAAGAAACCGTCGCGCAAAATCTGCTCGCAGTAAACTTCAACCAGCTTTTGCGCCACGTCATGGCGGTTGATCCCGGTGCCCTCCAGCTCCGTGATCTTCAATCCTTCCATGAATTCCATTGTCAGAACGCGCCGCGAGGTGAACTCCCAATACACCTTGGGCACCAGTACGTCCGCCCGTGTGGCAAAATTGCGCCCGATTTGCTCGCAGTTGCGCCCTTCGTTGACGAAGTCGAGTTCCATCGGCACGTACTTGAGCATCTCGCGCGCGACCACGCGAAAATCGAAGTTTGACTCCATCCACGCCAGGATTCGCAGCACGAACATCAGGTTGCGAAGGTCGGCATGAACCCGCGCCTCGATTCCCGGATACTGCACCTTGACCGCGCATCGGCGCCCATCGCCCAGGCGGGCCTCGTGCACCTGGGCCAACGATGCCGACGCAATCGGCTGGCGGTTGAAGGCAGTGAAGATCGCATCAAGCGGGCGCCCGAGTTCGCGTTCCACCTGGGCCCGAATCATCTCGAAGGAACGCGGCGGAACGTGGTCGTGCAATACCGACAACGTGCTGACCCATTCTTCGGGCAGAACATCGGCTCGCGTCGCAATAAACTGGCAGGCTTTGATCAGCAGTCCTTCGAGCTTGACGGCGGTGCGCAGAAGAGCGCGCGCCGAGCGCAGGTCCTGGCGGCGATAACGCTCGGCAGCTTTGGCTTTGCTGACCCAGCGGCTCCACAGTTGGATCGATTTGTAACCGGCGTAAACGCGAACCGCCAGATTTAGGACAGTAACAAACCGCCATATTCGCTCCCAGCTTCCCAATTCGCCCGCGCCGCGCCCTGTCGCTGAATCTAACTGGCTGCTTTTGGTTGAATCTGACACACCACCTCGCCATGGCTTACCGCCGGCGAGAACTGGTTCCGCCGGTTCGCAGGCCGGTTTGAGATACGCCGCTGTCGCCGGAATCTGAACAGGGGTACCGTTAAATAATCCAAATCTGCCTCTGGCACAGGCATCCGGTTCCAGCCGGCTAAGCCGGCCCGCTATTCGGATTGTACTTGAGTGCGGGATTTACTTACAGTCGAGCGGCGTGTGAGCGGACGTCGCCTGATTTCAGGATGAACTCACCGGATCCCAATAACGCGCGCGGCGCGGTGATCAGGAACATCACGCGGCGCTACTACCTGCTGTGGTGGTTCTATGCCTTCGGCGGTGGGTTCGTGTTCGGTGTCTATCCTCTGTTCTTGAGGTCGCGAGGGCTGACCGAGCTGGAGACCAACAGCGTCCTGGCGACCTATTTCCTGATCACATTCCTGACCGACGTGCCCACCGGCGCCTTTGCCGACGCGCTTAGCCGCCGCACCGCTTTCATATTCGGTTGCGTGCTGCGCACGTTTTCCTTTGGCATGTACTTTTTCGCTCATCACTACCTGCTTTTCCTGGTAGCCGAGAGTATCGACGCGATCGGCACCACCTTCGGCAACGGCGCGATCGACGCGTGGGCTGTTGACGCACTGGATACCGCCGGTTTCACCGGTGTGAAGGACCGCATCTTTTCTCGCATGTCACAGCTCACGACCACCGGATGGCTGCTCTCGGCGATGGTTGGCTCGTACGTGGCCAGCCTGGACATCGCTTGGCCCTGGTTACTTGGCTCCGCCGGATATCTCACCACGCTGTTCGTGGGCGCCACCCTGATGCGCGGCGGACCGGAGCGCGTCGCGACACGCCCGGCGATGCGCGCGCTGATAACCGAAGTTGGGTCGCGAACCCGGTCCGGCCTGCGCGAAGGGTTTCGCAACCGGGCAGTGCTGCTGCTGGCGCTGGCCAGCGCGGTTCAGGTGGGTTCGTGGGCGCCGTACTTCATGGAATGGCCGCAGTACTTTCATGAAAATCTCGGCGTCGCGATTTGGATGATCGGGTGGCTTTACTGCTTTTTCAGTATCGGACGTCTTACCGGGGCTGAACTGATTGCCCGCTTCCAACCGGGCGGCGCGAGGCGGGCGACGCTGCTGACAGGGCTCGCGCTCGGCACCGGCAGCATGCTCCTGGGCGCGGCGCTGGTGGGCCAGCTACGGATCACGTTGGCGATGCTGTTCATTATGAATATGTGCAGCGGCGCGATGCAGCCCGTCAGCCAGTCGTGGATCAACGAGCATCTGGCGGCGCGCAACCGCGCCACCCTCTTGTCGTTTCAAAGCACTTTCGCAACCTTCGGCGGAGCCTTGGGTCTGCTGATATGCGGATGGATTGCCGACCGGCATGGACTGCTGACGGCATGGGCGGTCGCCGGCGGAATCGGATTGTGTCCCGCAATCTTTTATTGGATGTTGCGCGGCGAAAAACTTCCAGCGCAGGAGACACCCGCGCCTGCCGGGAATTTGCACTTGCGGGAAACCGAAGCCCGTTCCGCGGTCGGCGACGCTTAATTTTCCGCCGGTGAAGAACAGCCGTCATGAGATATACGAGATTGGGCAATTCCGGCCTGGTGGTGTCGCGGATCGCCTTGGGATGCATGAACTACGGCAGCAAACGATGGCGGCCTTGGATGATCGAGGAAGATGAGGCGCGCGCCAATTTTGCCTATGCCATCGAGCACGGAATCAACTTCTTCGATACTTCGAACATCTATTCGGCAGGCGTGAGCGAGCAGATCCTCGGGCGCTGGCTCGGCGAATTGGCTCGCCGCGAAGAGGTGGTTGTCGGCACCAAGGTCGGACTTCCCGCTGACGAAGGTCCGAACCGGTCAGGCGCCGGGCGCAAACACCTAATCGACTCTTGTGAAGCCTCGCTGCGCCGCCTGCGGATGGATTACATCGACCTGTTTCAAATTCATCGGCTGGATTTGGAAACACCGATAGAGGAAACGCTCGAAGCGCTGGACAGCCTGGTCCGTTCTGGCAAGGTGCGCTACGTCGGCGCCAGCAGCATGGCGGCCTGGCAATTCTCAAAGGCCCTCTACAAGGCGCGGGCTCACCGATGGCATCGGCCGGTCTCGATGCAGAGCCACTACAACCTGGTCTACCGGGAAGAAGAGCGCGAGATGATTCCACTGTGCATTGACCAGGGTATCGCCGTCACCGCGTGGAGCCCGCTGGCGCGCGGCTTCCTTACCGGAAATCGCGACCGCAGCGGCAGGACACGCGATTTGCGCGCCGCCGATGACACGCTCGCGCATGACCTATACGGGGAGCATGATTTCGACGTGCTGGACGCGGTGAAAATGGTGGCGGCGGGAAGAGGCGCGACATCCGCGCAGATAGCGTTGGCGTGGCTGTTGCACGCACCCGGGCTGACCGCACCCCTGGTCGGCGCGGACAACGTCGGCCAATTGGCCGAAGCAATTGCGGCGCTTGAGATTGAACTATCAGTCGAGGAGTTGTCCGCGCTCGAATCTCCGTACCGGCCAAAACCGATTGCAGGACACGTGCAGCCCACGCCGGCGTCGATGGTGCCCGGCGCAGCCAGCCCGGCCGCAGCGATGGCCAGGGAATCGATTGAGAATTCGCGCCGCTACATGAATCTGCGGTTCAGACCCGAATCGTGAAGCTTGCGGTCATGCCGTCCAGGATCGGACATCAGTTCTCCCATTCAGCTGCCGCGCGATGCTTCTAGGTGGCGGGCAAAGCATTTGCAATTCTGTTAGGTATGGATTCATCGGCCAGGCGCAACCGCGGTTTGCAGGTTCCTTAAACGGAGGCTTAAGCGCTCATGAAACGGTTGGATAGAAAAGTGCTGCTGGTAGCAGGTGGAGGGGCCGACGGCCCGGCTAATAAGGGCGAGACGCTGGCAATCGGAAACGGTCGCGCAATTGCGATCCTGTGCGCCCGCGAAGGCGCCCGCGTGATGGTGACCGATCGATCGCTGACCTCCGCCCAGGAAACCGCGGCGGCGATTGTGGCCGAGGGCGGAGCGGCGGATGCGCTGGAGGCCGACGTCACCGATGAAGATGCCTGCAAAGCCTCGGTCGCCGCGGCCGTGGCCAAATTTGGCGCCTTGCATCTGATGGTCAACAACGTGGGCATCGTATATCCGATGGACGACTTCAGCCTGGAGACCGCGGATTATGACCACATCATGAGCGTTAATTTGCGCGGGCAGTTCCTGATGTTGAAGTACGCGATTCCGGAAATCATCAAAGCGGGCGGGGGCGCGATCGTGCTGAACTCGTCGATGGGCGCGATCCGGGGCGGAGGCGCGACATACGGCCCGAGCAAGGCTGCGATCAATTCGATGGTCCGCGGCGTTGCGGTGCGCTACGCCAAGGACAAGGTGCGATGCAACGCCGTGCTGCCGGGGCTGATCAACTCGACGCTGGCGCGCCGCACCGGCGGCGAGGGACGCGACGCCGCGGTCGGTCCGTTGGTTCCCATGGGCCGCCAGGGTACGCCGTGGGAAGTCGCGCACGCAGTGTTGTTCCTGCTCTCCGAGGAAGCCTCCTACATCACCGGCACCGAATTGCTGGTGGACGGCGGTTTTTGCGCGACCGTCAACCTGGCGCCGCTGCCGCGTCTATCGCGATAGCGCTGCATCAAGCTTCTGGCGCATTGCCGCAAGTTTCGTCATTGATATGGCATGAGAGGCTTACTTGGTGTTCAGATCTTCGCCCTTTTGATTTTCCACTGGATCGTTCAAGCCGCGGCCCAGAGCGTTGCGGCATTGCCCTGCAAGCCTCCCAACCTTGGCGAGTACAAGATCGAACTGACCAGATACGAGGAATCGGGTCAGTATATGCGCGATTTGTCGGTGGCGGTCGGTAAGGCCGCCGCTTACCTGGCGCAGCAGGCCAACCGCAAAGGTAAGCTCGCAATCGTACTGGATATCGATGAGACCTCGCTGTCCAACTGGCCGGTTATCAAAGCCGACGACTTCGGGTTTATTCCACAAGGTCCGTGCGATCTGTCCCCCGACGATCTTCCGCAGGGGGCGTGCGGCTGGCGGCAATGGATTATGCACGCGCGCGACAAGCCGATCGTGCCGACACTTGAACTCTATCGTCAGGCCCGCAAAGAGGGGATGGCCGTTTTCTTCATCACCGGACGGCCGGGTTCGCTGCGCGAAGCTACCGAGCGCAACCTGCGCGCGGCCGGGTACGATCAATGGAGCGAACTGATGATGAAAACCGGCGGTTATCGGACGGAATCGGTCATCCAGTTCAAGTCCTCGTCCCGCGGCAAAATCGTCCAGCGCGGATACACGATCGTGCTGAACATGGGCGACCAGGAAAGCGATCTCACCGGCGGTTTCGCGGAGCGGACCTTCAAGGTGCCCAATCCCTTCTACTTCATTCCTTGAACCTTACATGACGGTTCCCGGCATGTGGCTCGCGGATGCTAAGATCATGCAAAGATAATTTTGGTTTTTACTGAACCTTCAAGCATGTCCGCATCCGATACGCACAACCGCGTCGAAATCAGGGGCCTGGGCAAAACTTACGGCACCTTCGACGCCGTGAAGGACCTCAATCTGTCGGTAAGCAACGCTCAGATTTTCGCTCTGCTGGGCCCCAACGGCGCCGGCAAGACCACCACGATTCGAATGCTCATGGGCATCCTGGCTCCATCCTCCGGTTGGGCGAGGATCGACGGCCTGGATTGTTTCCGCGATCGGACCGAGGTCAAGCGCCGGGTGGGGTATCTGCCCGATGAGCCGGTCTTTTACGACTATCTGCGCGGCAGGGAGATCATTCGTTTTGCCGGAGAGATGCATGGGCTGAGCCGCGGTGAAATAGACAGGCGCGCGCAGCCGCTGGTGGAACAGTTGGAATTGGCTGACGCCCTGGAGGAATTTGCCGCCAATTACTCCCGGGGCATGAAGAAAAAGCTCGCTCTAACCTGCGCGATGCTCCACGATCCGGTGCTGCTGATCCTGGACGAACCGACTAATGGTTTGGATCCGTTCGCAACGCGCGCCCTGCATGGAATCATCCGCGCCAAAGCCGCAGAGGGCAAAACGATCTTTTTCAGCACCCACCTGCTCGATCAGGCTGAGCGGCTTTGCACTCAAATCGCGATCCTGGCCAAGGGCCGGCTCGTGGCGCACGGCACGTTGGCCGAGTTGCGCGAGCGCCTTGCAACCGACAGTTCGTTGGAAGAAATCTTTTTCTCTTTGGCGGGCGACGCCGCCATAGTGGCCGGGGCGTGAATTCCTACCCGGCCCCGAGCACCGCGCAAGCTATCTGGATTATCGGACGCCTGGCTTTGCGCCGCCTGATGAACCGCTGGCAAAGCCTGCGATTCCTGCGCGGGCGAAAGGCGGCGCCGCCCGCACGTTCCGGCACGCCGACCAAATCAAGGCCCCGGTCGGTTTTTGGCATCTGTCTCTTCCTTCTGATGGTCTTATCTGGATTCATCGTTGGCACAAGTGGAATAGTGCGAATCTCGCAGACCGCGAGCGATGTTCCGCAGTCGACCGACAAAATTGTAGTTAGTTCCTTTACCTACGCCAGGCTTTTGGAGATCGACAAGACTTTGGCGCACGGCGAAAAGCTCGATGGTCCGGCGGAGCGCAGGAGATACATGGGCGCATGGAGCGGCTCTCTCGATCAACTCTTTACCTTTGAAGTTCGGCGGGGAGACTTCACCGAAGCTGAGGAGAACGTTCGCCTGCGCAAGATGCGCGAACGATTCATCCAAAAAGGCGCTTCAGGTTTCGTGGGAACTGGAGCGGACTTCTTTGTTTCGGCTGAGACCTTGCCGCACACACCGGAAGCAAGAGGGGTCTTTCTGCGCTCGCTGAGTCTGCTCTTTGCGTTATGGGTACCGATTATCGTTTGTATGGCTCTCGGTATGAATAATAAGGATTTGGGCCAGGTCGAATGGAGCTTCGAGTGGCTATACACTTTTCCGGTCTCCGGTCGCGCGCTGTTCGTATCCAGGGTCTTCGTCTATTCATTCCTGGATCAATTGGTGTGGTGGCTCTTGTTTCCCTTTTCCGTGCTCGTGTATGTCGCCTGCGGGTCTGGCTATGGCGCGATCCTGTTCGGATTTGGCGCGACGCTTTATTTGGCGATTTCCGCGGGATGCGTCAGCACGGTGGCCGAGGTGGGGCTGCGCAAGTTCCTGAGTCCTGACCGGCTGAAAAACGCGCAGGCGTTGCTCACCGCGTTCGGAACCGCTTGTTTTTTGACTTTTTATGCTGCCATGTTTTCTCCCGTAATTATCGCATTCCTGATACATCGCGCGGCTTCGATGCCCGCCTTGATGACGTGGAATCCGTTCTTCCTGCTTTTGATGGTTGGCAATCCGGTTCTGCGCCAATGGCAGCGTCAACTGATCGTGCTCGGAATGATCGGAGCAACTTTGGCCACGGTCGCAATTGCCGTGCTCGCAAGCGAATGGCTCACCCGGGACGGATTGATCAAAGCTGGTGGACCATACCAAGGCGTCCGGTCGCCCGCGCGGAGTCGCACCCGTGAAACGTGGTTGTGGGGAATCGGGGCTCAGGAAATGCTGCTGCTGCGCCGGGATCGAAACCTCCTGGTGCAGGTGTTCCTCGTTCCGCTTCTGGTTCCCGCTTATTATCTGCTTATCGATCCTCATCTGCGTTCGGTCCTGACCGGGAACTTTCGGCGCGCCGCGATGGTCGCGTTTCTGGTTGGAGCCTATTCCTTTGTAAGCAGTGCCATTCCGATCCTGAACCGGGAAAGCAGGACGCTGTGGCTGTTGCTGTCGTTTCCGCGCAGCCTGGTGTCGACGCTGCTTAGCAAGACGATTTTCTGGGGTGCGATCGGCATCCTTTACGGCGGGGCGGTCCTGGTCATGTTGGTTCATTTCAGCCCTCATCTCCACGTCACCTCATGGGCGTATGTTTTCCTGGCGTTCTATGGAATCGCGCTTTATGCCTTCATCGCGTCCGGCGTGGGAATTCTGGCGGCCGATGTGTTCGAAACCGATCAGCGCGCGCAATTGAAAGTCAGCATGGTGTACCTCTACTTCATTCTGCTGGCTATCTACGGCAACATTTTTTATTCGGCTTCACTGTGGACGACTCTGGGACAACTGGTGCTGAGCACATTGCTGGCCTTCGCCCTGTGGCAAAAGATCAAAGACATCGCTCCTTTTATACTTGACCCCACTCAATATCCGCCCCGCACAATCAGTCTGGCCGATGGAATGATTGCGGCGCTCGGTTTCTCCGTTGCGCAGCCGCTGGCAATGATGGTGTTGTTGCACTCGTCCCTCTCTCTGACCGCACAGGTCACGATCGCTTACGTGATCGCGGGGCTTATTGTGAGCGCCGCGGTGCTCGTCACTTTCTGGTTGCAACACGTTCCCAATCTCTGGAGAGAAGTAGGCTTCGTCCCCTCCGGCCGGAAGGAAAGGCACCTCTCGGCGACGGCGGGCATCATTCAAGGCATGCTCTGGGGTGGCGCGGCCGCATTGGGCGCCTTCGTTTATCTTCATGCCTTGAGCCTCTTTCCCCAGTGGCAGGCGTGGAGAGACAATATTGACTCGGGCTCATTTCTCACCCATCCCAATCAGCCCGTGTGGATTTGCGTGCTGCTGATTGTCGGCGCACCGCTGCTTGAAGAATTTCTGTTTCGCGGATTGGTTTTTCAGGGATTGCGGCGCACCACAGGTCCGGCGCTGGCGGTTTTGGGCAGCGCCGCACTGTTCGCCCTGGTGCATCCGCCGATCGCGGTGATACCCGTCTTCGGTCTGGGAATCGCCGCGGCGATCAGCTTCGATCGATCGCGCTTTCTGCTGGCTCCCATCCTCACGCATGCCGTCTACAACGGATGCGTGCTCCTCCTCGGCAAGCTCTGAAGGTTCTTTCACCCTCAATAAGTATTACAGATTGCTCAAACAATTCTCTTCAGCGTCCGGCAGAATCCATATTCAAGACCTCAGCCAGATGCATCGCGCGACGGCCGGGGCAGAATTGAGCGATCTGGGTGCGGCAGGAGAAACCGTCGCTGATGATGATCGCCCGGGGATCGGCGCCGCGCACGGCCGGCATCAGGACGCGCTCGCCGACCGCGCGGGACACCTCGAAGTGCCCGGCGTCGTAGCCGAATGCACCCGCCATCCCGCAGCATCCCGAATCGGGTATCTGCAATTGAAGCCCGGGTATTCGCTTCAGAATCGCAGCTTCATTGTCCAGACCGGCGATGGCCTTCTGATGGCAATGACCATGCATCAGCGCGGTGCGTCCGGACAAAGCGGGGAGCTGGATATCCGGCGCCTGGCGCGCCAGGAACTCGTCCAGCATCAGGGCCGCTCTCGACAGCTTCCCCGCGCGCGGATCACCGGGAAAGAGCCCCGGTAACTCGTCGCGAAAGGTTAGCAGGCAACTGGGCTCCAAACCGACGATCGTGTACCCCGCATCCACAAGCGGAGTCAGAATGTCCATCACGCGAGTAAGCCAGCGGCGCGCCGTATCGAGCATCCCCTGGTCGAACAGCGGCCGACCGCAACACAAATCCGCTGCGGGGATTTCAACTCCAAAGCCCGCGCGCTCCAAAACTTCGACCGCAGCGCGCGCAATATGCGGTTCGAAGAAGTTGCTAAACGTATCGGGGAACAGGACCACCGTGCGCTCGCGGCCGGCGGTGGACAGGCGCCGCCCAAACCAGTTGCGGAAGGACTGCGCGGCGAACTCGGGCAGGGCGCGATCGCGATGGATAGCGAAGAACTTGCGCATGACCGCTTTGGATACGGGCAAACGAACCAGGCGATTTGCCACGCGGGGCGCGAATTGCGCGAGCCGCGCGGCCTGATGGATGCGGCCAAACAGATGGGCAGCCTGCGGACGGCGATTGCGCTGGTAGTAATGCGACAGGAACTCTGCCTTGTAGGTAGCCATGTCCACGCCGGCCGGACATTCGCGCTTGCATCCCTTGCACGCCAGGCAGAGGTCGAGCGCTTCATACACGGCGCTGTCGGCGGCGCCCGCGGTCAGGAAATCTCCGGTCAGAGCTTCGAACAGCAGATGCGCCCGTCCGCGGGTGGAGTGTGCTTCCTCGCGCGTCGCCATGTATGACGGGCACATCGTGCCCCCCTCCAGGTGGCGGCATTTGCCAATCCCGACGCATCGCGAGGCCGCGCCCGCGAAGCCGCCGTCGGCGCTGAAATCGAACTGAGTATGGACTGGGCGGGCGGGCGCCACCGCGCGCAGATTCGCGTCCAGGCCGTCGGGCGTCACGATCACGCCCGGGTTCATCCGATGGCCGGGATCGAAGATGCGCTTGAATTCGGCGAAAGCCTCGATCAATTTCGGCTCGAAAATTTTGGGCAGCAGTTCCGAGCGCGCACGCCCGTCGCCATGCTCGCCCGACAGCGAGCCGCCGAACTCGCCGACCAGCTCGGCAATCGACTCCATCGCGGAGCGAAAGCATCGGACACCCGCCGGAGTGGAGAAATCGAAATTGATTCGGCAATGGACGCATCCGTCGCCGAAGTGTCCATAAAAAGTGGCGGCCTCCAGGTGATGACGGTCGAGCAGCGCGTTGAACCGGCGCAGGAAGCCGCCCAGCCTGGCAGGCGCCACCGCGACATCCTCCGCGCCCGGCCATGTGCGGGGACGCCCCGCGATCACAGCGCTGGCCCCGAGGCCCGATTCGCGCAGATCCCAAACCGCCCGTTGATCGTGTTCTTCGCTGAACAGCTTGCAGACCGGATGGACGGCATGACGCTCGGCGCGCCGGGCCAATTCTTCCGCGCGTCCGCCGGCTTCATCCGCCGTGTCGGCTCCGAATTCGACCATCAGGTAGCCGCCGCCCGCCGGCAGCATCCGCTCGACTTCCGATGCGCCCGCCTTCATCCGGCAAAACTCGATCAGCCGGCTGTCGAAACCTTCCAGCGCCTGCGGCCGATGCTCCAGAATCCACGGCACCTGGTCGGCGGCCACGAACATGTCCTGGAATCCGATCATCAGCAAAGCCCGATGGCGCGGGCGCGGTACCAGGCGCACAGTCGCCGACAGCGTTATCGCCAGCGTGCCCTCCGAGCCCACCAGCGCGCGCGCAAGATTGAAGCCGTTCTCCGGCAGAAGCTGGTCCAGGTTGTAGCCCGAAACGCGCCTTGGGATTTGCGGGAAGCCGCTGCGAATCCGCTCGGCGTATCGATCGCGCAGAGCAATCAGCTGAGAGAAGATTTCACCCGCCCGCCCACTGCGCGCTACTTGCTCGCTGCCACCTGGACCCAAAGGCATCCGCGTGCCGTCATACAGGAGCGCGTCGATTTCGATCATATTGTCGACGGTCTTGCCGTACTGCACCGAGTGGGCGCCGCACGAGTTGTTGCCGATCATTCCCCCCAGGCAGCATCGATCCTTGGTCGTCGGGTCGGGGGCGAATTGCAGGTCGAGTTTGGCGGCGGCGGCGTTGAGTTGGCTCAAGACTACACCGGGCTCGACCACCGCAATCGCGCGCTCCGGATCGATGCGTCTGATCGAGTTCAGATATTTGGAGAAGTCCAGCACCAGGGCGCTGTTGCAGGTCTGACCGGCGAGCGACGTGCCGCCGCCGCGCGGCAGAATTGCCACCTCGTTGTCATGCGCAAGCGCAGTTGCGGCGATAACGTCGCCTTCGTGGCGCGGAACCACGACGCCCAGCGGAATCAGCCGATAGTTGGACGCGTCGGTCGAGTACAGGGCGCGGCTTCCCGCGTCGAAGCGAACCTCTCCTTCGACGCGCCGGCGCAGTTCATTTTGCAGGGCGGGGAGGGAGGCCTTCACTGTCCGCCGACAGGCCGCAAAGCCTGTCCCACCGCGATCAGGTGGGGTTGATGGCGATCTTTCCCATCACCTCGTTGCGCTCCATGATGTCCTGGGCCTTGCCCAGTTCCTTAAGCGGGAGCACCTTGCCGACGAACGGTTTGATCTGACCCGACTCAACGAAGCGCATCGCGTCGACCAGTTCGGCTTTGCTGCCGAGATGGGAGCCCAGGTAGTTCTGCTGCTTGTTCCACAACAGACGGATGTCCATGTGCGCGTCGAAGCCGGAGGTGGCGCCGCAGACCACGATCGTACCGCCCCACTTGAGGCACTGCATCGAGATCGGCCAGGTATCCGCCCCGGTATGCTCAAATGCGATGTCGCAGCGCTTGCCACCGGTGAATTTGCGGATTTCCTTGAATACGTCCTGCTTGGTGCGGTTGATAACAAACTCCGCGCCCAGCTCGCTGCACATCTTGAGTTTGTCGTCACCCGACGCGACGGCGATCGGGCGCGCATTGAACAGCTTGGCCACCTGGATCGCCATAATGCCCAGGCCGCCGGCGGCGCCCCAGATCAGCACGAAGTCGCCGGCCCGAATCCTGGCCCGCGTCACCAGCATCCGCCAGACGGTGACCAGCACCAAAGGCATCGAGGCGGCTTCTTCATGGCTCAACCGGGCCGGTTTGGGCAGCACGTTGACGGCGGGAACCTTGCAGTACTCGGCATGACCACCGTCGAGAGGCCCGGTCTGAAAGCCCCAGATTTTGAAGTCTTTGCAGAAGAACTCGTTGCCGGCGGTGCATTGATCGCACTCGCGGCACGAGAGTCCGCAGTGCACGATGACCTCGTCGCCCACTTTCACGCTCTGAACGCCAGGGCCGATTTCCGCAACCACACCCGATACGTCCGATCCGGAGATGTGCGGCAGGATGATTTCCATCCCGGGCAGTCCGCGCCGTGCCCAAATATCGTTGTAATTGCAGGCCGAAGCTTTGATCTGGATGACAACCTCATGGTAGCCGGCCTTGGGCTGGGGAGTGTCCTTGTACTGAAGGACCTCTGTGCCGCCATTTTTGTCGAAGATAACCGCCTTCATATTTACGCTCCGCGCTGCGTTCAGATTCTTAGCCAAAAGCTCAACATAGGTAGCGTTTTGGCGACTTCCGCACAACAGCCTAATGGGTGCTCCGAGGGCGCGCGGGGCACCTTTTTCGGGCATTTTTGACGATGTCGCGACGCTGCCCAATGGTTGATTGATCCATGGGAATTCCGTAGAAATCAACGGGCATTCGGCGCTTCCTCAGGGCTTTAGCTGCCTTGCGCTATCCGCATCTTTGAACAGGTATCGCAGCTTCGAACCGAAGGGCCGGCACAGTGATATAAAATGGCAGTCAGGAAAATCGAACGGGGACACTACTACGAAGACTTCGAGGTGGGGCACGTCTTCAAGCACCATTGGGGCCGCACCATCAACGAGGGTGACAACTCGCTGTTCACCAGCGTGACCATGAACTTCAACCCGGTCTATTTCAACCGCGAATACGCCCGCGGGCTCGGTTACAATGACGTCATCGTCAACCACATGCTGGTGCTCAACGTAATCTTCGGATTGTCGGTGGAGGACCTCAGCGAGCGCGCGATCGCTCATCTTGGATACGAAAAGGTGAAGTTTCTGGGAACAGTCTATTCCGGTGACACGCTGACCTCGCAGTCCGAGGTCCTGTCAAAGCGCGAAGCGTCGCGGCCCGACCGCGGGGTGGTGAAATTTCGCACCACCGGGTTCAATCAGCGCGGCGAGAAGGTACTCGAATACGAGCGTCCGGTCCTGATCCGCAAACGCAATCCCGGTCCCGCCAAGGAGTAATGCCCGATGCCGTCCGTTACGCCGGAACACGAAGAAATCCGCCGCTCCGTGCGCGAATTCGTCGAGCATGAAGTGGTGCCGATCGCCAATGACCTCGACCGCCAGGAAGCGCAGATTCCAGAATCCGTTATCCAGAAGATGGCCGAACTGGGCTACTTCGGCATCATCTTTCCACCCGAAGAAGGCGGGATGGGTCTGGATTACGTCTCGATGGCGATCGTAACGGAGGAGCTGTCGCGCGGATGGCTTTCGGTGGGCTCGGTGATGACGCGCAATCTGATCACCGGCAGCCTGATTCACAACAACGGTACGCCCGAGCAGAAGCAGACCTTCATGCCGCGGATCGCCCGCGGCGAGGTGATGACGGCGGCGGCCTTCACGGAGCCCGACACCGGATCGGACACGGCGTCGCTTAAGCTGCGCGCCGTCAAGCATGGCGACGGTTACCTGCTAAAGGGCGCCAAGATGTGGTGCACTTTCGCCAACCGCGCCAACATCCTGACGATAATGACGCGCACCGACCCGGACGTATCAAAGAAGCATCGGGGGCTGTCTCTGATGCTGTTCGAAAAGAGCCCCGGCGACGGCTTTGCACCACCGCATCTGACCGGGTCCAAAATCCCGACCATCGGCTACCATGGCATGAACAGTTTCGCCTTGTCCTTCGACGACGCGTTTGTGCCGGCCGGCAATCTGATCGGCGGCAAGGAGGGCCAGGGCTTCTACCAGCTGATGAACACCTACGAAGCCGCGCGCATCCAGACCGCGGCGCGCGGCGTGGGCGTGGCGCAGGCGGCCTACGAATGCGCGGTGAAGTACGCCAAGGAGCGGACCCAGTTCGGCGTGCCAATCGGTAATCACCAGGTGATTCGGCACAAGCTGGCGCACATGGCGGTGGATATCGAGGCGGGGCGCCAGCTTGCCTACTTCGCCGCCTCGCAGAAGGACACGGGCAAGCGATGCGACTACGAGGCGGGGCTGGCCAAGGTGTTTGCCGCCGAGATGGCGGAGCGGGTTACACGCGAGGCGATGCAGATTCACGGCGGGTACGGCTATTCGATGGAATTCAATGCGCAGCGCTTCTGGCGCGACGCGCGGGTGCTGTCGATCTTCGAGGGCACCAGCGAGATCCAGCTGGAAGTAATCGGCCGCCGCATCATGGAACAGTAGTCCGACGGGGACGGGACGAATGAGTATCACAAGCGACGGCAGCTACTTCGAAGACTTTACGGTGGGCGACACGCTGGTCCATCAGCGCGGCCGCACGATCACCGAAACTGACAACCATATGTTCACCTCGCTGGTGATGAACACGGCGGAGCTTCATTTCAATCAGCATCTGGTGGATCGGGAGCCCGAGACCTACTTCAGCGGGCGGCGCGTCGTTTACGGCGGCGTGGTGCTGGCCTTCGTCGTGGGCCTGGCTTCCGAAGACACCAGCGAGAACGCGATCGCGGAATTGGAAATGGACAACGGCCGCCATACCAACCCGGTCTTTCACGGCGATACGATCTACGCCGAATCGACCGTGCTGGAAAAGCGCGACTCCGATCGGCCCGACGCCGGCGTGGTGAAGTTCAAGCTGATTGGCAAACGGCCCGACGGCACGGTGGTGGTCGAAATCGAGCGCTCGGTGTTGATCAAGCGCAAGTCCTACTTTCTCAAAAACTCCTAAGAGGTTTAGACGATGTTTGTGCTCGACGGCGGCAAGCGCTTTGTGATTCCCCGCACCGAGATGACCTATCCGGGTCACAATCTGAAGCTCCATCAGAACGCGGCCGATCCGGTCAAGGCGCGGGTCGATCACGTGATGGCGGACTTCGAAGACGCCTGCCCCTACGAGTTCAAGGGCGAGAAGAGCCGCAAGGTGATGGTCGAGGCGCTCAACACACTGGACTTCGGCAAGAAGGTCGTCACCATCCGGCCCAACAATATCCACTCGAGCTTCTTCAAGGGCGACATGGAAGCGGTAGTGCTGGGCGCCCCCAACCGCTTCCACGGTATCATCCTGCCCAAGACGCGCGGGCCGGAGGAGATCGTCGCCGTCTCGAAGTTGCTCGACGATCTGGAGAAGCGCGGCGGTTGGAAATACAAGCTGCAGATTGAGTCCCTGATCGAAACACCGCACGCCCTGATCAGGGCCTATGATATCGCGAGCGCGTCGGAACGGATGGCCGGCCTGATTTTCGGAATCGCGGACTTCGCCGCCAACCTGGGTATCCGCGAGATCGTCGAGGAGCAGAACCGCAACTTTCACTATTCCAAGCAGGCGGTGGTAATTGCGGCCAAGGCGGCCGGTCTGCATGCGATCGACAACGTTTACCTGCGGCTGATGCGCAAGGACGACCCACCCGAGCGCGTCGCCGAAATCGAGCGCGGGCTTCGCGAGAAGAACAGCGGCGCGGCCAACCTGGGAATGGACGGCACCTGGGTGATTCATCCGCAGCAGGCGGAGATCGCCAATGCCTGCTTCTCGCCCACCGCCGACCAGATCGAAGAAGCCCGGCGGGTCGTGAAGCTGTACCACGAAAAAGGCGGCGGCTCGATGGCCGACCCCAAGACCGGCGACATGATCGACGAAGCGACGATCAAGATCGCGCTGATGGACCTGGCCAAGGGCGTTCAGATGGACCTGGTGTCATCGGAGGAACTCGCCGACTGGTCCGCCCGCAGCCGCGAGATCACCGGCTACGACATCCTCCAACTAATGCGGCGCGTGCAATAGCCAACCGAGGCTCCCCGGGCATCAAAATTTGGGCAATGCGTCCTTTCGCAGTCTGCAGCCCGGACTGGCTAGTCCCGCCTGACCGCGACGCCGAATCTGCTGCCGGGACACTTTAAGACGCCATTACTAGTTCCACGCTCTTGCGGCCAAGTTGTCAAGTTGAAATGCGATCATAGTAGTCATCTTATATTCGGTACTGAGATATCGACTGATATGCGCGGCAGCGATTAGACTAACCGATCTATACTTCGATATTCCGGTAGGTCCAAGAAGGGCTAGTGATTCTGAACATAACGCGACGACGGTTCATTTCGGCCGATGGGGTCCCCGAAAATCGGCCCTGAGCCGGCATAAGTCATTCTATCGTTCGTTTGAAATTCTCACGTCCGGACTATCGAACAAACAATTGTATTATTAGTCCGCGGACAGTGAAGGATGGCAGGCAGGACGCCCGGCTCCGACTACATCAGCCGAACGACCGGATGATTCAGGAGCCTTCGGTCAGCTCGACGATTGCGCGGGCGCATTCCACCGGCTTGGTGAACATCACGCCGTGGCCGCTTTTGATCGAGCGGATGGTCGGGTTGCGCAATCGGTCGGTAAACAGCGGATGGAACCGCAGAGGATCGATCGCCAGATCGTCCTCGAGGACGATGACGCTGGTCAGCGGATCGAGCGCGTAGAAGTCCTTCATCGCAACGGGTTCGGAGAGCACCGACATCTGGTCCGGAACAATCGCCGCGATCACGAAATCCTGAAGATCGCGCGAAGCGTCGTGCAACTGATGGCGGCGGAAGCGGTCCGTCATGGACTCCCGCGATCGGGTCCGGCCGTTTCGCGACCCGACCCCGCCGGTTTGGAACACCTCCATCGCCGACTCGCCGTCGCGCATCACCATCGCCGAGATAAAAATCAGCCGCTTGATCCGCTCCGGCATCCTGACTGTTACACCTGGAATGATGATCCCCGCCATGCTGTGGCCGACCAGCACCACGTCGCGCAGATCGCGCTCCTCGATATAGCGCGCGACCGCGTCGATATGCACCGCTAGAGTGATTTTCTGAACGTCGTAGGGGTTTTCGCCGCGGCCCGGCAGATCGACGGCCATCGCCCGATGCCCGAGCTTTTGCAATTGCGCGACGACCGCGGCCCAACTCCATGCGCCGAGGCTGCCGCCATGAACCAGTACGAAAGTCTCCGCCACGCTTGTCCTCCCAGGTTTCAGGATCGCGGTCAGGTGCTATTTTCTATCATTGCGCCGCCTGTTGCGGCCAGCACCGGACGCTCTGCACCGGCGGCAAGCTTTTCAATTCAGGCCCATTTTCGATATTGATGGGGCCATGAAGATTGCGTCGGCTTTGATCCTCAACGATTACCAGAAGGCTCTCATCAGGGCGGCATGCCCCGAAGCGGAGATCGTCTGTCCCGCGCAGCGCCTGCGCAACCCAGTGGTGTGGGACTCCGACGTGCTCGACCCGCTGGTCAGGGACGCCGAGATCCTGATTGGCCATCGCGCGCGCCCGGGACTGGCCGAGTTCGCCCCGCGCCTCAGATGGATTCAGTTCCTGGGAGCCGGGATTGACCACCTGAAGATCACGGACCTGCTCGCCCAGGACCGGATCATGCTGACCAACGCGAGCGGCGTTTCCGCCACCTGGATCGCCGAATACGTGCTGGGCTCGATGCTGCTGTTCACTCATCGCTTTCACGTGACGATGGCGGCTCAGCGGCGGCATGAAT
The DNA here is from genome assembly GCA_035262365.1 of Binataceae bacterium (SeqCode). GTDB lineage: Bacteria > Desulfobacterota > Binatia > Binatales > Binataceae > JAJPJA01. Next base: position 46,146 of record DATFSZ010000068.1, read on the forward strand.
GGCTCGGCTTCGGGTCATTTATGCAGGGCGTCGAGGGTTTGCGCGGCAAGACAGTGGGTATCCTCGGCTATGGCGCGATCGGGCGCGAAACCGCCCGCCTGTGCCAGGCCCATAACATGGAGGTGCTGGCGCTCAAGCGCAATCCGCATAATCGCGGCGATACGAACTGGGTGCGCCCCGGAATCGGCGACCCCGAAGGCGCCATCCCCGCACGATGGTTCGGTCCGGAGGAGCGCGACGAGTTGCTGGCGGCGAGCGACTATGTTGTGGTCAGTCTGCCGCTGACGCCCGACACCCGGCATTTCCTGGGCCGGCGCGAATTTGACGTTATCAAACGCGGCGCATACCTGGTCAACGTCGGACGCGGCCCGATTATCGATCAGCAAGCGATGATCGCGGCGCTCAAGGACGGCCGGTTGTCGGGCGCTGGTCTGGACGTAACCGACCCCGAGCCCCTCAATGCGGAAAGCGAGCTGTGGGACATGGAAAACGTGATCCTGACACCGCATTCCTCCGGTGCCAGAAGGACGTATTACGACGTTGGATGCGAGCTGTTCGCCGAGAATCTACGCAGGTTTCAAAGCGGCCGCGAGCTGATCAATCAGATCGACCGCACCCACTGCTACTGAATTCCATTTGCGCCTGCAATGTCTCTCGCCCGACAACTCTCCGCAAGGTGGGGAGATATTTTTCGGAGGGAGTTATTCCAGGAACAGCTTATTACAACTAGAGCTCCAGCATTTTGCGCGTGTCTTGCGGGGTTGCGACTTCGTGACCCATCGACTTCACGATCTGCACCGCGCGCTCGACTATCTGCGGATTGCTGAGTTTGCCTTCCTTGCCGTACTGGTAATCCTCCAGCCCCAGCCGGATGTGTCCGCCCATCGCCACCGCCACCGGCGCGATTTGCAGCACGTCGCCGCCAAAGCATGAAGCGAACCAGTACGCGCGCACGCCCTTGAGTAGCTGGTTGTAGCCCTGGATGCTCTCAACGGTCGGCGGCAGGCCGAAGGGCTGCTCCGGTCCGCCGAAGTAATACTTGAGCAGCAGCGGTTCTTCGAGCAGCCCCTGCTCCAGGAAAATCAGCGACGTGCGCAGGAAGGTGCCGTCGAAGATTTGCAGCGTCGGACGCTTAAGCCCGCATTCCCTCATCAGCTTGAGCGTATCGCGCAAGACATCGAACGAGTTTTGATAGGTGCCGCCGCGCAGCGTCTTTTTCCTGGCGTCCCAAACCGCCAGGTTCACCGACCCCATGTCGGCAGCGCCCAGGTCCGGCTTGGTGGCGGGATCCTTCGATAATTCGACGAAATGGCTGTAGCGCACGGCGGCGTCCTTGCCGCCCGGAAAGGTCGGCCACATCAACGGCGCATTGGCACCCATCGCCGAGCGGACCCGCTTGTACACTTCAGCGTAGTACGGCACGTCCTGGCACCATTCGCCGTCCGGCTTGCGGACATGGAAATGGATCAGCGCGGCGCCCGCCTTGCAGGTCGCGATGGCGTCGTCGGCAATTTCCTCGGGCGTGTAGCCAATGTGGGGATTGGCGTCCTTCATCGCGATTCCGTTGATCGCGGACTCGATCATTACCTTCGCCATGGCATCCTCCGCGCGTGATGGGTTACTTCGCGTTGGCTAGCAAAGCCGCGCGAGAACATCAAGATCGACGGCGTCGGGCCGAACCTTGATTCTTTATCCCTGAAGGGTTACGGCTCATCGGGTCGAGACGAGCAGCGCCTGCGGCACACAGGACGCATAACACGAACCCGCGATGCCAGGGAGACTTGCGATGAGCGGTGAAGCTGGGAAAAGCGCACAACCCGGTCCGTTGGCCGAATGGGATGAATTCTTGGAAATGCTGCGCAACAGCGGCCGCGAGTCGGTCGCGATGCTGTGGGATCCAGGTGACGAGCGGATGCGGCTGGAAAACTACCGCTACATGCTGATCAGCCTCGCGCAGGGTTTCCTGATGATTTTCCAAACCGACCCCGACTATCCCGACTGGGTGACGTTCATAAACCAGGGCTTTCCCAACGCGGGCCCCAATCCCGACACCATTTACTGGTACTCTCCGATTCGAGCCGACGGGACTTACCGTTTATCGGGCACGCGCGGCAGCGTTTACTACTGCGATATCCAGGTGGCCGGCGGGATGCTCGGCATGTTCGACAAACCCGGTCCGCGGCTGAGCGGCGTTGACCTGGACACCATCAAAATTGAAGCGGACGGCTCATTCGAGCTGGTCCTCAGCAAAGAGCGCCCCAGCGGATATGGCGGCAACTGGCATCCGCTTGACCCGCGCGCGATGGATATTTGCGTGCGACAGGTTTCCTACGACTGGCTCAATGAAGTCGACGCGCGTATCGCAATCGAGCGCCTGGACGTTCCCGCCGCCCGGCCGCGGGTCAAAAAGGAGCAGCTCGGCGCCAAACTGAAACAACTGGTCCGCTACGTCGATGTATGGGGGCAATTCTGGCTTAAGTACACGCGCGATTTGCGCGCCAGCGGCGTCATCAACCGTCTCGAACAGATGCGTATCGGGGAGAATATCGGCGGACTCGAGGAGCAATACTACTATCACGGAATTTACGACATCAAACCCGACGAAGCATTGATCGTCGAAACCGAAGTGCCCAAGAAGTGTTTCTACTGGAATATCCACATCTGCGACGAGCAGTTTCTGGGCGTGGATTGGACCAACTGCCAGTCAAGCCTCAATGGCAATCAGGCGCTGCTGGATTCCGATGAGCGGTTCCGGGCTGTGGTCGCGATGAAAGATCCCGGCGTGCCAAACTGGCTCGATACCGCCGGCTTCTCCAGCGGTCAATTCATGGGACGCTGGCTGCGCTCCGATTCAACGCCGCTGCCCAGCGTAAAGAAAGTGCCCCTGGCCGATGTCCGCAAGCATCTGCCGGCCGACACGCCGGAAATGTCGCCGCAAGAGCGCGACGCCAGCCTGCGCCTGCGCCGCAAGGGCGCACAGTTGCGCCGCCGATGGTGATCGGGGAGAGCGGTTTAGAGAATCGCGCAAGATGGCCATACCGGAAAAATTCGCCACCGCCGAAGGGGCGCTGCATGAAGCAGCGAGCAGGCAAACCGGCCTGGATGATTTCGGCGATGACGCATACCTTCAGGGCCTCCGCGTGCTGCTCCGGGCGCTGGACACGGATCTCAGTCTGACCGGCGCCTGCCGCGATCGGGTTTTCAGCTCGATTGTAGGCGTGCTGATTGGGCGATTGTACGCGCAAAAAGGATGGCAGGAGAATCCGGATTGCCTGCGTACCGTGATTCGCCGCCCCTTGATCATAACCGGCATCCCGCGCACCGGCACGACCGCGCTGCACAAGGCGCTCTCGATGGACCCGCAGTTCCAGGGACTGGAGCTGTGGCTGGCCGGGACGCCGATGGTACGGCCGCCGCGCGAGCAATGGGCGGGCAATCCGTTGTTTCGCCAGGCGTCGGCCGGATTGGCAGCGGTCGCCGAGGTCGCACCGCTGGTCAAGACGATTCACGACATGGTCGCTGACGAACCTGACGAATGCCTCAACGCGATGGTGCAGAGCTTCGTCACGATCCAGTTCAGCTCCACCATGCACGTGCCGAGCTATCACGAATGGTTTCTCGCCCAGGACGAAACGCCGTCATATCGGCGTTACGCCGATTTGCTGAAACTGATCGGCTTTCACGATCAGGACAAGCGATGGCTGCTCAAGAATCCAGGCCACGTGCTCGGGATCGAACCGCTGCTCCAGTCATTTCCTGATGCCTTGATCGTTCATACCCATCGAAATCCAATCGAGGCGGTGCCTTCGACTTGCAGCCTGGTCGAAACGTTTCGCACTTTTTATCTGGGCGGCCAGACTTATCCCCGCGAGTTGGGCCGCACCCACAGCGAGCTTTGGAGTATCGGGTTGCGGCGCATGATGGCGGCGCGCGACCAGCAGCCCGAGCGCTTTTACGATGTTGAGTTCGGCGAACTCAACACTGACCCGATCGGCGTAGTCCGCGGGGTTTACGAATGGGCGGGTCTGGTTCTCGACCCGCACAGCGAGCGGAAAATGAAAGACTGGCTCGACACGCATTCGGAGGGCAAATCCGGCGTCCATCGATATTCTGCCGAGCAGTTCGGGTTGAGCCCTGAAACAATCAAGCGTCAATACGGCGAGTACTTGGCGCGATACTATCCGTCGGCGTTAGCGCACTAACCGGCGAGCAGCGGGAAAACGCTGTGCAAAGAGGACAAGTGCCATGGCGATCAAAATGTCGCGACAGATGCGCGGATGGGCGATCGTTGGTGCGTTCTTTCTGGCCGCCGCCTTTATCCAAGGGTCCGGATTCGACACGGTCGGCGTATTCATAGCGCCGCTGGTAAGGGAATTCGGATGGAGCCGCGCGCAGGTCTCCACCTTGCCCTCGATGATTGCAATCTTTATCGGCGTGTCCGCCCCGTTTATCGGATGGTTGCTCGACCGGATGGAGGCGAAGTGGATTGCCGCCGTCGGCAGCCTGCTGTCCGCCGCCGCGTTTGTGATTGCGGCAACCGCCACCAGCTACAAGACGATGCTGTTGGCGTATTGCACGCTGGGCGTCGGGATGGCTTCGGGCGCCGTGCTGCCGTGTTATTTCGTGGTGAGCAACTGGTTCAGCGATCGGCGCGGCCTGGCGCTTAGCGTGTCGCAGGTCGGAATCGAAGTCGGCGGCACCGCGATGGCACTGCTAACCGCGTGGCTGGTGCAGACCCACGGCTGGCGCTTTTCCTATTTTTTTCTCGCCGTGCCGATCGTTGTGCTGGTTGTACCGCCGCTGATGTTGCTGGTGGAGAATCGCCCGCACGAGGAGAATCCGGCGCAGGCATCGGGCGCGCAGACGCAGAGTGTGCCGGGACTGGAAGTCGGCGAGGCACTGGCGGCGCGGTCATTCTGGTTGATCGCCGCGTTTAACTTTTGCTCGGTCGCCGTGGGCACCGCATTGGTGGTGCACCTGGTTCCCTACCTTATCGGACTCGGTTTCACCCCCACGCGGGCGGCCACGATATTCAGCGCGACGCTGGCCTTCCAGCTGCCAGGCAAACCCGTGCTGGGCTGGCTGGCCGACCGTATCGGGATTCGGCTGACGATGACCATCGATATATCACTGGTTGCCTTGGGATGCGTCCTGCTGCTGGGCGCCCGCTACCTGCTGCCGTTGGGGTTGTTCGTCGTAATCTACGGCTTCACCTTCGGAGCGCCGATACCTTTGGTTCCGATGCTGCTCGCCGACGCCGTGGGGCTCAAGCGCTTTGGCTCGCTTACCGGTTTGCTCTCGATCCCTTCGGTCATCGGAAGCGCGGCAGGACCGATTGTCGCCGGCGCAATCTTCGACCGCACCGGCAGTTACGTTTGGTCGATTGAATTGTTTATCGTGTTACTGGTGGTCGCCGCGGCGCTGCCCCTGCTGTGTGTTCCGTTCGAGGTGCGAGGCGCCAATGAGCCGCTGGCTCGCGAGGCGATGGCGGCAAGGTAAACGACGCCGCGGACCATCGTCAGGCAAGGGAGAAATGAAATGGCAGGACGTCTGTCCGGTAAAGTTGCGCTGATCACGGGCGGAGCCGCGGGCATGGGCGCGGCCTTTGTACGGGTGTTCGCGGCGGAGGGCGCCAAAGTGGTCGCCGCTGACATCCAGGACGAGTTGGGTCCGAAGGTGGCCGAAGGTGTGAATCGCGCTGGTGGAGAAGCGATCTACCTGCATCTCGACATCAGCCGGCAGCGGGACTGGACGATCGCCGTCGCCGAAACCGTAAGGCGTTTCGGCAAACTGACCACGCTGTGCAATGTAGCCGGGATTTACCGTACCGAAGGCACCGAAACCGAGACCATGGAGGGATGGGATCAACTCATCGCGATTAACCAGACGGGCGTATGGCTCGGAATGAAGGCCGCGATTCCGGAAATGAAAAAGGCCGGCGGCGGCGCGATCGTGAACATATCGTCGGTTGCCGGATTGTCGGCGCGGCCGATGGCGATCGCGTATCACGCGGCCAAGGCCGCCGTTCACCTGATGAGCAAAGTGGCGGCGCTGGAGTATGCGCGCGAAGGAATTCGCGTCAACTCGATTCATCCCGGCTTCACGATGACCTCCACCGCCTCGGCCCTGCCCGAAGATATGAAAAAGATGCTCGCCGATCCGGTCCCGATCGGCCGCGCTGCCACTCCGGAAGAGATCGCCTATGGCGCGCTGTACCTATGCTCGGATGAGGCAGCAATCGTCACCGGCACCGAACTGGTGATCGACGGCGGTCTGTCAGCGCGGCATTAGCCGGCCACAGAAAAAAGGCCACGGGGATGGAAGCGCTTTAACGCGCAACACGACGGGTGCTCACAATACCTCCACCGGCCATCAAGACGCAGGAGTCCAACACCAGTGCCACGCAGGACACGGCCATGGGAGTGGGCGATCTGTTCGCCAACACCACCGGCAACTACAACGCCGGCTGTGGCAGGCGCTTCGATGAATACATAAGCACGTTCCGTCGCGTCAATTGAGGCAGCGATAGAGCTCAGGACGGAGCGGCGCCGCCGCGCAGCACGCGGCCCGGCATCGGGCCGCGCGGATCGACCGCGTCCTTGCCCTGCGCGCGGATGGTCACCCCGTTAACCATGACCATCTCGATTCCCGACGGTTCGGAGATCAGGCGGTCAGCGCCGCCCGGCAGATCATTGACACGTCGCAAAGGTCCCGCCCCTACCGTGTCGGGATCGAACAGCACCAGGTCGGCCGGCGCCCCAACCGCGATCCGGCCGCGGTCGCGTAAGCCGTAAACCTCCGCCGGACGCGCGGTCATCATCCGCACCGCCTGCGGCAGTGCAAGTGCCTTCCTTTCCCGCACCCAGTGGCCCAGCACGTATGTGTAAGCACAGGCGTCGCAAAGCTGGCTGGCGTGCGCGCCCGCGTCAGTAAGACCAAGCATCGCGTCGGGTTGATTCAGGAGTTGGCCTACCTTTTCTTCGTCGTCGTTCAGGATGGTGATGCTGAACAACGCGGTGAGCCTGGACGCGATCGACAGGTCCAGCATCAAATCGACAGGATGGACGCCGCGTTCGCGGCTCACTTCGGCAACAGTGCGCTGCTCCAGTTGCGGCTCCGCCGGGCAGGAGGAGATCAAAATCCGCTCTGGGTTCAAAGCGCGGTTGATGGCGGCCTTGGGGCCGTCGGTCAGTTCCTTGTAAGCGCCGCGGAACGCCGGATTGGCATAAACACGCATCTTGCCGGGCACGTCGAGCGCCTCGGAGACGGGTTTGAAAGTGCGGATATTCTCCAGCGGGAAAGGCTCGCGGAAATTGAATTCCATCACCAGCGGCCGCGCGGAGAATTGCGGCACCAGTGACACCCCCTCGCCCTCCAGCGTTCTCATCCGCTCGAGGTGCGCCAGCATCTTTGCCCAGTCCTCGCGTCCCGCCAAAAAGGAAAAGCTGATCGGACGGCCGTTGGCGCGCGCGATTTGCTCGTACTCGTCGTAGGACAGACCCTGGCCGGTGGCGACCTCGACAGTGCCGCGGCGGCTTTCACCCAGTATGGAGGCGAGCGCCTTGATCTCTTCGATCGTGGCGAGGCGGCTGGGCACCGGCCGGCCCATGTAGCCGATATGCGCGAATCCCTTGGAGGTGGCAAAGCCGGCCGCGCCCGCCGCCATCGCCTCGCGCACCAGGTCCTGCATCGCCTTGATTTCCTGCTCCGTGGCGGCGCGCTCGTAAGCGTCCTCGCCCATCACGTACATCCGCACGGCGGTATGGCCCACCAACGCCGCGACGTTGATTCCGACGCCGTGCCGCTCGATCGCTTCGAGGTATTGCGGGAAGGTCTCGAAGGGCCAATCGTAACCCAGGCCGGTTTCAAGCGCGGTGAGGCTCATCCCCTCAACCTTTTCCAGGGTGCGCATGATTTGCCCGCGATGCTCGGGGCGGGTCGGCGCTACTCCGAAGCCGCAATTGCCCATCACGACCGTCGTCACGCCATGCCAGGGCGACACAGTGAGCATCCGGTCCCACATCACCTGGGCGTCATAATGCGTATGGATATCGACGAAGCCCGGAGCAACGACCAGACCGCCGGCGTCGATCGTTCGTGCCGCCGCGCCGGGCGCGTCGCCCACGGCCACCATGCGGCCGTCCTTCACCGCCACTGCACCTTGCTTACCCGGCCGACCGCTGCCATCGAGGATCAGCCCACCGTCGATCTTTACGTCGTAGTCCATGGTGACCTCCTGCGGCCCAGGCGCGCGGCATGGTTTCCGATTACAGCCGCGCCGTTGAATCGAATCTACACCTATTCATGGGGCGCCGCGCAAACGCCGCGATCGGCGCTTCGGCCCGCGCTTAGGCGCGCGCGGCTTTGCCCTCTGCCAACAATTCCGGCGCCAGCGCGCGTACCATCCGCCGCATACCGTCGCGCCATTCCACCTTGGTCTCGCCCACCAGCGACTCCATCCGTGTAAGGTCTGTGCACAAGCTCCCGAAAGCCCGAGGGTTGTCCACGTAGCGTGGCTCCAGCCCGGTCAACTCGCCGAGGTAGCCGCACCATTCCTCGATACTCACGCGCGGCGACCCGGCGAAGTTGGTCAGCGTCACCTCGGGTGTGGCGGCGGCCAGCAGGCGCGGAATTTTTTCGATGTAATCTTCCACGTGCAACAAATTGTAATAATTTGGCCGTTCCGGATGGACTTCGATCGGCGCGCCATTCTTCATCATCATCAGGTGGAAATACGGCCAGCCGCCGATGTCGCCGTAGGGAACGCAAAGGCGGGCGATCGTGGTCGGGATTCCAAACTGGCGCGCGGCAAACATGCACACTCGCTCACCTGCGATCTTCGAGATCGAGTACGTCGCCGACATCACCCGGTGATTGTCGGCCAGCGGGTCCGACTCCTTGCGCGGCTCATGGCCCCGGTATTCGTAAACTCCCGTGGTCGATACATGCAGGAACGCCTTGGCGCGGCGGCATCGCGCCATCAGAAAGCCCACACCCTCCGCATTGGCCGGAAAATCGATTTCGAACTTGTTCGACCGCCCGACTCCGCAGTTGATCACGTAATCGACGTCCTCAGGTATCGCCGAGAAGGTTTCCGATTTGGCGAGATCCGCGGCAATCGGTATGCCGCCGAGTTCCTCGATCGCCCGGCGATCCTCCGCCCTGGCGTATCGCGCCATCGCATAGACCTTCCCGGCCTTGCTGTATTCGCGCACCAGCGGCCGCGACACCATGCCTGTCGCCCCGGTGATCAGGATACTTTTGCCCTCGAAACCTACCGGCTGCAGCGCCATGATTTTCTCTCCTGATGGAACGATTCAACTTAGCCCGAGCGCGCCGTCCAACGCCAGATGGCGCGGATGGTTGACGCTGGTTTGGCGCTGATGGGGAACCGGGCTATAACGGTGAGCGTTCCGGGATCGAAATGAGCGCAATCCGGAGGATGTCATGAAAATAGGCGTGGCGAGCGTTATTACCGACCAGACCATCAGCATCGAGGACTATTATCGCACCTGCGAGTCGCTTGGATACGAGTCCGCGTTCATCGGCGAGCATGCGATAATTCCGGTGGAGCACGTGACTCCGTTTCCCGCCGGAGGCGCGGTGCCGGAGCGCTACAAACGTTTTCCCGATCCTTTCGTTGCGTTGGCTGTGGCCGCCGCCGTGACCAAGACCATCAAGATCGGCACATGTATCTGCCTGGTTCCAGAACGGCATCCGCTGCTGCTCGCCAAGGAAGTGGCGAGCGTGGATTATTTTTCCGGGGGCCGCTTCATCTTTGGCGTGGGCGGCGGATGGTTTCCCGAGGAGAGCGAAATCATGGGCGCCAATTTTAAGCGCCGATGGCCTCAGACGGTCGAGTATCTGAAGGCCGCGCGCGAATTGTGGACTAAAGAGGAGGCCAGCTTCTCGGGCGAGTTCGTCAAATTTCCGAAGGTCTATTGCTATCCCAAGCCGATCCAGAAACCGCACCCGCCAATTCATATCGGCGCGGGTGGTTTCAATCAGTCCTGCACTCGCGCGCTGCGCAACACGGTCGCGATCGGCGACGGCTGGATGCCAGTGTATCTCCCGCCGGACCGGCTCTCGAAAGAATTGGCGACGCTGCGCAAGATGTGCGAGGAAGCCGGCCGCGACTTTAACAAGATCGAGATTTCAGTCGTGGTGATGGATTCGCGATCGGCTGATCCCAAGGGCATGATTGCGCAGTACAAAGAGGCCGGATGTCATCGGTTGATTTTCGGCGATCAGATTCTGCCCGCCGGCGGCGAGGGCCAGCGCAAGCTGGAGAAAATTGCGCAAGACTTTATCAAGTGATGACCCTGGACAGCTTGCGAACTTGATCGGTTTATAAGAGGAGCGGGCGCCCCTGCCCGCCCCTCTTACGTCCACTACTTCGAGCCATCCTATGACTTCGGCCAGTTGTTCCCGTAGTTATCCAGATAGGTTACATCCCTGAGGGGCAGCCGCCGCACGGGACCGTGCCCGTATCCTTCCACCGGGTATCCAATCGGCAGTGCCGCGAACAGCCGCATGTCGGCGGGCGCGCCGAGAATTTTTCTCATCTCCTCTTCTTTATATGCAAGCACAGTAGTCAGAACGGTTCCGAGGCCAAGCGCGCTGGCGGCCACTATCATATTCTGCACGGCAGGAAAGATGCTGCTGCCGGTCAGGCGCAGAAAAGTTGGCATTTGATCGGTGGGCAGATTGGGATTCTCCTGATCGGGCGTAAACTGCAGCCACGCCAGGATCAGGACCGGCACCTCACCGAAATGCTCGGCCAGGTGGGTCGCCGCCGACAGCATCGTCTTCTGCCGCTCTTTGGTCATGTGCACCGGAGGCTTGCGATTCATATATGCTCTACCGGCGATTTCCATCGAGGCGCGATAAATGTCGCCGATCCGGCGGCGCCGCTCCGCATCCTTGATTACGAAGAAGCGCCAGTTCTGCAAATTGCTGCCGGTTGGCGCGCGCACACCCGCGTCGACGATTTTTTCAATCAGCTCATCGGGCACGGGATCGGGTTTGAGGCGGCGCAACGCGCGCGCAATGTGCATTGCCTCGAATACTTCCATTTCTGCCATTTTGATGCCTCCGATTCGGTGCGCTAAGCGCTCTGACTCTGGTCTCCGCAACCGACTGCGGAAAAACGACTGACTCTACTTTCGCTTGTAACTGCACAACACGCCAGCGCTTTCCAGCTGCGCTATCTTCTCCGGCGCATATCCCAAATAGCTCTCCAGGACCTCGCGATTGTGCTGACCCAACGTTGCCGTCTCCAGCGGCAGCTCATCGGGGAAGTCCGAATAACGAAACGGAAACCCGGGCACCTGGTACTGGCCCAGCAGCGGATCCGAGATAGTTCGTACAGTGCCGCGCTGGCGCAGGTGCGGATGGTCGATCGCTTCCTCCACCGACAGCACCGGCGCCACCGGCACATGATGAGCCTCCATCGCCGCAACTGCCGCGTCGTCGCTGGGCATCGAGGCCAGCCAGCCCTGGATTGTGTCGATGATAAACTGCTTGTGCGCGACCCGACCGGGCTCGGTCTTGAAGCGCGGATCGTCTCCCATTTCGGGCTTACCCATCGCCTCGCACAACGATTTCCACTGCGCCAGCGTTATTGCGATGATGAAAACATAGTGCTCTTTGCCTTTGAACAGGCCCACCGGGCAATGGGTCTCATGATGGAGTCCGGCGCGGCGCGGCTTGATCTCGCCGTGGCTGGAACTGGCTAATACGACGCTTTCCTCGTGGCAATGGAAGTAGGAATCCAGCAGCGTCACTTCCAGGAACTGTCCGCGGCCGGTGCGCTCGCGATGCAGCAACGCGTAGCCGATTGCGCCGTAGGCGTGAACCGCCGTCATGACGTCGCCCATCGCGGTGCGCAGCGGATAGGGCGGTCCGTCCGGCTCGCCAACCATCGAAACGATCCCCGCGTAGCACGCTCCGATCGGGTCAAAGCCGGGTTTGAACGCCAGCGGCCCGCTCTGGCCGAAAGTCGAAATCGAACACATCACTATCCGCGGATTGATCTCACGCACATGGTTGTAATCCAATCCCAGTTTCGCCATCACGCCGGGCGTGAAATTCTCAGCCAGGATATCCACTTTGGTCAGGAGGTCGCGGATGATTTTGTTTCCTTCGGGATCCTTGGCATTGACGCACAGGCTCTTCTTGCCCCGGTTGTGCTGGCTGAAATAGGAACTGTGTCCCTCGTTGTATATGGGACCGAAGCGCGTCGGATCGCCGTAAGGCGTCTGCTCGACCTTGATTACTTCCGCGCCAGTCTGCGCCAGCAGCCGGGTGAGCGTCGGGCCGGCGATAAACTGCGTCATGTCCAGAACTTTGTAGCCCTCCAGGATATGCTGTTGACCCGGCATGATACCTCCTCGTGTAATCAGTGGCTCAAATCAGTATTTCGTCCCGGCGCAAAGCCGCGATCTTGCCGCGCGAATAACCGAGCAGACGCGTCAGCACCTCATCGGTGTCGCAGCCCAGCGCCGGCGAGGCGTGGCGCACGTGGCAGGGCGTGCCGGACATGATCCATGGAATGCCGGGTTCGGTCAGCGTCCCGCCCTCGGCGTGCTCCAGGTGCGCGAGGAAGCCGCGCTCGCTCAGGTCAGCGTCCTCCGCGATATCCTTGTTGTTGAAGCTCGGAAACGCGGCGACCCCGCGGCGCTGCAACAACTCCGCGGTCTCCCAGCGGTCGCGCAGCGCCGTCCACTCCGAGATGATGCAGTCCAATTCGTCCTCGTGCCGCTTGCGCATCGCCGCGGTGACAAAGCGCGGATCATCGGCCATCGAGGGCTTGCCCATCGCGTCGCATAACGCACGCCATTCGTCCTCGGTTCCCACCGCGATCGTCACCCACGCTTCCGCGCCGCCCAGCGCCTGGTAGCAGTTATGCGGACACATCAAGGAATCGCGGTTGCCCACAAAATCCCGGTCGCGTCCCGTCATCGCATATTCGAGCAGCATCTCGGGCAGAAACATCTCGAGGACTTCGAGCATCGCAAGGTCGATATACTGTCCTGCGCCGGTGCGTTTCTTGTGAATGAGCGCGGCAGCGAGCAGGTGCGAGGCGAACAGCCCCCCGGCCGGATCGCTGTAAGCCACAGCGGCTTCCCGCGGGCGGTCGCCCGGATAGCCGGTAACTGACAGCAGACCCGATTGGGCCCCGAGCTGCGGTCCATAGGCAACGAAGCGCGAGTAGGGGCCGGCGCGTCCATAACCCGACATCGAGATCATGATCAGGTCAGACTTGTACTGACGCAGCACTTCGTATCCGAGGGCCATCCTGTCTATTACGCCCGGGCCGAAGTTTTCAACCGCCACGTCGCAGTGACGCACCAGCTCGCAGGCAATCTCAACCGCTTCCTTGCGCGCGAGGTTAAGCTCGATGCTGAGCTTGTTGTGGTTCCATTGATTGAACGGCCCGGCCCGATTCGGTCCCGGCTTGTCGTCAAGAAACGGCGGCAGGCAGCGGGTAGCGCACAGGCGTTTGGAACTCTCAACGCGAATCACTTCCGCGCCCAGGTATGCGAACTGGAGAGTACAGAACGGTCCCGCCCACACCCAGCTGAAATCCAGAATGCGCACGCCGCTGAGCGGTCCGGCGCTACGTACATCGCTCCCGGCGCGCGCGGCGCCTGGCGCTCTCGCTGCGCCATTCCACTTTCCATCCGCGAGAATCTCACGATTGTGCTCGCCCAATTGCGGCGCTGCACGTTCCAACCTGAAAGTCATGCCGTTGGACTTAAACGGCGCCGTTGGCGCTTCGACCGCGCGCGGAGCCGCGATTGGCGTCGGCAGCGGCGCAAAAAACTCGCGGCAGCGGAGTTGCGGATTGACGTAGGCGTCCGATGCCCGATTGACCGGTGCCACCGGAATCCGTTTGGCCTGCGCCGCAAGGAAAAGATCGTGCGTCTTCCAATTCCTGGTCAGCTCGGAGAGCATCGGCTCCAACGCATCTGAGTTGTCGCCTCTGGCGTAACGGTCTTTGAAAATCTCCTCGCGCGCCCAGGCAGGATTGCCCAACAGCTCAACCAGGCGCTCCCATTGGACATCCTCCAGGAAACAAATATGCATCCAGCCGTCGGCGCAGGGCACCACCGTGCGCGGGCCGAAGCCGTATTTTCCCAGGCGTGAGGTAACTCGGCCGTTGTAGGTGTAGTGGATCAATGTGGACTCCGACATCGCCGCCAGGCATTCCTGCTCCGAGATGTCGATCGACTGGCCCGGGCCGTTATTTTCAATTCGATGAAGGTAGGCGGCCATGGCAGTAAGCGCGGCGTAAACGCCGGATTGAAATTCCGCTTGGTGGCCGAAGAGTTTGAGCGGCGGCAGATCAGGAAACGGCGACGCTCCTGGCCCTGTCGAGGGCATTCCGGAGGCGTGAGCGGCGTTGAGTTCGTAAGCCTTCCAGCCGGCGCGGGGACCCGTCTCGCCGAAGGGCGAAATCGCGGCAATCACCAGTTGCGGATGTGTCGGGCGCAGGGCGGCGCTGTGCATCCCAAAGGCGGCAAGCTCCGCCGGCGCGATGTTGTGGATTAGTATGTCCGCCTGTCTCAAAAGATGGTCGAGTTGGGCACGGTCGCCGGCGGCACGCAAGTCGAGCGTCACGCCGAGCTTGTCCGCGTTGAGGTAAAGGAACAAACCGCTCAGGTTCGGATCGCGGCGCTCGTCGAAAAACGGTCCGCGCCGACGCGTTACATCGCCCTCCGGCGGCTCGACTTTGATTACCTCGGCGCCGAGCAGCGCCATCAGTTTTGCGGCGAACGCCGCCGCAACGCCCTGGCCGCATTCGACCACCCTGATGCCGCTCAGCGCCAGCGCGCGCGGCTCCTGTCCAGTTTTGGTTGACGTCAGCGTGCTCCTTTCACCTCAGGTCCCCTGTTTGTCAAAAACGACGCGACAATGCCAGCGGTCGGTCCGGAAACCAGCAATGACGGGCTCGCAAGCGTGTGCCAGATGGCGAATCAAGATTAGGTACTGCCGGATTGCGATGCTCCTTTGCGCCTTCATCGCAAAGTACTTCAAACGTTGTCCACGTAGCGGCGCGCCAACTCCTCCAACTTCCGTTTGTCCTTCAGCAGAGGCGGAATCACCATGAACACCAGCCGATGGGCGCCCGCGTCGCGGTAATCTTCGATAGTCCGCTTTGGATCATCCTGTTCAATCGGCGAAAAGATTGTGATTTCTAGTTTCCGCCAGTCGCGGCTTGCTTGTTCGCACAATTCTCTTAGCGTGATCAGATTGCTCCTCAATTCCTCGGGCCCGACCTGCACCGGTCCCCATCCGTCGCCCATCGCCGCGGTGTCGCGCAGTGCGCGCATCGAGCTGGGCCCGATTCCACCGGCCCCGATTATGATCGGTGGATGAGGCTTCTGCACGGGTTTGGGATAGCAAAAGACGGGTACAAACCTCACAAACTCGCCCTCGAAGCTCGATTCCGTCTCGGTCCACAACCGCTTCATGACCGCGATGTACTCCCGTGTTTTGGGCCAGCGCCGGCGATATTCGACGCCCATGACCTCCGACTCCAGCGGAATTCCTCCGGCGCCGATACCGAACAGAAACCTGCCCTGCGAGCACCAGTCCAGCGTCGCAACCGTTTTGGCCATCGCAATCGGCTCGCGCTCGGGAACCAGGCAGATGCCGGTGCCGAGTTTGATCCGCCGCGTCACGGCCGCCGCCTGCGTAAGCACGATGAAAGGGTCGGGCACGCCGCGGTAGTATTCGGGCATCTGATGGTTGCGGATGCCCACGCGCTCGTCCACCCGCGTCGGCGCCAGGCTATGATTGACGGGCAGGATAGCATGATCGCACACCCACATCGACTCGAAGCCCAATGCCTCGCACGCGATGCCGACCTGGTCGGCCGGCATCGTGTCCGCGGTGATGAACGATCGCACACCGATTTTCATCGAATCACCCTCCCAGCGATTCAATCCGGCCGCCGGATGCAGCGCGCTTGATATTCCGCAATAATTGCAGAAATCGCTTTCGACCTCGCCATTTGATGGCGGCCGGGCCGCTCGGCAGGTTATATAAGCATCCAGTGGGCCCATAAAGCGGCACCGATGGCCCTAACGCAAAACGGAGAATAGCGAAATGGCATCATTACGCGTGATTTCGGCCGACTCCCATGTGATCGAGCCCGGCGACTTGTGGACGCAGCGCCTGGACCGGGCCTTTGCCGACCGCGCGCCGCGGGTAGGCACAAATCCAATTGGTCCCGGTTATTGGCTGACCGCCCCGGGAATCAATCCTTTTCCGCTTGGCCCCAACATTGCCACCGGCAAGAGCGGCACCGCGCTGAGCGAACACCTGGACAAGGGTTACGAGGGCGCCCGCCCCAGCGGATGGGACCCGGTTGAAAGGATCAAGGACCAGGAGGTCGACGGAGTCGAAGCCGAGGTGCTGTACACGACGCTGGGGATGCCGCTGTTCGCGCTGCCCGACGTCGAACTCCAGCGCGCCTGCTTCGCGGTTTACAACGATTGGCTGGCGGACTACTGCTCATACAGCCCGCCCCGCCTGATCGGCAGCGCCCTGATAGCCCTGCACGACGTGGGCGGCGCGGTCCGCGAACTGGAACGCTGCCGCAACAAGGGTCTTCGCGCGGCGATGATCTCGGCCGCCGCCCCCGACGAGCGCCCCTACAGCAGCCGCGACTACGATCCGTTCTGGCAGGCGGCTGCCGACCTGCGGATGCCGCTGTCGCTGCACATCATAACCGCACGCGGGCAGAGCGCCGGCGTGATCACGGCGGATATCGCCGCCCGCGCCCAGCGCGACGCGCTGGGGATGATCTACCTGTCGCGCTACATGTTCTATCCGGCCGACATCCAGGTAAGCCTCTTCACGCTGGTGATGGGCGGCGTGCTGGAGCGCTTTCCCAAGCTTCAGATCGTGTCGGCCGAAAGCGACATCGGATGGTTGCCGCACTTCATCTTCAGGCTCGATCACGGTTACGACAAGTTCTCCGGTGTTACGATGGCGCGTCTGTCGATGCCGCCCAGCGACTATCTGAAGCGCCAGATGTTTGCGACCTTCCAGGACGATCCGGTGGGAGCGTCAGCGTACAAGTTCTTCGGCGCCGACAACTACATGTGGGCATCCGACTTTCCGCATTCCGACTCGACCTGGCCGCGCTCGCGCGAAGTGATCGCCAAGGATTTCGCCGAGGTGCCAGAAGAAGTCACCCGGAAAATCGTATTCGACAACGCAAGGCGGCTTTATCAAATCGATTAAAGGACGCCCTGCGCGGCCCCTTGCAAAAAGGCCGGGCCCTGTCACAGGGCTCCGGCCTTTTTTTAGTGACCGGTAGCGCCGGCCTGCGTGCCGGCGATTTTCAAGCCGCCTGGCGCGCCGGCGCGGCCGCGCCGTGGCGCAACAGCTTGCCCGGCATTGCCCCCGTGGGCTGGCCATCGACGAACGTCACCTCGCCGTTGAGCAGGACGTGGCGATATCCTTCGGCGCGCTGCACCCGGCGCCATTCGTTGGCCGGAAAATCGTGCGCCACCTCGGTGGGCAGGATGCGTAGCTTGTCCATCTCATAGATCACGATGTCGGCCGCGTAGCCCTCGCGCAGCAGGCCGCGATCGCCAAAGCCGGCGCAATATGCCGGCATCGCGCTGAGTTTCCAGTGGGCCTCTTCCAGGGTCATGATCGGATGCTCGCGCACGTAGTCGATTAGAAATTCCGTGCCGTAGCGGCCGCCGGTGAAGAACTTGGTGTGGGCGCCGCCATCGGACACGCCGGGAATCACGTACTGGTTGCGCGCGATCTCCTCGCGGAACTCAAACCCATGATTGAGCGCGGGGGCGAAGAACTCGGTGTGCAGATCGTCGCCGACCGCCAGGTCCAGCATCACATCCACCGGATGCTTGCCGCCCTGCATCGCGCCGATTTCACCCAGCGTCAGGTTCTCGTAGCGCTTGAACTCTTCGCTGCGGGTTTCCAGCACGACAATCGACGCCAGGTCGTTGCTCACCTGCCGCGGCACCTGCGCAATCAGGTCAGCGCGCCGCTCCGGGTCCGAAAGCTTGACCTTGCGCTCGGCGATCGAGCCGGTGGTCGCGTCGCACCATGCCTGCGCGTCGTCGAACAGGTTCCAGTCTATAAAGGTAAAAGTCATGCCCGCGTTGGTTGTGATACCCTGTCCGTAAATCCGCAGACCCCGCTCCTGCGCCTGTTGGATCCACTTCATCGGCCCGCGATGGCGCAGCGGGTTGGTGTCGTCGGGCGACACGGCGTTCCACAGGATGGGCCGGCCGCTGATTTCAGCCAACTGCTCGAAATGGCGGAAATCGCTCTTGGGATGGCCGGTCGCATAAGTCATCTGAATGAAGCCTTCATTGCGCTCGCCCAGCACGCGCGCCAGCGCAATGACGGTGTCGTTGTGCATCACGTCGGTCACCATCGGGGTGCCGTCGTAATCGCGCTGCACGGCGCCGCCGCTTTCGGGCGGCAGCCGCTGGGCCGAAAAGCCGCATCCGCCGGCGTCCATCGCCTCGTTAAGCAGCCGGCACATCTCGCGGGTCTCCGCGTCGGTGGGCTTGCGCGCTTTGGCCTGCTCCATCCTCATTACCCAGGTCAGCAGCGGCGCCAGCGGAACATAAGGCAGGATATTGATGCCCTTGGGACGCCGATCGACGCTGTTCAGGAACTCGGGGAAAGTCACCCAGTCCCAGGGCAATCCGGCCTTCATCGAGGCGTAAGGGATCGCTTCGACGCGCGTCATGGTCAGCATCGCGCGCTCCCGATCCTCCGGATGCACTGGCGCGAAGCCGAAGCCGCAATTGCCGATTACGATCGACGTGATTCCATGCCAACTGGAAATCGAGCAGTAGGGATCCCAAAACAGCTGCGCGTCGTAATGGGTATGCAGGTCAATAAAACCCGGGGCGACGATCGCGCCCGCCGCGTCGATAACGCGCGCCGCGTCACTGCCCTCAAGCCGGCCGATTTTGGCGATCTTTCCGTCCTTGACGCCGATATCGCCCCGAAAGCGCGGCATCCGGGTCCCGTCGACAATCATTCCGCCCTTGATGATGGTATCGAACTGTGGCATCTGCGCTCTCCTGTGCCCTGCGACAGGGACTTGACGTTTGCGCCAAACAGTACAAGCCAGACGAACCAATCCTAACCGCAAACGCATGCCAATAACAAATGACTCCTTGCCTAGCGCGACAGAATTCCTGAAAGCTCGCGGAGCAGCGCCGCACCGTCGCCCCGCCATGCGCTGCCATGCATACAGGCGAGTGTGGCGGGTCCTGCCGCCGCCAGCTTTTCAAGCAGCGCCGCGGTATTGCGGCCGTTGGCGAAGTAGTCCAGTTTGGCCCGCAGCGATTCGCTGGGCTGGAGGATGTCGGACTCGGTGAGCGGTTCGAGTTGGGAGCCCGGCTGCGAGAAGAGATCGCCGCACAGGAAGGTGCGCGTGCGATTTTCCATCATCAGGCCGCTTTCCCATCCGTGCGGCAGATGGGGCGTGTCAAGCCACCGCACCGTGCACGCGCCCAACTCAATCACGTCGCCATCGCTCATCACCCGCGGCTGGCGGTCAGCCAGATCGCGCACGGAAGTCATCGCCGCGATTTCGCCGCACAAAGGCACCGCCTGAGGCGCCGCGGCGAGCCATTGGTTGAGCGAGCCGCACTCGTCGGCCTCGACGTGGGAGAAAGCGACATAGCGCAGACGATCCACCGCCATGACGCTGGCCACCGCCTCTCGCGTCAGCGCGAAGTGATTGCGCAGACCGCTATGGAACAACAGGGGCGCATCGTCCGCGATCAGATACTGGTTGAAGGTGAACCCACCCGGAATTGCCGGGGCCGGTGTGCTGATCCGATAGATGCTATCGGCAATCTCGTCGACTCGGGTTCCGGACTGAATATTGGTGATACCCATCGGATTTTAACTCCGTCAAGAAATCCTGGTTTCAGGCATGCCGCAATGCGCGGCGACTACTGTACAGGTTTTGAATTTCGGCAGCATGATGTCCGGGCCACATTGCTCGAAAGTGACAGCAACCTCCATTCCGACACGCGCTTCATCGGGTGGGCAGCCAATGTTGGTGAGCATCCACGGCCCCTCATCGAGTTCGATCAGCGCAAGCGAATAGGACGCCTCGACGGAGTAGGCGGGATTCAGCGACCAGTATCGGCGAGGAAAATGTTATACGCGCAACACGCTGCCTTTCTCACCTCCTCGTCGCGCAAAAAGGGCGCGAACAGCGAGCCGCCCGTGGAATAAACCACGGCGAAGTCCATTCCCATGTTTCCGCTCGTGCATCGGCTTGGGTATCATCGCAGCGGCGCAGTCGCGGACGTTGCGGGTCGGCACGCCCCACCATGGAAATTGAGAGATGCGCTTGTCCTTCCTGGTCTAAAGCGGCATCCGCGCCAATGCACCAAACGGCGCCGACACCGCCTTGTAGCGATCGACCAGCCGCTTGCCGCCCACCCGCTCCAGGTACTCCAGGGCGACGGGCTCGTATTCGATCCAGTGACCGTCCGAATCGATGATCGGATGGTTCAAGCGCGCCCGAATCCGCGCCGATTTGGTTGTTGCGCTTGCCATGAGGATCTTCCTTTTGTCGCGACTTCACCCGATCTGGCTGAAACATAACCCCCGCAGTGCTTCCATGTCTAAGACTCCCGCGCACGGAGGGCTGTCTTTCCCATAGCGCCGGCGTCTTGACCCCACGATCGGTGTTCATCAAGATCATCGCGGGTTAGTTGGTCAATTCGCGATCGGGTACAAAGCATGGAACCTTCAAATCTCCAGCATCAAGTCGAAAGCCGCTTTCATACTCTGTTCCAGCGGGATTATGCGGTGCATGCGCCCGACATGCGCCGCTTATATGAAAACGCCAAGCGTGATCAGTGGAACGCCGCGTCGGATATCGATTGGAGCACGCCGGTGGACCTGGAAGCGGGAGTTTTTGCCGACGGACTTATCGACGGTTACGGCAGCGACTTCTGGGACCAGCTCGACGTTTCGACGCGCCGGCGTCTTAACCTCGAATTCTCCTGTTGGCGCCTGTCGCAGTTCCTCCACGGTGAGGAAGGCGCGATGCTCGCGTGCAGCCAGTTGGTCGACATGGTGCCGACCAACGACGCCAAGTTCTTTCAATCCACCCAGGTCGTGGACGAAGCCCGCCACACGGAGGTTCTGAGCCGCTATTTGGCGGACAAGTGCGGCGGCCGGATCTATCCGATCGCGGACAACCTGCGCCTGCTGTTCGACCAGTTGCTGGGCGAGGGCAAATGGTTCATCAAGACCGTCGGCCTGCAGCTGATCGCTGAGACTTTCGCGGTGGGGATGTTCCGGATGTTGGCCGAGACCGCGCAGGACCCGCTTCTGCGCTTGATATGCCAGCGTATCGTAGCGGACGAGTCGCGCCACATGGGGTTTTCGGTGCTCGGACTGCCCGATGTGATCCGAAGCCTGAACGGCGCCGAACTCCGCGAGCTGGAACATTTCACGATCGAGGCGTGCCAACTCGTAATGCGTGGGATGTTTCCGCGCGAGGCGTTCGAGGCTGTTGGCTTTAGCACCGAGCGCATCGCCGAGGTAAAGCGCATCCGCGCCGAAGCCGCGCGTACCAACGAGTACGTCTATTTCCGGGCCCTGTTCAAGCGCGAGATGTACACGCAGGTCACCGGCAACCTGAAGAAGGTCGGCTTGATGACCCCCTGGATCGCCAACCAACTGCGCACGCTCGGCTTCGACCCGGAGGTGGACGGGCGCTCACGTGCCCTGGATGCGACGATTCGCTGATCCGCGTTAATGACGAAGTCCGGGAGCGGCGGCGGAAAGTTCGCCGATCCTCTCTCTCACTTTCTCGTGCCCAGCTCTCGCCCCTTATCCTGAGCGCAGCAAAGAATGATCGAGTTGGCGATGCCTACTGGTGCTGCTGATTGTATTTCTGCAAATTCTTCTGGTACTGCTGATTATAGATTTGCTGGTTTTTCTGGTACTGCTGATTGAACTGTTGTTTATTCTGCCTGTATTGCTGTTTGAACTGCTGCTTATTTTGCCAGTATTGCTGTTGGGGATTGTAGTACTGCTGGCTTTGGTAGTTCCCGGGATTAACGTATGCACCACCGTACCCGGAGTTGTATGGATAGGAATATCCGTAACCGGGGTTAGGATAGGAATATCCATAGCCCGGGTTGCTGGGATAGGAATATCCGTAGCCCGTATTGTATGGATAGGAGCCATTGTCCCATCCCTGCCCGGTGCCGCAGCCAGCGGCGGCAATTAGCAGCAGGCCGCCCAATGCCGGAGCTTTGAGAGAATTGAACAAATGCATAGACCTCTTGCAGGAGCACTGAAAGTCGTGGCAGCGCCTGAGAGCGCGGAGGACCGCGCAAGATCCTTCACTGCGACGGCCTCCGCTCAGGCTGACGACGCCACGGGTCCCGCTATGGCGCGAGACCACACCCTTCTGACAGTAACAGGCTGCGTTCGAGTTTGCACAACTTTCGATTTATCACTCGAACTTGCGCGGCAGCACGGGATGTTCGTGCACCCACACGACCGCGGCCTGGGCGATGAATTTTTGGGTGTCCGGATGGGATTCGCGTTTGTACACATCCGATTCCAGGGCGCGGCGCACGGAATCCGGATCGTCGAACCATAGTTGCGCGGCGCCGTCCCAGCGCGGCTCGGCGATCGAATAAGCCTCGTCGATCACTTCGCACTGGACGTAGCGGCGCAGGCCCGGCAGTTTGATCGCCAGCGGGGCGTGCACCTCCTTCCAGTGACGCCGGAAGTCGGCGAGCTTCATCTCGGCCGGCCGTTTGACGGTGAAAATTCCCTTCAGCATCTGCGTCGTTCGCGGCCCATCCATGACCACCCGGTCGGTACACGCCAAATCCTCCGCATGGGCGTGGTTGACGAAGTTTTCCTCGTCCTTTTTGAAGATCGGGATCACGGGGCTGCGGATTAGAGAAAACATATCGTCGAAATCGTCGTGCCAGGTTTCCGCGATGCCGTCGAAGGGTGCGCTGCTCTCCATCTCGGGTGCGCGATGGCTTTGGATGTAGCGTTTGATTTGCGGCACCGGGGTGGAGACCGCGCGGGGATGCTTCGTACGCCAATAGGTCAGGAATTGCTCCAGGGTCAGATCGCTTCTGCGGCCCATGAAATAGAATCGATGGATCATTGGATTCTCCTTTGGATCGATGTGGCTGCTTGCGCTCCTAGTGTATCGATCACCCTCATCCTCTCCCACGGCTGATTCCACGGAGAGGGAACCGGCGGGAGCTACTTGATGGCCAGGGCGTTGGGCGGGGAGCCGACGCCGCCGGGAATGTTTAGCGGCGCCGAGGTCAGGAAGAAGCTGTAGCGCCGGTCCGCCGCGCAATCATCCGACAAAGCTTCAAGGTCCCACATCTCGCCGATCGGCATCCCGAAGAACGCCAGCAGGTGCGGATGCAGCATCTCGTTCAGCGCTTGGGTATTGACCGCTTCGAAAGCCGGCGTGTCGGAGGCCACCGCCGCAATCCGGTTGTCCCACAACCACCTGGCCATCTCGGTCGTAGCCTCCACGCCCGGGGCGTTGGGAATTTGAGCGACCTGGGTTCTAATCTCCTGGCTGGAAGCGAGATACGACTTAAGCCATCCGGCGCGCACCAGCAGTATGTCGCCGGGCTTGAGCCTGGTTTTTTGCTCG
This sequence comes from Binataceae bacterium (SeqCode), assembly GCA_035262365.1. Taxonomy (GTDB): domain Bacteria; phylum Desulfobacterota; class Binatia; order Binatales; family Binataceae; genus JAJPJA01. Next base: position 69,838 of record DATFSZ010000068.1, read on the forward strand.
CCCAGCGCGGCTTCCAGGTCCTTTACGGTGATGACGTCGTTCCCCGTGCATTGGATGGTTTTGCCCCGGCGTTCGAAGTAACGCGCCGCGTCGATCAGCACGCCGCGGCCCGCAATTCCGCGCCGCGCGAGATTCTCGATTCCCAGGCGAGTGCCCCCGCCGCCTCGCCCCGTCACCTCGCTTTCGGGCAGCCCGTTGTAATGACCATGGACGGGATGCTTGATGTGGCCAACCGCGTCCCATTGCGAGGAGCCCTGGGGGTAGTAGTTGTCGAGGTAGTCGTCGGTGAAAAAATCGGCCATCGGCAAGGGGAATATCTGATGCCGCACCACGCCTCGTCCATATAAAGGCGGATCGGGCAGATTGATAGGGAGGTTGAGCGGAAACACCCGCCCGGTGCGAATCTCGGAGGCGGCATTGATTACGCATTGAGGCGTCATCAGGTTGATCGTGCCCAACTCGTCGGCGTCGCCAAACACCCCCCACGCCGCCCCCCTGGGCGCCCCCGCTCGCACCGGCAACTCGTCGTAGCGAGGCAGCTTTGGAGTACGAGTACCGGTCCGAGGCGCCGCGCCGCGGCTGACCTTGCTGGTCTTCGCCTTAACCTTGGGTTTAGCCGGAGCCGCGGACCGGGCTTTTGCAGCGACTGCGACCGCCTTCTTACGCGCCTTGGCCATGGAAGCCTCCGTTGTTGCGGGAAATGGAAAGAAGCGTCAGAACGAGCTGCCCTCTTCGATTGCGGCCTGTTCGCGCACTATCTCCAAGAATTCATCGTCGTCGATGAGCCGCTTCTCGCGCCAGCCTCCCCACATGAACCAGTACGCCGCCATAACCGCTGACAGCACCGTGGTTACCGGAAAAGCGTACCAGATGCCCCTGACGTGCAATGTGGTGCGCGTCGAAAGCACGTAGGCGAGCGGGAAACGCAACACCCACAGCGAGATCATTGCCAACACCATCGGGGCCACGGTGTCACCGGCTCCACGCAACGAGCCAGTGAGGACCTGTTGCAGTCCGATGAAGCCGAAAGTAAGGGCGATTGCGCGGATGAATACGGAGCTTGTTCCAATCACGTCGCCGCCCTGCGGGATAAAAAACCTGCCAATTGACGGTGCGCCCCAAAAAGCCAGCAGACCCGCCAGGCTGAGTGTCACAAAGGCCAACAGACAACTGACGGTGTTGGTGCGCTCGGCGCGCGCCAACTGGTTGGCGCCGATGTTTTGTCCGACCAGTGCGGAGGTCGCAACCGAAAGCCCGATGGCGGGGACCAGCGCACAGCTCATGACGCGTACACCGATTCCGTATGCCGCCACAGAGTCCGTTCCAAATCCGGCCACCAGCATGGTCATCACCGTCATTCCCAGCGCTTGCGTCGATTGCTCGATCGAGGAGGGAAAGCCGATGCGGAATATGCGGCGCATCAGGGTGAAGTCGGGCGCCAGGTCGCGCCAGCGGAGATGAATCCCGTGCCGGCCGCGCACCATCAGCGTCAGGCCGATCGCCGCGGCCAGCGCCTGTGTGCAGAGCGTCGCCAGGGCAGAGCCAGCCACTCCCATTTTCGGAAACGGGCCCCAGCCGAAGATCAGCAGCGGGTCCAAGGCGAAGTTGATGACCACGGTAACGAAAACGATGACCATCGGCGGATACACGATTCCCCGCCCGCGCATCAGCGCCTGGTACGCAAAAAACGCGAACACGAAGATGAACCCGAGCACCGCGATCTGGAAGAATCGTACGGCGTCGGGCAGAACGTCGGGCGCCGCGCCCATCAGCCGCATCATCGGTGTGGCCAGATTGTATCCGGTGGCGGCCAGCACCAGGGAGATCAGAAACACCATCAGCAGGGTCTGCGCCGCGACGTGATTGGTCGCCTCCTGGTCGCCACGGCCGGTGTATTGCGCCAGCAGCACTGTTCCCGCGATCGGCAGCCCGCCTCCAAGCGCGATCAGCAGGAAACTGACGGGAAAACAGAACGATACTGCCGCCACCGCGGCCGCGCTGAGGCGCCCGACCCAGAATGTATCGACCACTTGGTAGGCGGTTTGCAGGATGTTGGAGATGATAATCGGAAAGGAAAGCCTTAGGATTGCGAGAGTGATTGAACCTTGCGTAAGCGGCGCCGCCGCGCGGGGCGCTTTAAAGGGAGGAGCCGACGCCCCCGTTGCGGAGGCTCCGGCTCGGGCCAGAGGCTTGTCCAAAGCTTCGATCCTTCCTCAGCGAATCTGACTGCAAAATGCATACAGCAGGCGCACGCGCCTGTCGAATGCCCTTGCCGCCGGGACAGGCTTGACACGCTCGAAGCGGGTACGTTACTGGTCCGGCCAGTTGCTGCAATTCTCCCGCGCCAGCGCGGGAAACCAAGAGGAAACACGATGGATATGAAAGGCAAGGTGGCCCTCATAACCGGCGCCAGCCGCGGCATGGGCAAGCAGATGGCGCTGCGGCTCGCCAAGCACGGCGTCAACGTGGTGCTGGCCGCGCGCACCGTTGAGTCGGGGCAAAGCGAATGGCCGGGCTCGCTGAAGCAGACCGAGCAGGAAATCCGCGCGCTGGGCGTCGACTGCTTGCCGGTGCGATGCGATCTGACGCAGCGAAAAGATGTGGAGAACCTGTGCCGGACGGCGCTTGACAAATTTGGGCGCGTTGACATCCTGCTTAACAACGCGCGCTATGTCGGTCCCGGACACTTCGATCCCTTCCTCGCGCTCGATATCGATACTTGGGAGAAGAACGTCGACACCAACCTGATGGCGCCGGTCATCGCCAGCCGCATGTGCATCCCCGGCATGATCAAGAACAAGTACGGCATGATCATCTGCACCACGTCTGGTGCCGCCACCGGCCGAACCGGCATCCCCGGCAAGGGCGGCATGGCGATGCATTATCCGATCACAAAGATTGCGCTCAACCGCTTCGTCGAATGCCTTGCCTGGGAGATGGAGGAATACAAGATTCCGGTCATCGCGCTGGACCCGGGCGGCGTACTCACCGAACGGATCGAGATGGAGGTCAAGGCGGGCACCGGCGCCGTGGGCGCCGGAATAGATCCTTCGGTTTTCAAGTCGATGAATATTCCGGCGTCAACGGTCGAATACCTGTGCTGCACTTGCCCCGATCCGATGCAGTACAACGGCAAGGTAGTCGTCTCGCAGAAAATGGTGGACCAGTTCCACCTGGTCTAGCGCGCGGAGGGTTGGCGCCGCCGTGTGCCGCCGGTACCATCTTCTTGACCGGCGGACCGCGCGCGGCGGCGCGTTAAGTCAATTTGGGGGTGGCTATGGAAACAAGGGGCGCTGACCTGACCGATCCGGAATTTTTCGCGACCCGTGATCCGCACGCAGTCTTCAAACAACTGCGCGCGGAGGATCCGGTTCACTGGACCGTGGGAAGGCTCAGCAGGGGTTTCTGGTCGCTGACCAAGTACGACGACCTGCAGCAGGTCTATCGCGACGCCCGTGGCTACAGTTCGGAACGCTACGGCACGGGTCTGCCCTCGAGCCCCGAAACGGAGGCGGGTCGCGACGGCCAAGGTGTGCCCCCGGAGCATCGCGCTAACGGCACCATGCTGGTCATCACCGATCCTCCCCGTCACGACGGGTTGCGCCGGCTGTTCCGGTCGCCCTTCCTGCCGCGCCCGGTCGTGCTGATGGAGTCCAAGGCGCGCGAAATCGTGAGGGAGATTATCGATGAGGTGGCGCCCGCCGGCCGATGCGATTTCGTGCTCGACGTCGCCACGCGGCTGCCGATGGCGATCATCTGCGAGATGATGGGAATTCCGCGCGCGGACTGGAGCTCGATGTTCAAGTGGGGCAACATGGCGCTGGGTCACGAAGACCCCGAATTTCAGGTCGGTAACGCGGCCGATACTCAGCGCCAGGGTTTCCAAGGGCTCGCCGATTTCTGCTTCAAGCTCGCGCAGGAGCGCCGCCGGCATCCGGGGAGCGATCTAATCAGCCTCATTGCCAACGGCGAGATCGACGGCAAGAAGCTAACCGACTCCGAGGTCAGCTTCAACTGCCAGATGTTCGTGATCGCCGGACTCGAAACCACCCGCAATGCTATCTCAGGCGGTGTTTTGGAGCTGATTAGAACGCCCGCCCAGTTCGCCCGCCTGGCCATGAATCGCGCGCTGATGCCGACTGCGGTTGAGGAGATCCTGCGCTGGACCAGCCCGATTACGCACATCATGCGCACCGCGATGCGCGACGGCGAAATCAGGGGCCGGAAAGTCCGCGAGGGCGATTGGGTGGTGCTGTGGAACGCCTCCGCCAACCGCGATGAAGAAGTGTTTCCGGATGCCGACCGCTTCGATGTCGCGCGCAAGCCCAACTACCATATCGCCTTCGGGTTCGGGGAGCATTTCTGCCTCGGCGCTCACCTGGCGCGGCTGGAGCTGCGGTTGGCGTTGGACGAAGTAATCCGGCGCATCCCCGACATCGAGTTGGACGGCGAGGTCAAGCGGCTCAGCTCCAATCTGGTCGCCGGGATAAAGCATATGCCAGTTAGATTCAAGCACGGCGGCCGCCAAGTCGCTTGAAAGGTCATCCAATCTTCCCTGATAAAAGCTTCCAAAAATGCAGAGATTGTTCGAACCTGGTTATAGAAGCAGACCTTTTTGACGATTTGGAACTTGCGCCACTCCGGATAGTGTTCCAACCAAACAGAAATTGATGCCAAAGCATTTTATTGTAAACATATAGCGCTTTCTGGCACGGCCGATGCTCATGTCGCGGCGTTTCAAGCCTTTAGCGCCGTAAGGGGGACCAGCCGTGGCGGTCAAATTCGATCACCTGGAACAGCGCATTGCCGGCGAAGAGGTCTTCACCGGTTGCGTGCTACCGGTGCAGTACAATCCGATTCGCAGGAACGACTGCGCCTGGGAGAGCGAACGCCGATTACTGGTCGCGGTCCTGGAGGACGCCATCCGCTGCTTCGTGGTCAACCGCAACGGCCGAACCAAGGCTCAGATCGATCAATTTGAAGAAGTCCAGGCTTGGTTCAACGATCGCCACTCCCCGCGCCATCCACGTGGACTGTTCGCTTTTGAAACTGTTTGCGAGGCCCTCGGCATCGACCCCGGTCTGCTGCGCCAGCGCCTGACTTCAATTTCTCCCGCCACGATGCGCGGCCGCTGCCAACGGCATCTGGGGCCGATACTCAGTCTGGTTGACCGCAATCATAGAGCTCGCGGGCGCGACGCCGAGGCGGGCCAATGAAGGACCGCGTGCGGCACACGACCAAGCGCGCGGCAATCGTGCTCGCGGGCGGAGAGGGATCACGCCTGCGCGATTTGACCCGCCGGATAGCAGGTCACGACGTGCCAAAACAGTTCTGCCAGCTCATCGGCAGCTCCACCCTGCTGGAGCAGACCATGGGGCGAG
>DATFSZ010000069.1:0-157206 GCA_035262365.1 Binataceae bacterium (SeqCode)
ACGGCCGCGGTCAAGGTCGGCGCAAGCCGGCGCGCGTAGCGCGCGGAACCTTGACAGCGTGCCGCCGCGGAGGCTACCCGATACTCGCACTAGGACTAACTCAACCTGCCGCTCGTGTCCGCTTTAACGGGGGCAACTCCACCCCGTACGAGAGCATAGCCATGCGCTTGCTAATCGGTTCGCTGAGGGCTGCAAAAATTTCTGCTACAGGCTGCACCAAATCAGAGTCGAACCCATGGAGCCGCCACGCAGTATAAAGATTACTCAGCCATGGTTCGCCGTGACAGGTTTCGTGTACGGCAACGATTGCATCAACAGCCTCCAGCAGCGCTTCGGCACGCGAAAGCGCGTTGGGCACCGACGAGGCCATAACTGGGGCATCGGTCCGCCTAGTGCGTTCGATTCTCGCGGCATTTGCCAGGTCGTTGTGAATAGCAGTAAGTGAAGCTGCATCAGGAAGATCGGAAACGCTCAGCAGTTTAGCATCCATATATGCCAGGTCGTTCCCCAGTATCTTACGCGCCGAACGAGCGCCAGCGATGTGCTCGTCATCAAAATCCGGTTTATCTGAAGCCCCGAGGCGATCGGGGAACCAAGAATACCGCTCGCGGTCACGTACGACCCGCTCGGCAAGTTCGATTGGCAAGATGCCATCCTCGTCTTTGCCGGACGCAATCCTACAAAGATGCTTTTCCGCAAAAGAGCGCATCTCCGCATCGATTCTCTCCATACGTCGCTCGAGCTCGCCGATTCGTTGCTCATTATGCTCGATATCTCGTTCAACTGGTCTGGGATCAAGGGAGGTAATCTTCGAGGCAAGCAGGTTCACAGTCGCTTCAAGTTGCTTCAGGCCCTCACGCTCGGAGGTGAGGAGGCTAATCGCCAAGTCCCGGATTCCTTCCGGAATATGTTCACGCAGGACAGCCAGTGCGCCCTCGCTCTTTGATGTAACGAGGACGCGGCGGCCGGTGGCGAGATAGTGGCAGATGATGTTTGCGATCGTGTGAGTTTTGCCCGTCCCCGGCGGTCCTTGCACGACCACCCCCTGCACATCGGAGCTCTCGAGGCACTCCACAATGGTGATCTGTTCTTCATTGAAGGGTTTCGGAAAAAAGAATCGACCAACTTGTTTTTGCTGGGGCGTTGTTAGATCGTGCGCGCCTGTATCGGCACGAGTGCTGGCGGAAAATCCTCCGACAAAACTGCGATTACCTGAGTTAGCTGGCACGTAGGTCGGTTCGTCGGAGGGTTCCGTAACAAGAGCAGTGGCAGGGCCTGGCACCGCAGCGGTTTCCTCAACTGCCCGCCGCAGACGCTCAAGATCTGCTGTATAGAAATTTTCTGACCGAGGGCGCGCATAGATAACCCAGGTATCCGTGACAAGCAGATTTTGCCCCGCCGTCGGGACTGTTCGATCATCTATTTGTGCATGATCGGGAAAATATCGTCCCGCACGATCAAGTTGAGCGCAGGCATAGCGCAGGACCGGCGCATAGGTGTCCTTCTCGAACGGAGACAGCTCACGCTCCAGAGCAAGCTTCACGAAATGTTCTCGTGCGAAGCGAGCGACGAGATCCGTACTTGGGTTTTCCATCGCGACGAAGGGCTTCAGCGCGATGACAGGATCGAGGTCCCGCGGTCGAATGAAAATTGATCCGGCGCCGTCAATTTCCAGTTCAACGAGCTGTTCCACAAGAGGGTGGTCGAGGTCATGTGGAGGCAGTTTCCACCGCGCTACGCCCATACCCCAAACGACCTCAAGAGGCTTATCTGAGCCCTCAAGTTTCAAAGCTTGTTGGAGACTAAATAGCCGGTCGTAGATATCGATCGTTTCGCGTCGAGGGCGTTCTGCCTCTGCCCATGAAGCCCACGTTTGGCCGATATAATCCTCAACCTCCTTCTTAATTTCCGGAAGTCTATTGAGACGGAGCACAACATCTCGCAGGTCTTGTCCGAGTTTTGGTTTCAAAGTTGGGGTGGCATCCGCCGGATCGATGGTCCCCGCTGACAGCAGATTGGCGACCTCAGCCGCCGTCATTACGGCTGTTCGGAGAGATTGAACAACGGGCTCCTTGAATGGATCTCGTCCAATCGTAAGCCACTCCTTAGCTGCCGGAGGCGGTTCGGGTGGGTCAATTCGCCGTAATCGCTCGATCTTTAGATAAACAGGTCCGTCTGCGTGCGTTAGGTCATGCCAGATGCCGATGCGGTTACGCAGTTCTTCCTCATGAAGGACTAGGTTGCCATAATGGGCTAGCGACCAAATCGGTTTGTCCGTCAGCTCGACCAGAATGCGCACGTAATCGATGAGCTGAACCACGCCAACTTGTGTCGCCGACAAGGGAGCTTTTGGGGAGTCGGGATTCGAAATGGAAGATTCTTCAGCAACTGCGAGTGAGAGTGGATCCTCTGGCCCACGGCTTTTTGTTTCGGAATCGACGTTCTTATTGTTCGACGAACGTTCCATTAACTCGCGCTAACCGGTAGCCGCCACGATTTCCGTATAATACGATCGGCAGCCGCCCACGGTCACCTGCAAATTTCCCAATATCTCCACTATGAGGTTGCACCTGCCCCGCGCCATCCTCTTTGTATCGCATTAGTTACCAATTTACCATAGAACCGCGTTATTTCGTTATACCTGCTGCAAGGGCCGTGTGAGGTCGCACCGCGTTACGCTTAAGAGCTTCGCCAACTTCGCGCGGGCGCGTTGTGGTCACATGGAGGTAGACGTCACCGACACGTTCAACTCATCGAGCAGAAAGCACTAGGTATTAGACCTTACATCTCGCTACGGATGAGTTCGACGGCCTCGATGATGTCGGTAAGGCGTGGTACAGGCGAACGATTAGCCATCAAAACGTCCAGTTCCAATTTATGGTTAACATTCGCCGGTCGCCGCTTCAGCAACCACTACCCTGCGCCGCGGCTTCAGCCTACCTATGCCGGAACCAAAACTTTGCGCCAAAAACCCTGCTCCGCGTTGCCTTAGCGGTACCACCCTCAGAATCCCGCCCCAGATATGGCTTAACCTCGTGTTGAAACCCCTGACACCAATCTCCGGCTTCGATAATTTCGATTCGGTCCTCTCTCATTTGGGCTCTCTCCTTCATGCCCCACGATGGGGCAAACTGGCCGAAATCAGCCACATCCAGACATATGGCCTGTATAAAAAACCTCGGATTTATTTGGGTTTTAGGGATTGCGGGCGGGGTCAAATCCCTTCTGCTCCACCACATTTCCCTTAAAGGTTTTTCCGAACAGTTGTGCCTCGGAGGGCATCGATACGAAGCCGCCGGAGTCTTTCTTCGAGAGCTCCCAGGGACGTCTGGAGTTGCACGAGATCGCGGTGCGTTACGGCGACTTGATCGACGCCCGCGACTGGGTGGGGCTGGCGCTGTTACTCATAGATGACGCGGTATTCGATACGACCGACCTGGGAATGCCGCTCCTAAGGCCAGTTATTTCAGTGCAGGCTTGACGAGCCCGAATTCGATCATCGTCCGGCCGGTTTCAAATAGCGTGCTGTCCACTGGGTGCGTTTTAAGCCCAAGGTCTGTTCGTGCCCGATCGCAATAAGCGCGAGGCCCGTCAAATGGACCGCCGAACTTGGCAACTAGCTCGGCGTATTCCTTCGGCGGACCTCCAACATCGATATGCGGGAACAGACGCGCCAAATGCGCTTGCAGTTCCTCGACATTAAGTTCTCCAGAGCGATCTGAGGCAGTCAATTGATAGCGAGTACCGTTTTCGCAGTTGCCACTCTCGACGATCAGCGCGTGCGCTTCCCCGACATCGCGGACGTCCACGATGTTCCAAAGGTATTGCCAGCCACGCCTGCATGGTTTCCCCGCCAGCATCTTACCGAGGATATATTGCCACGAACCCGCCAGCCCATTAGCCCGAGAGAGCAGCGGGCCTAAAACTACGGTCGGGCACACCGATATGACATCGAATCGGCTATCTTCGGCCGCCATTCGAAATGCCATCTGCTCGGTCGCAATCTTGCCCATCGCATACGCGATGCCGGGCTTTCGATCGATATTTTCGGGAATCCAGGCCGGATCTCCAAGCCGGTTATCGAAGGCCCAGTCTTTCTCAGTGAAGACATATCCGGCCGCTTCGGGATGGGAGATGGCTGCAAAGGAACTGGTGTAAACCACCCGTTTTACGGTGCCGGATTTCTTGACGGAGTTCAGAATGTTTTTTGTTCCATTGACTGAACCGTCGTACACCTGGCGAGGTCCGTTCGTTCCCCGGTAGCCCAAGACGCTGCTCGCGTGAACCACGGCGCTACACCCGGCAAAGATTTCGTCGTAGTTACCTTCCCGAAGCAAATTGGCGGTCCTGAGTTCGACTCGTCCAGGATAAACCCTCTGGTTCAGGGCGAGTAGATAGCTGGTCTTCTCCGCGTTATTGGCGTCGGTAACGCAGGCGCGCACTGTGTATCCCCGCTTCACCAGGGCAAGGACCACGTGAGATCCCACGTACCCCGAGGCGCCAGTGACAGCAACCGGACGGTCTACCGATGAAACTTGAGGCATTTGAGTCCAGCCTTGCGCGCTCTATCCCCTCATCGCCCAGTTGGAGCGTGCTGCCGGCTTTGCCCGCGACGGTGCGATCGATCCCAAGCTTGGTAAACTCGCTCGGGTTCGCGGCGATTGAGGTTCGGCGTCTCGCCGACGATCCCGCGCTCCTGCTCTGCGCCCTCGCCGATCAAATCGCCGACCACGGCCAGCCCGGTGGCGATGCCGAGCCGCACGCGCAGATCTTCACGCACCGGCAAGCGGCCGACCGCTTCGATCACCGCAAGCGCGGCGCACACCGCCTGCTCGGCATCGTCCTCATGCGCCTGCGGATATCCCAAATAGACCAACACGCCGTCGCCCATGTATTTGGCGATGAAGCCGTCAAAGCGGCCGACCGTCTCGGCGACAGCACCTCGGCGTCCACATCAATTGTCGCGAAACGCCGATACATGGCGCTCAAGCTTCAGATCCTGTAGCAACACCCTACGTCCATGCGGAAATCCTCCCAGACACGCGCATTGGCGTTCGCATTTGCCCGCGACGCAACATCCCCGCACCAAGCCGTCAAACCTCAGTTCCCCAATGGAATCGTCAGTTCCGTCACGTCCGTGTCCACCACGAACACCGCGAGGAGCTTGGCCGGCTTGGTGTCGCTGGCATTGGCGCTGACGCTGTGGCGTTCGCCGGGCATCTCGGAGAAACTCTGTCCGGCCTGGTAGGTCGTCACCGGTCCGTTGTTCACCTGACTGCGGATCGCCCCCTCCAACACGGTTGCATAGATGAAGGCGGATTTGGGATGCATGTGTGCCGGCGAGTAACCGCCCGGGCCGTATTCGACGAGCACGCCCTTGATGCTCTTGCCGGGACAGTTCGGCAGCTCGTGTTGGTAGACGAGGGTCACCTTGGCGTTCTTCGATCTTGGCGCATCCGCGAGGACGCTGCCCAACGGCAAGGTGGCGACCAGCACCGAACAGACCAGCACCGAACAGAAAATGCGTTTCACGGAGCCTCTCCTTGGTTGGCGGATTCAGGGTCAGGCTCTGGCCTGTGAGCGGCGGAGCCATTCATCTAAACCGATCCGGCCCAGGCGCGCTTCGCCCACCGGCACCAGCGAGAGCTCCTCGACCCGGCCGCCAAAGTATGGGGCCTCGGGGTTTCTCACGACCTGACGCGAGTCGCCGACCGCTTTCAAATAGCGGGCGACGATTTCGTTGAATGGCGCTCGTTCGGGGCCGGCGATTTCGACGATGCCGTTTCGCGGCGGCGCCACCGCCACCTCGGCGACATTCGAGGCAACGTCGTCCGCCGCGATCGGCTGGAACATGCTCGGCGGAAGTTTGACTACTTTTCCATCCGCAGCCGAATCGGCGATGCCGCCCAGGAATTCCAGGAACTGGGTCGCGCGGATGATGGAGTAAGGAATCCCGGAAGTCTTGATCAGTTTCTCCTGGGCGACCTTGGCGCGGAAGTAGCCATTGTCGGTCCGGTCGATTCCGACGATGGATAGCGCGACGTGGTGCCGGATGCCCGCTGCGGCCTCCGCCGCGAGCAGGTTACGGCCGGAGGTCTGGAAGAACTCCATCACAGCCTTGTCTTCAAATGAAGGCGAATTGGTGAGGTCGATCACTACCTGCGCGCCGGCCATGGCCTCTTTGAGACCTTCGCCTGTGAGGGTGTTGACGCCGCTTTGAGGCGAGGCGGCGAGGACCTCGTGACCCCCCTGGCGCAGAATGGCTACGGTCTTCGAGCCTATCAGTCCGGTGCCGCCGATGACAACAAACTTCATGTTTCTATCCTCCATTGTCGATGATTGGAGACTCTTAAAATGCTTCGAAAAGCGCGATCGCCTTGCTTATCCAGACGTGAAAAATGGCCGCACAAAATGCGACTCAGGCCCCTCACGCCGCCGTGCAAAAATGCCATGACTCGTCAAAAACGCCCCCGCAAACTCAGGGTTTTGTCTTTGCGCGCGTCAGCCGCCGCCTTGGTCGAGGAGCGCCTGGCTCAACTCGATGTGCCGGGACATGCCAATCCTGCTGTAGACCGCCATCGCTTCGCCGGCGAGCTTCCGCGCCATTTCGCGATCTCCCGCGGCGGCGCGATCCAGCAGCATCATCGCCCGAAATCGCCGAATCTCCGGCTGTTCGAGGACGTAAGGGAACGATTCCGCCTGCTGCAGCGCGACGTGGAAATGCTCCTCCGCGGTTTCCCATTGATGTGCTGCGGCGGCGGCGATCGCGGCGGTTGTTCGGCTGAAGCGAAAAATTGGCCAAAGTGTTACCACTCCGATCTCGACCAGCTCGCGGGCCAGAGGGTAGAGCTCCACGGTTTGCGCCTGCCGCCCAAGCATGACCAGACCTTCGATCACCAGCGCGAGCATCCACCAGGCGCCGCCCCGGTTGTCCTGGCCGATAACCGGCAACCATCCGCGCTTCCCGCCAAGGATTCGCATTGCGCCATCGTCATCGCCCGCATAAGCCATCTGCAGAAAAAGCGTTCCTTCTCCGAACCCGCGAACAAAGGGTCCCGATGCGAAACGGCAGGCGGTTTGAGCGTGCGAGAGCGCTTCCTTCAGATTACCAGCAAACAGATTTCCCAGACCCAATTGTATCTCGAAGAGAGTTTCCGCAAAGGACCATCGGATCTTGCGCTCCGATCCCGCAATTTCACGCAGGACAGCCATCAGTTTCGCGAGGTCCGGAGCCTTGCCAAATTCACACCAGGCTCGGATGCTGGCGCAGAGTTCCGCCAGGTGCGATTGACCGGTTTTCCCTGCCAGGCGTTGCAACAATTCGGCGATTCCCGCCGCCTCATCGCGTCGGCCGAGATAGAGCAGCGTATGATGCAGCACGTCCAGATGGATGCTGCGCTGCCAATGTGACGCAGGTCCACCGAGCTGTTCGCTGCGCAGGCCGTCCGCGGCGGCCTCACCCAAGCGAAAGAAATGGAAATTAACCATCGATCGCATCCCCAACAGGCGAGCTTCAAGCGCAGAATCGGAGAGCTGCGATGCGATATTCAACGCTTCACCCAGGGCCTGATGCGCCGGCCCGTAGCCTTCAGCGACGGTAAGCGCATTCCCCAGGCTGGCCAGGAGACGCGCCCGATCGGCGCTCGCGTCGGGAACGTAATTGAGCCCGCGGCGAGCCGTTTCGACTGCTTCCTGGAAGCGGCTGGCCCAGAAAAAACCGTCGGCCAACTCATTAAAGGCCTTACCGATCAATTCGCGATCGCCGAGCAGGATGTAAATCTCCAGCGCCTCGCCAAGAGCCGCAAGCACCGCGTCCCACTGACCAAGACCTCGTTCGGCAGCCGCAAGGCTGGTCAACAGATCGGCTCTGGCTTTGCGGTTGGCGGCGTCGTCCAGACGCGATAGCGCCGCCCGGATTGTGGAGCGAGCATGCTCGTACGCCGCGGCGTCGAGCGCACCCCTTGCGGATTGCGTCAGCCAGAGAACCACTTTGGCGCGCTCGGCGAACGGGCCTGCCTTAAGCAGATGATCGGCGATTTCTCCTGCGGAACCATTTAGGCCGCCGGCATACAATCGCTCGATGGCCTGAGCGACGATGCTGTGAAGCCGCTGCCGGCGGGGGAGCGAGATGCCGGCCAGCAGGGTCTGACGCACCAGTTCGTGGACGAAAGTGAAGGGCGTCTCGGGCCCCTGGGAACTGGGCACGACAAGGCCCATCTGCTGCGCCTTTTCGATTACACTGAAAAGTTCATCGATCTCCGTCTGGCTGACATCGCTGAGCAGTTGAAAGCTGAAGCTGCGTCCAATCACCGCGGCGGCTTCCAAAACCCTTCTTTGTTCGCCGCTCAGCCGCTCGAGCCGGCGATTGGTTATCAAACGCACGTTTTCTGGAACGTCGATTTCTTCGATCTCGATGTCGGTCTGAAAGTTACCTGCCGGGTCGAAAATTTTCCCTTCCTCCACCAGGTGGCGATAGACTTCCTCGACGAAAAAAGGATTTCCTTGGCTCTCTTCAAAGATGAGGCTAACGAGCCTTTCCGGAACCTGGCGCTGGCTCAACCGGTTCAGCATCCGGGCGACATCTTCCTTCGGCAAACCGCCGAGCTTAAGCGGCCGGATGCCAAGGCGGATCAGCTCTTCCAGAGTTCTAACCAGGGCCGGCGCATGCTCGGAAAATCCGTCGCGATAAGAGCCGAGGATCAAAAGTGGAATGCGGTTGGTTCGATTGGCCAGGTGAATCAAAAGCGCGAGCGTCGACTCGTCGGCCCAATGCAGATCCTCAACCACGATCAGCAGCGGGCGGTTTTGCGCCAGGCGTCCCAGCATCTGGGCGAGACTCTGGAACAGGTAACGGCGCATCTCCGCGGGCGGAAGTTCCATCGGCGGCGGAATATCCGGAAAAATCCTGCGCAAAGCCGGAGCCAGTTGGGCCAGTTCCGTCGCGTTATCGCCAATTTGACTGCGGTAGAGATCCAGGCTCGCCGCTTGAGCCAGACTGCTTTCAATGATCTCGACGAACGGCAGGTAAGGAACCGGCTCATCCCGCTCGTAGCAGTGACCGACGAAACAGCGAAATCCAAGCTGGGCCGCGTACTCAGCCAGTTCCATCGCCAGGCGGGTTTTGCCCACACCGGCGCCGGCCCCGATCATGACCAGCGATCCGAAGCCCCCAAGCGCGCGATCGACCGCCAGCCGGATCGCTGCCAGTTCGGTTTCCCGCCCCACGAATGCCGTGCGCTCGGCCAGCGGAAACAGGGAAAGCGGCAGGTCCAGGGGAGCCGGCTGCGGAAGATCCGCTGGTGCCGCGGGATTGATTGGTTGCCGCGGCTCGATAGCACTCGCGGCGAATTCCCACGCAATGGGAGAATCGCGGTCGGGACGATATGAACAGTAATTACCGGTCCTGGTACCTCGTGCCAGTATCGCTCCCAGTGCGGCGTCGCTTTGCGCGATTCTTTCCACCACCGCTTTCAGCGTTTTGGTGACGCTCTGCCGTGCGCGTTCGGAAGCTGACGATGCACGGCGACTGCGCCCGCCTAACCCGACCGCACGCGAGAGCTCCTTGTTCAGCGCATCGATCTCGTCTTCCAGGCGCTCGGCCCGCTCGACTCTTCCGAGGCGTTTAGCCTCCGCCAATTCTTCACGCAACTCGGCAAGACGGTGCCGATAAGAACTCCTTGCCTGTTCATCGAGCAGCTCGCCCGCGTCGCCCAGATTGCCGACATGGATGCCGGCCCGTTCCAGATCCTCAGCATCGCGAGGCAGGCGATCGCTTTCGTCTTCGCCGCTGCGTCCGGCGATGCCGGCGGCGAGATCGAGTACATGAAATTCAGTTTCTGGATAACGCAGCAGATGAGCGAGATACGCGAGTCCCTTGGAGTCCTTTAACGGGTATGTCTTTGCGCCGAGGCCAACGGTCCAATACTCGCCTTCCCTTCGGAAGGTCCCCGTTTTCGCGGAGGCAACAGCCGGCGCCGTGCCGCTTAACCGGGGCGAGCCAGATCTGGTGCTCCGCGTCTTGCGTGCCATCGAACCTTTCTTTCGCTGAACCAGCGCGATTTATGAGGAGCCGCTTCCGGCAACCGTAACACAGGCGAGATTTCAGGTGAACCCGCTCCGGTGCGTGTAAACCTTGTCCGACGGAGCCGATTGGCCATCTGACCCTCTACGCACTTCACGACATTCAAATCCCGAAAGCGTTTACGAACACGAGTTATGATTTTCTCGCTCGAGTGTGCAATGACGTGCGGCTGCTCACTCGGCCAAGCTTTTTTATAATGCTGACGAAAGCTTCGTCATGGCTCGTCGCATTTATCTGCGAAGTCGTTTTAGGCCGATCGTCAACCGTTCCACGTGATGCCATGAATGATCAATGATATCTGCATGAGAGTACTGATTGCCGGTGCAAGCGGAGCGATCGGCCGGCCGTTGCTGCGTAGTCTGAAGCGGAGCGGGCACCAGGTCTTTGCTTTAGCTCGTTCACCTGAGTCAGCGCAGGCCCTCGCGGAAATGGGCGTTGAGCCCGTATCCGCTGATGCCCTTGAAGCTGCCTCAGTCAATGAAGCGGTGAGGCGAATTCGGCCGGAGGCAGTCATCAATGAATTGACGTCCCTCCCTCGGCACTACACGCCGGCTGAGATGAAAGCGGCGGCCGAGCGCGACCGCAAGGTGCGCGTGGAGGGCAATGCGAACCTGTTGGCGGCCATGAGTGATTTAGGCGTGTGCCGCTACCTGCTGCAAAGCTCCGGATTCTGGTACGCGCCGGGCGCCGGACTCGCCGATGAGTCAA
Source organism: Binataceae bacterium (SeqCode) (assembly GCA_035262365.1). Lineage (GTDB taxonomy): Bacteria > Desulfobacterota > Binatia > Binatales > Binataceae > JAJPJA01. Next base: position 10,790 of record DATFSZ010000069.1, read on the forward strand.
CGCCGTTCATCGCCGATGCATCGCCAGGCGTTGCGGCCAGCGCCCGCACCTATGCCGAATTGGAAGCGCGGGCATCGCGCGCGCCAGGTCTTGAGTTCGTGGCCCTGCGCTATGGATTCTTCTATGGTCCGGGGACCTGGTATACGGCCGATGGCGATATGGGTCAGCAGTTGCACCGGCGCGAAGTTCCGATAATCGGCGCGGGTCAGGGAATCTGGAGCTTCGTACACATCGATGATGCCGCCGCGGCGACGGCGGCCGCGCTCGAATGTCCGCCGGGAGCATACAATGTCGTGGACGACGATCCCTCGCCTCAGCATGTATGGCTTCCCGCATTCGCCCGGACAGCAAACGCGCCGGCGCCGCCGAAAATCACGGAACAGGAGGCTCAGGCTTCGTCTGGACCGGATGCGGTTTACTATGCGACGTGTCTGCGCGGCGCATCGAACGAGAAAGCCCGCAGGACCTTGAATTTCCGTCCCCGCAGACTGGAATGGCTCTAGCGCATCAGACACAAAAGCCGGTTAAGAGGCGTGATGCGCGACCGCGAGCGTAGATAAGAGTGTAGCTTGATTGCGCGGGAAGGATTTGAAGCTTCGACCTCCGGGTTATGAGCCGAACCTGGTGGCGAATAATTTCACCGCGTTCTTCGCGGCGATCCGCTCCTGGCTCAGTTCGGCTGACGCTCAGTTCCTTTATCTGAACATTAGTCGGCGGCGACAGCCGATGGAGTAGTCTGGAAGTAGCTGCGCTGCGCCCATCGAGCCACATCGACCAAGGCAATCATCACTGGAACCTCGATCAGCGGACCAATCACGGCAGCGAAGGCCGCCCCGCTGTCGATACCGAAGGTAGCGACCGCTACTGCTATCGCGAGTTCGAAGTTGTTCGAGGCCGCCGTGAACGACAGTGTCGCACATTGAGGATAGGTCGCGCCAACGCGCCTGCTCAAAGCGAATGAGACCGCGAACATAACTGCAAAGTAGATCAGTAGCGGCACGGCGATACGCACGACATCCAGTGGCATCCGCACGATCGCACTGCCCTTGATCGAGAACATCACCACAATAGTGAACAGCAGAAACGTCAGCGTCAGCGGACTGATTTTCGGTATGAACTCTCGTCTGTACCAGGTCTTTCCCTTGGTCCGGGTCAGAACGATCCAACTCGCCAGACCGGCGGCGAACGGAATGCCGAGATAGATAGCAACGCTCTCGGCAATCTGCCCGATCGTGACATGTACGATTGCGCCGCCGAGGCCCACCCAGCGCGGGAGAACCGTAATGAACACAAAAGCGTAGGCCGAAAAGAACAAGACCTGGAAAATCGAATTGAAGGCAACCAGCCCGGCGCAGTAATCCGCATCGCCTCCGGCCAGATCGTTCCATACGATCACCATTGCAATGCAGCGCGCCAGGCCGATCATGATTAGCCCGACCATGTACTCGGGGCGATCGCGCAGAAACACAATCGCCAGTACGAACATCAAAACGGGTCCGATAATCCAGTTCTGGACGAGCGAGAGAACGAGAATTCTCAGATTCCGGAACACGTCGCCCAGTTCGTCATAGTTCACTTTCGCCAGCGGCGGATACATCATCAGGATGAGGCCGATTGCTATCGGGATCGACGTCGTTCCCACGCTCAGGCGGTCAAACAGCGCCTTCATACCGGGGAAAACCGCGCCGAGCGTTACTCCTGCAGCCATCGCCAGAAAGATCCAAAGCGTCAGAAACCGATCAAGAAACGAGAGCCGGCGCAAAACTGGAGTCTGCGCCGCCGATAAAGTCGCGCTCATTAAATTCTCCTACGTCCGGACGTGATGTGAGACGACCAAATGCCGCCATCGCTCCGAGTCGTTAGGCAGTGTCGCTCTGCCCTCTCTTCGACGCATAACAGCACTCGGCGTTCTCCTGTGTCGTGACCGACCGCACGGCGGCCTCCAGACGTCCAGCAATCAGCGCCAGAATCGTCGTCAGATTCGAATTGTAAGCCAAGATGGTCCAGGCCTCGGGAACTAGCTCCTGAAGTGATCGCAAAGTTGACTCGCGGATCATCGAGCATCCACTTCGCGGAGCCGGTCTTGAGCACCGCGGGCGCCGCGCCAAACAGCGTGAAATAGAAGCGCACGGAAGACTCCGAATCGTCGACCATGATGTGAGCGTGAAAGCGCTTCCTATCTTTGCTCTCCCTTCTCTTTTCGCCGCAGTCGTGGCCGCCATCTGCGGTTCGCACCCTGCCCCGCAGCCGGACAGGGACGCAGGGCTGCAGAGTTCAGGGCGCCCGCCGGATGTTACGAGGCCTGCGAATCTGAGGTGATTCAGATGAAATGACATCGTGGGTGAGGGCAGTCCCAGTCGCGCAAAGCTCTCCTGTCAGCAGCCCTTCGGCTCCGTCTGAACCGGCAAACGGAAAATTTCGAACCGGATCTCCTGGTGCAGCGCTCTCAACGCCCCAATAACCAATTTCTTCATAATTTTATGGAGATATTGGAGAGCAGGTGTCAAGCTCGAAGAGTTACGATACGGCTCAAGCCCGAGAGCTTACCGATCTTTCCTTCAACATGGCGAAGAATACGGGAACCAGAATCAGCACGTGGATGGTCGAGGTGATCATGCCGCCGACGATCGGTGCGGCAATCGGCTTCATTACATCCGAGCCGATTCCCGACTCCCACAAGATCGGCGCTAGACTGAGCATCACGACCGCCACCGTCATCAGCTTGGGCCGAAGACGTTGAACCGCGCCTTCTATGGCGGCTGCTTCGATGTCTTCGTGCAGGAGGACGCCCGCTGCCTGCCGCCGATCCAAAGCTTCGTGCAGGTAGATGACCATGACTACGCCGGTCTCGACCGCGATTCCAAATAATGCGATGTACCCGACCCAGACCGCGACGCTGAAGTTGAAGCCCATCAGATACTGGAGAATAAGTCCGCCGGTCATCGCATAGAGCGTAGGGAAGATCAGCACCGCGGCCTCCACGGCGGAATGGAACAGCATATAAAGCAGCACGAAAATCGCGACAAACACGATCGGCACGATGATGGCCAGGCGATTGCGCGCGCGCAGCTGAAACTCGTATTCTCCGGACCAATTCAGCGCATATCCCGACGGCAGATGAAGGTTGCGATCGAGCGCCGACTGGGCCCGTTGAACGTAGCCACCGTAATCCGATGTAGCGAGATCGATATAAACGTAGCCCGTCAGCTGGGCGTCTTCGTCTCGAATCATTGATGGACCAGGAGCGATCTCAAGCCGTGCAACTTCGCCGAGCGGTATTTGGGATCCCGAGGGGGTCATGATCAGCGTGCGCTTCAGTGAATCCAGATCGTCGCGATAGTCTCGCAGGTAACGCACGTTGACCGGATAGCGCTCGCGTCCTTCGATCGCGGTTGCGATGTTGGCACCCCCAATCCCTGAACTGATGGCATTTTGAACATCGCCCACGGTGAGACCGTATTGAGCCGCAATTTCGCGATTCACTCGAATGTTGATGTAGAAACCTTGCGAGACGCGTTCCGCAAAGACGCCACGGGTGCCGGAAACCGAGCCGAGAATCTCTTCGATCTGGCTTCCGATGCGTTGAATTTCGTCAAGCGACGGGCCCTGGATTTTCAACCCGACAGGCGTCTTGATACCGGTTAACTCCATGTCGAGCCGATTTTCGACCGGCATCGTCCACGAGTTCGACAGGCCGGGAAAGGCAAGCCTGGAATCCATCTGGGCGATCAGCTGATCGTAAGTTAACCCGGGAGGCCATTCGCTTCTCGGCTTGAGCATTATGGTCGTGTCGTACATGTCCATCGGGGCGTTGTCGGTCGCGCTGTTGGAACGCCCGACAGTGCCAAAAACGCTTTCCACTTCGGGAAAGCTCCTGATGATCTGATCCTGTTTCTGCAGTAAGTCACTTGCCGCGGTAGTCGAAATGCCCGGCAACGCCGTGGGCATGAAGAGGGATGAACCTTCGTACAACGGCGGCATGAATTGGCTTCCCAGCGTCAGTGCGAGGGGAAGCGTAATCAGCAGAAAAACGACGTTTACCGCAATCGTGGTCTTCCGATGGCGCAGGCACCAGCGGATCACGGGCAGATACAGGGCCTGAAACAGCCGGCTGATCGGATGGTCTGCTTCGGGTCGAAGCCGGCCACGGATAAAGAGCACCATGAGGACTGGAACGACTGTGATCGCGAGAATCGACGAGAACGTGATCGCAAAGGTTTTGGTGTCGGCCAGCGGCCGGAACATCCGTCCCTCCTGGGACTCCAGCAGGAAAACGGGCAGAAACGAGACGACGATTATCACCAATGAGAAAAACAACGGACGGCCGACCTGTTTGGCCGCGCCCATGAGGATGCGCTGGCGGTCGACTGGATCGATGCGCTCGCCTCGCTGGACCGCGAGTTGCTGTGCCTCCGAGAGATGACGATAACCATTTTCGACCATCACAATTGAAGCGTCGACCAGCACGCCGATCGCCAGAGCGAGTCCGCCAAGCGACATAATATTGGAGCTGACCTGCAGGTAGTACATCGGGACAAATGTTGCGAGCACTGCCAGCGGCAGGGTCAGAATCGGGATCAGCGCGGAACGAAAATGAAAGAGGAAAACAATGATGACAAGGCTCACGATTACAGCTTCTTCGATCAGATCGCGCTGGAGCGTATTGATCGATTTCTTGATCAAGCCGGAGCGATCATAGCCTGAAACGATTTCGACGCCGGACGGAAGACTCCTCTTCAATTCTGAAATCTTGCGCTTCACGCCGTCGATGACGTTTAACGCATTCTGTCCGTAGCGCATTACCACAATGCCGCCAACGGCTTCGCCCTCACCGTTCCACTCCGCAACACCTTCCCTGATATCCGGTCCGAGACTCACTACTCCAAGGTCTCGGATCAGAACGGGGGTGCCGTTGTGCTCGGCCACGGGGATGTTCTCCAGATCGGCGACCGACGTTATGTAACCGAGCCCTAGGATGTTGTAGGACGCCGAAGACATCTCAAGCACCCGCCCGCCGACTTCACTGTTGCTGTCCTGGATCCGGTCGACCACCGTGCGCAGCGGGATGCCCAGCGCGAGCAGGCGATTCGGATCCAGCTTGACCTGGTATTGCTTGACAAAGCCCCCGATGGTCGCGACCTCCGACACGCCCGGAACCGTCTCCAGCGCATAACGAATTCGCCAGTCTTGAAGACTTCGTAACTGTGCGAGGTCGCGAGTATGGTTGCGATCCAGGACAACATATTCGAAGACCCATCCTGCTCCAGTCGCGTCGGGGCCAAGTACCGGCGTGACACCGGGCGGTAGCTGACCACCGAGTTGCTGGAGATATTCCAGAACACGGCTTCGCGCCCAGTACATATCGGTCCCGTCTTCGAAGACCACGAAAACGTACGAATCGTTAGGCATGGTTTGGGCGCGCACCGCCTTGACGTGAGGCGCTGCCAGCATCGCGGTGACGATCGGGTAGGTAACCTGATCCTCGATTAGGTTTGGCGGCTGGCCCATCCACTCCGTGTGGATGATCACTTGAACATCTGAAATATCCGGCAGCGCGTCGAGCGGGATTCGATTCTGGGACCAAATTCCCGCCAGCACCAAAGCGACCACGCCCAGAAAGACAAGGAAGCGATTGGCATTACACCAATCGATGATTCTGTCGATCATCCTGGTGCCTCCTCACATTTCGCCTGTCGCCGACAGATTGAACTGCTGGTTGGCGATAATTTGACCATCCTTCGTGGCGACAGCGGTCACTTGCCAGGTTCCGCCGCTTTCCAGAGTCAAATCGCCTTCGTAAGCGCCGGCTCCCAGGCCGCTCAGGGTCGCCGCCTCGCGCATCGCCGACATTCCCATCGCCGGCATCGCCGCCATGGAAAAAGTCACTGATACTTTCGCTCCATCGACTCCGCGACCTTGCGGGTCTTTAAGCGTTGCCCGCACGCGGTTTTTTCCACGCGAGGGAGGATTCGGAACCGTGAGGACGTCGAGCGTGGCCATGGGTTTTGCTGCTGAAGGTGAAGTGGCGTTGGCACTCACGCCTGCCGGCGGCGGAACAAAGCTGCCAGTCGCCGCCTGAAGTTGGCTCTCGGAGTCGATCAGGAAGTTTGCGGATGCAACAACCCTTTGCCCCGCTTCAAGTCCCTTGAGGATGACCAGGTCATCGCCAACGCGCGAACCCAATTCAACGTCCGACGGAACCAAATATCCCGCCCCGCGATCGATGAATACGACGTTGCGTGTACCTGTCCGGAGAACCCCGGCCGCGGGGATCACGGTCTGCTCGCCCATTCCGATGCGCAGGGTGACACGCCCGTACATGCCCGGCTTAAGTTTTCCGCCGGAATTATCCAAAGCGATGCGCACCCGGGCGGTGCGCGTGGCCATATCAATTTGCGGCCAGATGTAATCCACGCGGCCGGCGAAGCCGTGATCAGGGTAGGCATCGACTGTGAAGTCAGCGCGATCTCCAAGTCTGACCGTACCGACTTCATCCTGGAAAACGGCCGCGTAAATCCATACAGTCGAGAAGCGGGTGATCGTGTAGAGCTTCATTTCCGGCTGCACGTACATGTTGGGGAGCGCGCTTCGCTCGACAACGTACCCCGACGCGGGGGAATAAATGGCCAGCACGTTACGTGGCTTTCCTCCTTGCCCGAGACGCACGATTTCTGAAGAGGGAATGCCCATCAAAGAAAGCCTCTCCGCAGCCGCTTCCGCCAGTGAATTCGCTCCGGCTGAAACCCCTTCCACGGAACTGGCGGCGACGCGATTTCGTGCGCTCAGGGCCAGCGCGTACTCCTGCTCGGTGCTCGCCAGATCTGGACTGTAGACGGTGAACAGGCGCTGGCCACGCCGCACGTACTGAAAGGTCTGGTTCACGAAAACATTTTGAATCCAACCGGCGAAGCGCGTCTGCACGTAAGACTGCAGTTGTTCGTCTGGTTCGATGATGCCGGTCGTGTTGATTTCTTTGGTAACCTCGCGCCGCTCTACGGTTGCGAAGGTAACTCCGATCAACTGGCGGCGTTCCGGGGTAAGCTGAATTGGCGCGAGTTCCGATGCGAGACTGATTGGCGCTGTTTGCACAATCGCGATCGAGACGACAATCCCGAAGATAAATGTCAGTAAATTTCGCATCATTTCATTTCACCGATGATTTGCTTGAGTTTGGCGACGGCGATTTCATGATCGGCAAGCTCGCGGTATGACTCCTCCTTAAGATTCAGCAGTGCAATAAAGGCCGAAATCAGCGTCTGGAAATCGACCTTCGAGACTCGATAAGCTGCAAGCGCAGCCTGCATTGCGTTCTCCGCCTGAGGGATAAGCCCTTGGCTGTAGATTTTTAAGATTCGGTCGGACGCGTGGATCGCGACAAGTTCATCCTCGGCCGAAGCGCCGGCGTCCAGCTCGTGGGCGCGAATCTGCGAACGCGCACCAGAGAGCTCCAGCGCTGCTTGCTCAATGGCGGGTGTCTGTTTGCGCCAGAAGTAGAGCGGGATCTTTGCTCCCAGCGTGAGCATGTAATAGTCGCGCACGCCGGGGCCTGTTTTCTCGTAGCTGTAGCCCAAGGTGAAGTCCGGAAGGTAGCCCTTGCGCGCGAGGCTCAGGGCCTTTTCGCTCCTTTGTTCGGCCGCGCGATCCATCCGGACATCCGTGGAGTGGTCTTTCACCTTTTCTTCAACCTGGCTCTGGGTCAGCTCGATGTGGGTCGGTTCGACGTTTCCAATCACGATATTAGGAGAGTCGAGATCCCGGCCGAGCGCGGCTCTGAGATCAGCCTGCCGTTGCTGCATCTCACGATGATGATGCTCGATCTCGTTGAGCATCTGGGTGGCTTGGAGCTGGGCCTTCAAAACGTCCTGGGCCTGTCCCTCGCCCACGCGATATCGAGCTTCGGCAATCTGTTCGATCCGCGACAGGTCGTTGCGTTCGTTTTCGAGCAGACCGATGGTCCTCATCAGATAGAAGAGCTGGAAATAACTTTCGCGGATCTTTTCCGCGGTTTCGCGCTGCGTGGCTTCATATTGATGTCGCGCAACTTCCGCGTCTTGCTCGGCGATCTCGCCTTGTAAGCGCAGTCTGCCTGGCCCGGGGATGTCCTGAGAAACGCCGAAGCCTGTGTAATAGAAATCGCTTGTCTCGTAACCCGCGGCAGGTTTAGGACTTCCCACGGTGAATTCCTGCAGTTGAACCTGCGGGTCGGGTAGCGTTCGCATCTGAATCGGCACGCGTTTTAGCGCCTCCCAATGGTTTCTGGCGGCGACCACGCGAGGGCTGCGCTCGATGCCCTCTCGCACCAGAGCATTGAGATCAGGCGAAGCATCGTGGGGAGCAGCAATGTTTGGTTGAGCGCTTACTGATGATCCCAGGGCGAGAGCTATCACGAGGAAAATCGAAACCAAGACGCACGGGTCACCCGAACGCCGATAAATCCATACCATAGAAGCCACCGAACTCGCATAAGCTCACGATCGGCGACTCGAGAACCCGAGTCCCGATCAATTCGAAGCGTGCGCAAGCAGCCGGAGGCGATAGGAAACTCCGTGATGCGCCAACTCCGCGTCAGCGTACGACTTCGATGACGATCAGATCTGACGCGAACAGAGGAGAGAAAGTAGGTCCGATCTGGACCTCGGCTCTATGCCGGGGGGGCACTTGTCAAAAACACATGATTCCAGTGCGACGACAGAGGAGAGCCCAGACACCAGATCTACTGCCGGCGCTGGGCTTTGGGTCGGAACCGCTGTTTGAATGTTCGCACGGCTCTCCGAAAGATGGCAGCAGTCGCGTCCTGCCGCTGGCGACCCCGTGGGACACATAGTCGAACAGCACCCGACCGAAAGGGCATCTGCGCGAGTGCAGAATGCCTGGTTCCCGGCGGCGCTGGAAACAGCAAGGAGCACGGCAATCAGGTAACTTGCGGCGCGCACGCCTGGAAGCCTATTCGAGTTTTCCCCAAACGGCAACACGTCTTAATTGAAAAGCTCCGTTCCATTTGCCTTTTTCCTGGTTACACAGACCGGAATATGGGTTGCCTCCGAATGTGTTCGTGTAGTCGATGAGTGTTTCAACTGCCCAGTCTGAAGCGCTCAAGCGCTTTGGATGCGCGAGGGCAGATATCGTCCCGTCCCTCGATTCAGCCAAACGCCGGAATGACCTTGGATGCGAAGAGCTCGAGATGCGTTTGAGCCCACCGCGGCGGCAATCCAGGCGGCAACGTCCAGGAGAAAAAGTGCGTGAGAGGAACGGCATTGATGAAATCCCGAATCATCTTTATCGCCGTGTCGGGATCGACGACTTGCAGAAGCCCGCTTTGCCGCAGTTGCTCGCGATCGCGCAGATGCTCGGAAAGTGGACTTAGTCCAGCCGCAGATAGCCACGCCGAGTAATCGTTGGCCTGGTAGATTATCTGATCTGCAGCCTCGGCGAACGTTTTCTCTGGATCGTTGGATACGATCAAACACCAGGAGCTGCTTGCGAAGCGAATGTCATCTGTAGGCCGGTTCCGCTTTTTTAACTCGGCGACGTAGCGGTCGTACACGTCCCGGTTCGCGGCTGGCACGGTGAAACCATCGCCGTAGCGGGCGGCGCGGCGCAGCGCCGCCTGTGTGAAGCCGCCCAGCCAGATCGGTGGATAGGGCTTCTGGATCGGTTCTGGCGCCACTTTGATGTTCTTGAAGTCGAAGAACTCGCTCTTGTAGGTAACGGTCTCCCGGGCAAGAGCGCGGCGAATTATTTCGAGCGATTGGTTGGTTCGGGCTCCGCGTTCTTTGAAAGGGATGCCGAAGCTTTCGAACTCTTCCAGCTTGAAACCTACTCCGACACCGAGTTCGAAACGTCCGCCGGAGATGACATCGACTACCGCGATATCCTCGGCCAGGCGTACCGGGTTGTGAAACGGCATCAACAGTACCCCGGATATGATGCGGATTCGTCCGGTGCGGGCGGCGATAGCCGCTGCTACGGGCAAAATCGAGGGGAGATATCCGTCTTCGATGAAGTGGTGCTCAGACAACCAAACATCATCAAAGCCGTTGTCGTCGGCCCAAGCGATTTGATCGAATATTTCGGCGTAGAGCCGATCGGAGGACTGATGCCATTGCGCGGGATTGCGGAAATCGTACCAAAGACCAAAGCGTATTTTTTGTTTGCGCTGATTCATGAGTCACCTCTTTGACAGCGTTAATTTCGGAGGAAACGGAAGGTACAATCGGCGGGCTCTTCAGTGTAGTCCGCCGGAAGCGTTAATTCGCTCGCCGGTCAACCACGCCGCATCGTCCGACGCGAGGAAGACGATCACTGGCGCAATTTCTTCCGGTTTGCCGAATCTCGCGGCCAGGGGTGTCGCCGCCAATCCCGCATTGCCCGCTGCACTGCCGACGAAGCCGCTGTCCCTGTTGCCCTCGGTGTCGACCAGCCCCGGCGCCACGATATTGACCCGGATGTTTCGCGGCCCCAGTTCCTTGGCCAACGCCATCGTAAGGCTGTCCACCGCACCCTTGGTCGCCGAATAGAGAGACGAGTTGGGCACGGGATTCTCACTCGCGATCGAGCTGATATTGATGATGCTGCCGCCGGTGCGCGGAAAATAGTTCAGTGCTTCCTGTGTGACGAGAATCGTTCCGAACACATTGATATCGAACTCGCGATGGAATTCTTGTTCGGTAATCGCCTCGAACGGCTCGAACCGAAAGACGCCGGCATTATTCACCAGCACATCAACTGACCTGAAGGCCTCACGCGTCTGCTCGAACAACCTTTTCACCTCGGCCGGTTTGGAAACGTCGGCCTGAATCGCGATCGCGTTGCCGCCTTCGCGCGCGATCTGCGACAGTACGCGCTCGGCTCCCTCTTTTCCTGAAGAGTAGTTGACCACCACTGCGGCTCCTTCCGCAGCCAGCGCCCTGGCGGCTGCTGCTCCGATTCCTTTCGAGGCGCCTGTTACGACTGCGACTTTTCCAGCCAACTTTTTCATTTGATCATCCTCCATTTGCTTAGGAAACCGTACATCCAGCCGACCAGCGGACTGTGGGCGACCAGCGGTTGAATATCCATCCGTGGTTCGTACGCGACCTATACTATTGAGAGTTGGCGTGTATCTCGCGCAATTCTCTGACCATCGTGCGGTTTCGCCTTTGAACAGCCGCCATGTCTACGCTCAAAGAGTCGGTTTTGAGCCCAAAACTCCATGGCGCGCCGGGCCAGGGAGATTACCCCGGCGGACCAAATCATGTTCTTGCTTGGCAGGCAGGCAACGTTGGGACACGCACCACCAAGCAGCCCACGCTCGACAATTACCGTTCGACGACGGCTATCGTGGGTCCATGCGGCACATTTGCCTGCGATTCCTCTACCGATAATCAAGTCGTCATACATCTCAAAGTTAGCCATTTTGATTCATCTCCCTAATCCGATGTCTCGCTTGATTGGTGTTGCGGAAAGTCGATTGGTACGCGCGCGACGTGACTCATGTAGTTCTCGAAAATGTTCAACGCGACGTGGGCGACCGTCTCGACGATCTCGCCGTCACTCAAACCGCCGGCGCGGGCGCGAGCGAGGTCTGCGTCGGAGAGTTCACCACGCTGAACGACGATGCTGCGTGCGAGTTTTAGGATGGCATCGGTCCTCGCGTCGGCGGCGCTCGCGCGTATCGCGTCGTCGATTTCACCGCGACTCAGCCCGATTTTGCCGGCGACGGCCGCATGCGCATTCAAGCAATAAGCGCAAAGGTTGGTCTCGGCGATCGCTAGCGCGAGTTGCTCGCGTGTTTTTTCGTCGAGCGCTCCGCGAGCGAGCGCCACACTCAGATCCACAAGACCCTCAAGCGCCGCCGGCGCATTCGCAAGGACGCAAAACAGGTTCGGCACCAGCGCGAATTTCGCTCGTATACCCGTGAAGAGTTGCCTGATCGCGTCAGTTGCGTGAGTGGGATCAACTGCCTGAATGCGTTTCTGGTCTCGGGATGCGCTCATCGATGCCTCCGGTCCAGTCGTGTGAGGCACAAGCACACCTTTCGTGCCAATCGCGCACTAACGAAAAGACCGCCCCAGTAGGAACTTTTTCAGGGTACTCGCGAAAGCGTCGGCTACGAAGAATCGTAAAAATTACGAATCCTCGTAAGTCGTGCTCCAAAAGAACATGGCAGTGGGAACTTCAGGTTGCATAAGGATCACTCGACGAATCTTGATCTGACGTCCGCTGATGGGATCTGGCAGGCTTCAGTTCGTCCGAACCATTGGTACCGATGGCGGACTATGCAGCGGTAGAAGGCGTCGCGCACCGCACGGGGAACGATTCGTAAACCTGCAATCCAGAACCAAGGCGTACTGAGCCGCGCAAGGATTTTGAGGATCGCGTCGGACTCCGTGTAGATCGCGTTATTCTCGATCAGAATAACGCTCGACAACTGGCTAGCACCGTTAAGGCGCTCTTTGATTATCGTCTGACCGGCGGGCGACTGCTGCGCGGCGAAGCAAAAAATCCCGGCTGGATCCCGTCGGACTACGAACCTTACCCAGGCATTGCACAGATTGCAGACACCGTCCACCAGGATCAGTGGTGCTTGTGTCCGAGCTATCATCGCCTTGAAACTTTCCCCAGCTCACGACCTCAGCCGACTTGTCGGTTCCCGATTCGCGGAAACGTATCCTGTGGCATTTTGTTGGGCGACTTGTTGCAAAGCCGCGCCGATGTCGAGGTTGGGCCGCTCCCTTGCTTCGCCCTCCTGCACACTCAAGAGCACACGTTTTGCGCCATGCGGCGAGTTGCCCGACGTGATGAATAGGAAGAATAATATTCCGAACGACAGTTGACAACGAGAGAGCCACAGGGGCTTTGGAATTACGATCGCCGACCGCCCCTGAACGGGAGGGTTGTGGCTGCTCGGGCATTGGTGCCATGAAAACCGATCTCCGCGAGGTCGAATCTGAGCGCTTGAACGCGCTCCGGCGCTACCAAATCCTCGACACACCGCCTGAACCTGCCTTCGATCGCATCGCCGAGATGGCAGCGAATTTCTTTAACGTGCCGATGGCTGGCGTCAGCCTGGTGGACGAGGATCGCGTCTGGTTCAAATCTCGCGTCGGCATTAACTTCCCTCAGACGGCGCGCGATGCCGGATTATGCTCTTCGGCGATGATCTCCCAAGGAGTCTACCACCTGAGCGACGCTGCCCATGACCAGCGCGCACTCGGTCATTCGTTCGTTGCGGAGTTTGGCATCCGCTTCTATGCCGCCGCTCCGATTCGGACCCACGAGAGCCTAAATCTTGGGACCGTCTGGGTCCTTGACCAAAAGCCGCGTGAGCTGGCGCCGGGAGAGGGGGAAATGCTTCTGGCCCTGGCAGCCTTGGCCATGAACCAGATGGAACTGCGGCTTTACGCAGAGAAGGTCGCCAGCCTGGAACACGCGGAACGAACGATCGGCGAGCAACTGCGCGACGCGAACCACCGGCTCGCCCAAAGCGAGGAGCAATTCCGCGACCTGTTTGAGGAAGCGCCCATCGCATACGTCCATCAGGCCATCGATACTCGTATTCTGCGGGCCAATCGCACGGCGTTGAAGATCCTCGGCGTCAAGCCCGAAGAGCTCCCAGGTTTGCTGGGAACCTCCTTTTTTCCCGATACCCCGGAGGCTCAACGCCGGCTGCGCGACGCGCTGCCGTTGCTGGCGACGGGAACCGACGAAAAGGGAGTAGTCCTCGAACTCCGCCGCAAGGACGACGGCAGGCCGCTGTGGGTGCGGTGGTGGTGCAGGCCGGAGCCGACGGGCAAGTACACGCGCAGCATGTTCATGGACATCACCGATCAGGTTTTGATGGAACAGGAGAAGGCGCGGCTCGAGGCCCAGAACGCTTACTTGCTCGACGAAATCCGCACCGAGCAGAACTTCGGCGACATCATCGGGAGAAGTTCCAGCCTGAGAAAGGTTATGCAGCAGGTTCAACTCGTCGCGCCGACCGATGCTACCGTCCTGATAACCGGAGAAAGTGGTACCGGAAAGGAGCTCATCGCCCGAGCTATCCACGAGCAAAGTGCGCGACGTGAACGCCCTTTGGTCAAATTGAACTGCAGCGCAGTTCCGGAAGGGCTCTTCGAGAGTGAGTTCTTCGGGCACGTGAAGGGCGCCTTTACCGGAGCACTCAAAGACAAGCCTGGCCGTTTTGAACTCGCCGACGGCGGCACCCTGTTCCTCGATGAGATCGGCGAAGTGCCGCTCGCGATGCAAGCCAAGCTGCTCCGGGTCTTGCAGGAGCAGGAGCTTGAACGAGTCGGCGACACGCGCACGCGCAAAGTCAACGTACGGATCATCGCCGCATCCAATCGGGACCAGAAGAAAGAGGTCGACGAGGGTCGCTTTCGCCAGGATCTTTTCTATCGTTTGAGCGTTTTTCCTATCGAGGTTCCGCCGCTGCGAGAGCGCCGCGAGGACATAGCGCCACTTGTCGCGCATTTCGTCAGACGAAGCGCGCGGCGGATGAATCGTCCTGAGCCGCAACTCAGCAAGACAGCGTTGGACCAGCTCGCGGCTTACCACTGGCCTGGCAACGTGCGCGAGCTTCAGAACACGGTCGAGCGCGCCATCATCTTGTGGAGCGGAGGCCCGCTCACCTTCGATCTGCCCGCCTCGCCGGCGCACCGGGATACAGGTTCAGCAAAAGCGACGGAGAAAGCCACACTCGTGACACGCGACGAACTAAAGCGCCAGGAGCGCGATACGATTATAAACGCTCTGAAGCAGAGTGGCGGAAAGGTCTCGGGACGCAACGGTGCGGCGCAATTGCTCGGCATGAAGCCCTCGACCTTGGCGTCGCGCATCTCCTCTTTGGGCATCAGTCGCAGGCCGCTCAGCTGAGGATCGCTCTCTCCCGCGCAAAGTGACTGTTCGCAACCCTGACTGACAACAACCGAGATCAGTGTGTATTTCGATCTGGAATGCTCATTCGTATTTGAGTCTAAACCGCCCGAAAAGTTAAGTCTGGTTCGCAGCTTAGTTTTTATCGCGGCTACTCTGCTGCTTTTCTTCGCCGCCGAAGCCGTAATGCGAAACAAGCGCGCCGTCGGCGTCATATGAATAGTCTTCCGGATACCAATCGGCTCGAACCTCGATACGGCGCTTCATCGCCGCTTCGATAACCGGCTCAAGCTGACTGGCCTTTTCGCGGGCGCGTTTTTCCTCACGCTCCTTGAATTCCGGCAAAACGGTCTTGCTCAGCAACTCCAGGGATTCGAGGATCTCGTCGTTGCGCAAGTTTCCGTACTGGAGAATGAACATGATCTGATCGACGCCGGCCTGTTCGTACGCGAGCAGGAGTTTGCGGATGTCGTCGGGCGTGCCAAAGCAACTGGTAAAGTTCGAATGGAAAATGTCCTTGTGCCGCTGCGACAAGGCCTGATACTGCTCGCGCAGGTTGGTCGCCGCCGGCTGATGATGCCCATCGACATAATGATGCTTGGACAAGAAAGTGAACAAGCCTTCATTGGCGCGGCCGCGCTCGACCGCCTTGGCGCCGTCGCTGTTGCACATGAGAAAACTCAGGAATGCCACATTGGGGTTGACCCGGTAAGTCAGCGGGCGGCATTGCTTCAACGCTTCGTAGTACTGATGTGTCCACCGTCCGGCTTCCACGTGCGACAAAAAACCGAAGCTTAGCACGCCCAGACCATAAGCTGCTGCGAGCAGGATGGTTTCCTGACGCGATACGGCCATCCAAACCGGAGGATGCGGCTTCTGCAACGGCTTGGGCACAACATTGCGGGGCGGCATCGCAAGATACTTTCCCTGGTATCCGCGAAATGGCGTCTCGACCATCATGCGGGTAATCACGGGGAGCATCTCGCGCCACATTGCGCGCTTTTCGGTCCGCGTAATGTGAAAGGCGTCGAGTTCCGCAAAAGCGGTAGATTCGCCGGTGCCAAATTCGGCACGACCGTCGCTCATCA
Source organism: Binataceae bacterium (SeqCode) (assembly GCA_035262365.1). Lineage (GTDB taxonomy): Bacteria > Desulfobacterota > Binatia > Binatales > Binataceae > JAJPJA01. Next base: position 26,734 of record DATFSZ010000069.1, read on the forward strand.
GGTCCAAGGCGGCGACGCGCTCAGCGACTCGCGCCGGATGATTGTATGGGGGCGCAACCAGAGTCACACCGGATCCCAGGCGAATACGTTTGGTGCGTTGGCTGGCAGCCGCCAGGAAGCTCTCCGATGCCGACGAACCAGCGTATTCCTCCAGAAAATGGTGTTCCACTTCCCAGAAGTGGTCGAGACCGGCGCGATCTGCGCATTCAACGCGATCCAACCCCTCTTTCCACGACCGATGTTCATCGTTAGGTCCCCAAGGCTTGGGAAGCTGAAGAAACTCAAGATAGCCAAATTTCAAGGTGCTACTCCCAACATTAAATTTTGCCCAGCTTCATGCTCGTGTGTAGCCGTGAGTTGAAGGTTTTAATCCAGAATTTCCGTCTTGATTTTTAACTCTTCGATATACTAAGCGCATCGGTCCAGAAGCTCCAATAAATGCTCAGTAACTCTATCAATTGTCTAGTAGTACCGGGCGACTCTTCCGACACTTAGTCCTTACAAGGTTTATGGAGTTGACGTCCGTCAGCGAGACCGGCATTGATGCGAGGCCGTGCCTACCGACGTTTGGGCGGGTGCGGCAAAATCTCCCGCCCTTCGTCGTCACTCGCGCTGCGGTCTTCGGCCATCCCTTGCGCTAGAGGTTGTGTTCTTCGACGAATGGCCCGGAGTAGATGGTTTTCCCCGTGAAAAACATCGGGTTGGGGCAGGTGCAAAGATAGCGCGCCACCTTGGCCGGAACATCAGGTGATTGCGCGCGGCTGGTATCAAGTCCGCCCAGCCGCTGGCTTTCGACCTCGATACGCTCGGTGAGAGCAAATCCGGGGTCAATCAACACTACCGGAATGTTGTATTCCCTTACCTCTTTGACCAAGCCTTGGGCAAACCGATGCAGTGCGGCCTTGGTGGCGGAGTATACAACATTGACCGCGCCCTTGCCGGGCAGGTTGGGGGATTCATTTGTGACTACCGAGGAAGTAAGGCAGATGATTATGCCATGGCGGCGTTCAATCATTTGCGGCAACAAGGTCTTGCAGGCCAAAACCGGCGACAGCACATTCGCGGCCATCGTGTCCTGCCAGGTATCGAGCCTGATATCCAAAAACATACCATAGTGCTGATCGCTGCGATGATGAGCGTTGTTCACCAGGATATCGACATGCCCGAAATGCTCCAGCGCTGCCCGGCACATCCGCTCGGTCTGTTCCGGGACGGTAAGGTCGCACTTAACCGGCAAGGCCTGTGCGCCGCGCTTGCGCACCTCGGCCGCGGTCTCCTGAATACTTCCTGGATAGATCGCGGCACCCGGCTCCACGGTACGGGCGGCGAGTACGATGTCGGCCCCCTCCTCGGCCAGTTGGAGTGCGATGCGCTTGCCGATCCCGCGGCTCGCACCGGTCACGATCGCGACTTGTCCTTTGAGTTTCATCCGTGCACACCTCGTACCCGTTAAATCTTCCTAAAAGCTCTCAAAGGACGGGTCGCGGTTCCATACGCAATCAGGCGGCTCGCCCATCCTGGCCGAAGGCTCTCGCTCCGTCTTCAGTCCCGTGGATCAACCAGCATTCCTCGCGCAAAAGGCCTTCAGCTTCGCGAGGTCTCACATAACATAGGGAGCAGCAGGATGACTGATACCAACGATTACGCCACTTTCGACACCGGTGCGGGGGCCAACCTCGACTCGACGAACTCGCCGCCCTTCATCACCACGTCCAGCTTGGTGCGATCGCGGAGCACACCGATGTCGCGTATCGGGTCGCCATTGACCACCAGCAAGTCGGCGATTTTGCCGGCCTCGATCGTGCCGATTTCGTCTCCCAGTCCAAGCAGGCCGGCGCCGTTGCGCGTTGCCCAGCGGATTACGTCCAGAGGCGAAGTGTTGGCGTATTTGACGTAGAACGCAAGTTCCTCCGCATACTCGCCGTGCGGCATCCAAGAGGTGCCAAAATCGTCGCCGATGACGAGCCTGACCCCCGCCTTGTTTGCCCTCTCCACCGCCTTGTAACCCATCTCCAGCCATCGCTCTTCCTGCGCCACCCACTCGGCTGACCTTCGATTGCGCATGTACTCTTTGGTCTTCCAGGTGAAATACAGGCTCGGAGTTACGTAGCTGTTCTGCTTGACCATCAGCTCAATGCATTCGTCGTCCATGGCGTCTGCGTGGTCAAGGAGGTCCATCTGTGCGCGCAGGCAGTCCATGATCGCCGATCTCGCGATGACGTGTCCGCGCACCATCCGGCCGCGCTCATGCGCCGCTTGCGCCGCCGCCTGGATTTCTTCGAACGTCATCACCCCTTCGTTGGCTTTCATCTCGAAGCCGTGCCCGCCGGTCACGTACAGCTTGATAATATCGGCGCCTTCCTTGACCTCCTGGCGTATTGCCTTGCGGAACTCCTCGGGCCCGTCGCAGACGCGGCAAAGTCCGTCAATTCCCGAATTGTTGTCGATGGGACCTCCGGTCGTGACGATGTCATGTCCGCATGCAACCATGCGCGGCCCCTGGATCAGATTCTGGCCAATCGCCTCCTTCAAGGCGACGTCGACGTTGTGCGGTGCACCCGCTCCCACCGCGCCCGTGAAACCTGAACGCAACAACAATTCCGCGTTCTTGGCAGCGGCTAGCGCCAGGTAGGTGGGCAGATGCTGAAGCCCGCTGTTCATCGAGCTGTTGATATTGATGTAGCCGGCGTGGAAATGGCCCTCGATCATTCCGGGCATCAGGCTCTTACCGCAGAGGTCGAACACCGCGTCGCGCGCGGCCGCTTTTGGCACTCTGCCATCCGCGCCGACCGCGATGATGCGATCGTTCTCGACCACAACCGTGGTGTTCGGCTTTGGAGGATTAATCCCGTCAATCAGATTTGCGCCGGTGAAAAATACCCGCTTCATGACAAGCCCTCCTGATTTGCGTAGCCCGGTTTCCGTAAAGTCCTGATACCACACTCACCTGGTTCTCGGCGCATCTTTTGAAACATCGCTTCCGCCGATTGGGTGACATAAACGCAGCCGCGAGGCATCCCGGAGATCACCTCGGGGCGAGCGCACTAGCTGACACTCTAGTCCAACAGATGCTCAATAGCGACCGGACTAGCCGGCATTCCCAACGTTCCGGGCGACATGGTCAACCGGGAAGGGTGTCATAGCGTTCCAATACCAATGCCTCGGCCAACGAAAATACGGTCTAGATCGACTGCGGTCCACGGAAGGCTACGAGAGGCATTTTTAGGTAGTGCAGCCAGGCACTCTGAGTCGCCCTCCAACTCACAGCATCTATCGTCATCTGCGGCTATCTTGTCAAGCTGATAACCACTGACTAATCGCAGTCACCTGGTCACTGACTTTACGGTGCGATCTGGTCAGTTGAGTGTCGCCGTGACCTTGGATCTGCCTTGACCAAGGAGAGGTACTTGGACTAGCGTTTCTGGCCTTGGTGACAAAGATCAAGGAGCTCGCTATCGATTACGAATCTTAATCATCACCGCGCTATATTTGAAAGGAGTGGAGTCATTGTGGGTCCGGGAACTGGAATCGACGTAAGTCCGGACGAAGTGAAAGTACAACATTGAACCGTTACTCCAAGCTTGTCCTACAATATGGAGAGCTAAGCCCTTCAATCGAAGGTGCACGCCTGAGGATTCCGCCGGGGGTTATCCCAAACGGCTCCGGAAGCCTCATCGCCGCATCCTGGATTGCCTGCACGCACGTTAGGAGACGATACACGGAAATACAGCCTGTCGAACGATAATCTAAACGAGCTCTGTACAATCCTGGTCGAGGTGTTTACGAGCAAACGGGATGGCAAGGCATGGATCTGAGTGTTTTTTATGAAATCCAGACGATCGATGTCAGCCCAGCTGCTGTTCGACGCACTTATGATGAAACGATCGAGCAGGTGATCCTCGCCGATGAGCTCGGATATCGCACAGCGTGGCTTGTCGAGCACCATTTTCTGCCGGGTTATTGCTTCTGCCCGGCTCCGGAATTGCTTCTCACCTATCTCGCGTCGAAAACCAAACGGATTCGTCTCGGCCACGGCATCGTACAACTGCCCTTTAGAATCAACCATCCACTGCGGGTAGCAGAACGGATCGCGGTGTTGGACATCTTGTCCAACGGGCGGGTCGAATTCGGCGGCGGCCGTGTCACGATCGGATCGGAGCTGGAAGCGTTCGGAGTCGATCCCGCAGATACGAGGCGCCAATGGGAAGAGGCGCTGCACATGCTGCCGAAAATGTGGATGGAAGAAAATTTCAGGTGGGAGAGCGATCTGATCAGCGTCCCACCACGGAGTGTGGTTCCCAAGCCGGTGCAGCAGCCGCATCCCCCGATGTGGGTCGCCTGCTCCCAGCCCTCGACCATTGAGTTCGCCGGCAAAAACGGACTTGGAGTCCTGGGTCTTGGAATCGATCTGAAAAATGCGGCTCAATACGTTCGCCTCTATCGGGAGGCATCAAACCGAGCCAAGCCCATTGGGGCGTTCGTCAACAATCGCTTCGCGATCCTGGTGACCGCCCTTTGCTGCGATACCGATGAGGAGGCTATTAACCTGCAGGGCCCGAGCGTCAAGCTCTTGGCCGAGCAAACAGCGGCATTCCAGAAGCCCTGGATTGAGGGTAGCGTCCCTCCGACCTACGAATATTTCACAAACTGGGTGGCGCAAAGCGCAGCCAAGCTGAAGCACGCTTCGCTTCACGACCTGATTCGGGGCAGCTGTGTAGGTGGCCCCGACACCTGCTTGAAGATGTTACAGAGGTTGGAAGACGCCGGCGTTGACGAGACCATGCTGTTTATGCAGCTTTACCAAACTCCACATGATGCAATCGTGCGGTCGATCAGATTGGTTGCGGAGGAGGTGAAGCCGCGCCTGAAATCTTCCACGAATACACAAGCAAGCCATAAGGAGAGAGCCCATGGTAAGGCGAGACATTAATATCGGCAAACACCTCGGACTCCTGGCATCAACTTTACTGCTCTGTGCGCTGCTCACCTGCACCGCGAGTGCCGAGGTCACCTTCGATCCAAATGCCTACGCATCGCTGGCCTCGGCCGACTCGAACTCCGGAATACCCGATGGCACCAAAATAACTGTAGCGAACTGGCGGCAGTACAAACAGTTCATGCCGATTGGGATGCAGACGGTGTTCGGGGGCGGCTATAATTGGAAGCTCGACGCGACCCCGGACTCGACGGTGGTGGTCGGCCCCACGATCTTTGCGCCGCAACCCAAGCAATTCCTCAGCGACACGGAAAAATATTCAAGTCAGATGAAACTGGTCAAGCTGCCGCAGGGGAGCTACACCGTAAAGGGATACGTAGCAGGCATTCCCTTCCCGAATCCCACCGAACCGGATCTCGCCGCCAAGGTCTACTTCAATGCCTATTACGAATATCGGCCCTTCATCAGCTGGTACTCCGACCTCGGTTGGCAAGTAGATAGCTATCGTAACGTGAGCCTTAGCGACACCGAGTCGATACTATTCCGTCTCAGCCATTTAAGCGACCCTGGCTATCCGAGCAATCCACCGTTTGGAAAGGGCTACATCTTTGCGAACCGCTATTTTGTTCACCTGCCTGAGCAGACGAAGTACACAACCGAGATAGCGATGTATCGCGATGATCCGGCCTTGAACCAGGAGCTTTATGTTTTTCTTCCTTCGCTGCGGCGTTCGCTCAGGCTGTCAAGCCGGGCACGATGCAGCCCCATTCTGGGCAGCGACTATGCTCAGGACGACAACAATGATTTTTTGGGCGTTTTGGTGCCCGAGTTTTCGATAAAATCGCTCGGTGAAAAAAAACTTCTTGCCATACTGCACGAGGATCCTGCTGCAGCGGGCCAACGGACTTCGTTCGTACAACCAACGGGAGGACTGCCTGGATGGCCGAAGCCGGTAGCGGGCAAATGGGAAGTGCGTGATGTATATGCCTTGGACATCATGCCATTGCCGAATTTGGTACGAGGATATTGTTATGGCCACAAGGTAGTCTATATCGACAAGCAATCCTGGGTGCCGGTGGCGGCCGACATTTTTGATCCCGCCGGCAAACTTTGGAAGTACGGCCTGGTCAATTATCGTCCCTGGCCGGTAAACGGCGGCGACACGGTGATAATTCCGCAGGTTGTCGATATCATACTCTGGGACCTGCAAAACAGCCACACTACCCTGTCGCTCGTCACGCAGGGTCTAATTGATCAGCAGGCGCCGAAAATCTATCAGGATGTCTCAGTAATGGCGTTCCCGGCCTCGCTGGCCCAGGTGATGCAGTGATCTTTTGACGTCTTACGTTAGACGCGGAATAGCCGCAAATTCCGGGGAATCCACCGGCTGGTTACCAACGGTGCTGACGACCCCCGCTCGAGCGGGAGTGGCAAGTAGCCAGAGGCGCGAAGCCTGGCCGGCTGAGGGACGAGGTGAATAAATTTATGACGTCAGGAGCCCTCAGTGCGTCATCGCTAGCTGAAACGATCCAGATCGCGGGCGATTTGCGCGTGCGACGCCTGGCCTTCGGCGCGGTCCGCCTCACCGGACCAAATCTATGGGGCGAACCTCCCGACCGGCAGGAAGCCAAGCGAGTGCTCAGGCGCGCAATCGATCTCGGCGTAGACCTGATCGATACCGCCGACAGCTACGGTCCCGAAGTTTCCGAGCGCATTATCGCCGAAGCGCTCCATCCATACCCCCCAAATCTCGTCATTGCAACCAAGGGAGGCTTGGTTCGGTACAAACCCACCGATTGGATCCCAAAAGCAACTTCGGATCACCTGAAGCAGGCATGCGAAGCAAGTCTCAAGCGGCTCAAGCTCGATCGAATCGATTTGTATCAGCTTCATCTGCCTGATCCTGATGTGCCGCTCGAGAGCTCCATCGGCGCGTTGGCCGAACTCCGCGAGCAGGGCAAAATTCGCCACGTCGGCCTGTCAAATGTCACCGTCGAGCAGCTCAAGCTGGCCCAGAAGATCATTCCAATCGTGTCGGTTCAAAATCGATACAATATTTTCGACCGCGCATCCGAGGATGTTCTCACGGCTTGCGAGCGAGAGCATTTGGTCTTCGGCGCATGGCAGCCGCTGGACGGGACCGGCATCACCGAGCCGCGAAGTATGCTGGCAAGAGTCGCGTCATCTCATGGCGCGACCCAGGCCCAGGTGGCGATCGCATGGCTGCTGCATCGATCGCCGGTCGTCGTGCCGTTGCCGGGAACGTCTTCAGTGAAGCACCTCGAAGAGAACATGCTCGGAGGCAAGCTTCGGCTCGATTCCAGCGAGATGCAGGACCTGGATGCGGAACAGACCAACCAGGGCCCCGGGTTAACCTGGCACACACGCGCGGAGGCCGAGCAATGAAAGATCGCTGGTCGCCGGCCCGCGAGTTATGTCGGAAAGCTGGCGCGCCGAGGCCCTGGTATGCGCGACACGCTCTCAGACTCGTTCCCTTCGGAGGCAAAGGATGATCCACAACTTGTATTTTTTCGGCCGCAAGCCCTCGGTTACCAGCTTCGAGTTCCATCGCCACTACCTGGAGGTGCATCCGTTCGCCGGCCCGCGGATTAAAAGCGTGAAACGTTACATCCAGAACCATCGAGTGCACTCGCTCGGCGGCAACTCCCCCTTCGATGCGGTTTCCGAGTTCTGGACCGACATGCCGGCCGCGCTCCAATCAAAAAAGGAAGAGGGCGCGAAGATCAGAATCGCCGACGAGGAGCATTTCATCGATCCGCACCACGCCGGATGGATGGCCACCACGGACCGGGTCGTGATGGAAGGGCATCAGAAGTCGGACATGATTCAGGGAGTTTTCCAGCTCACTCACAAGACGGGGATGGCAATGGATGAATTCCGGCGCTACTGGTTCGAAGTTCATGAGCCGATCGTGCGCTCCTTGCCCGGGCTCATCCACTACCAGCAGTGCCTGGAACCCGAGGAAGCATACACGTACGGCGACGTCCGCTGGGACGGCGTCGAAGAGATCTGGTTCGACAGTTATGAATCTGCCCGCAAGGCGCTCAAATCAGTTGAGTACGAGCACAGCTTCCTTCCGGATTTCGCCAGGTTCTGCGAACCGGTTTGGCATTTTTATTCCGAAGTGCAGTTGGTGACCTGGCCCGGCAAAAGCAAGGAGCAGATCATGCGGGAGATCGCGGCAAAAGTGGCGCACGGATGGCCAGAATAAGAACGATTTCCCACGGTTACCAGATAAGTGAAGGCAGCACTTCCCACTGTGGATCTGTGGACCCGTCTAAGCACGCGTAGGTCTGGCGAGATCGCCGCGTGACTTGCGGGACCAAATCGCGTCGTACCGGTGGCGATCATCTCCTGCAATCCCGTCCGTATTTGACTCCAGGGTGCGAGAAGGCTCCTCCAAGATTCAATTTTCCTGAGGAAATTCAATGTTAAAAGTCGGGCTTGCAATGATAGGCGGGGCGGCCGGCGTTGATCCGGCGGTCATCAAACTGATTGCTCCCCGCGCCGAGGCACTAAACTTCACAACCTTGTGGAGTCCTGAGCATGTGGTCTTCGTTGAAGAACAGAAATCTCAATATCCATACGGGCCGATGCCGGGCACAATCGATCTGCCGATGCTCAATCCGTTTGTGGCTCTCGCTTATGCCGCCGCGGTTACCGAACGAGTCCGTCTGGCAACCGGCGTATGCCTGGTGCCCGAGCACAATCCGCTGGTGCTTGCCAAAGAGGTCGCCAGCCTGGATCACTTAAGCGGCGGCCGATTCATGCTCGGAGTGGGTATTGGATGGCTGGTCGAGGAGTTTCAGGCGCTTGGGATTCCGTGGGCGAATAGGGCCCGGCGCACGTGCGAGTATATCGAGGCGATGCGCCGGATCTGGAGCCACGAGCGCGCCAGCTTCGAGGGAGAGTTTGTCAAGTTCTCCAGCGTGATCTCATCTCCCAAACCAGTTTCAGGCGGCAAACTGCCTATTCTCTTCGGCGGCAATAGCGTTTCGGCGCTAAAGCGCACCGCCCAATACGGCGCAGGATGGATCCCTTTGACAATCGAAGCGGCCGAAGTCAGGCAGAAGGTCGATCAACTGCACAAGCTGATGGCTGACCACAATCGCCGGGCCAATGAAGTCGAAGTCTTTCTGATTTCGCGCACGCGCAGACTGAGCTTCGATGATCTGAAGCGATTTCGCGATGCCGGCGTCGATGAGTTGGTAATTACTGGTTGGGCGCCAAGATCGTCCGATGAGCATATAAAGATGCTGGAAGATCTGGCACGAAATATAGTAGAACCTGCCGCCACTTTGGTTTGAGAAATACGGTAGTTTGACCTCCTTCGATCCCACTCTTGCTTGCGCCTGGTCCATCGAGGCGAAACAAATAAAATCATCCGGCGCCGACAAAACGCTCGATGCGAACGGAGATGGACACGAATCGCACCCGTGCGGGTCCCTCTGCTGCGAGATTTCGCGCCGCGCTTTGCTCTCTTGACGGGATTGCTGTTTCCCGCTAGCACCTTGAATCTAATAACTTGCTCGAATTAGCGGGTCTGTAGAGTGGAAACGCGTATTTCGAGGTCGCAATCCGGATCTGGACAGGCCGACACGACCAGGCCATCGAACAAGCGAGAACTCATTCTGAATGCGGGATTGAAGCTCTTTTCCCACCAATCCTATCAAAACGTGACCATGGAACAGGTGGCGAGTTTAGCCGGGGTGGGCAAAGGGACCTTATATTTGTACTACCCGTCAAAGGATGACCTATATCTTGGTATCCTCAGAAACGGCCTCGACCGGACCTTCGGCGCTTATGATTCCATGCTTCGTTCAACCGAAGATGTCCAAGACCGTCTGCGGAAAATCATCTTCGTTGCCTTGCGGTACTATGACGAGCAACGCGACCTGCTAAGGCTTCTGGTCACGCACGAACCCCACCTGGCCGAGCAGCGGCGCGCGCTGATAAAGGCGTCACGGGAACGCATGATCGAGATCATCATTTCCCTGATCAGGCAGGGTATCTCAGAAGGCCTGTTCCGGCCTGTAAACCCGCGCCTTGCCGCAATGGCCATACAGGGGGCGGTCAGCGCACTATCGCTTTATTATAAGGTTCCGGAATCAGCGGCGAGTATCACAGACCAGCTTGACAAACTGATGAGACACGGTATCGAGATTGCGGCCATACCAAAGGTTCGACGCGCGCCTCTTGGACGCCGAAAATCTTCCTCAGTGCGGCTTCGTCCGACAGACTTGGCAAAGGACGGTTCCTGACCCTATCCGTCGGCCCCCCGCGTGCAGTTCGACAGAACAGCCGGCGCAATCCGAAGACAACCGTTTAACCTGCAAGTGTCCGATCGCAAGGGAGACTAGCACTCGGCTCTGAACCTGGCGCGATAGACTTCGCTCGAGTAGTCGGAAAGGATCACCCTGATGGATCTTGGCCTGAAGGGCCGGGTGGCGCTGATCACCGGCAGTTCAAGGGGAATCGGACGGGCGACGGCGGAAATTTTCGGGTGCGAGGGAGCGTTGGTTGCCGTCACCTATCACAATTTGCGCGAGCGTGCCGAAGAGGTGGCGGCGGGAATCCGTGAGCGCGGCGGCGAAGCGATGGTCGCACCGCTGGATATCAGCTCGGACGAGTCGATCCGTGACGCTGTCGACGCGGTCGCCGCGTGCTGGCGCAGGATTGACATTCTGATCAACAACGCGGTCCACGGCAGCGAACGGGTGGTCGTTGAAGGTCCGTTCGAGGAGGTTCCCTCCGAGCAATGGCGCGATCTGCTGCGCGGTAACTTCGAGGGCGCTCACGTGGCAATCATGGCGGTGCTGCCCTACATGCGCAGGCACCGATGGGGAAGGATTGTCAACGTGTCGTCGGCAGTTGCTGCGGACGGATATCCAGGCGGCGCGACCTATGGGGCGGCGAAGGCGGCGTTGCATGGCTTAACCCGTACCCTCGCCAAGGAACTCGCGCCCGATGGTATCCTCACCAATGTCGTGATGCCGGGTTTAACGCAAAGCGAAACCGTGCTCAGCTCGATGCCGGAGCTGGTGGAACAGACCAGCAAAGTATCGCCGATACGCCATGTCCCCACCCCCGCGGAGGTCGCCTCAGTGATTGTCTTCGTCGCCTCGGCCGCCAACACCACGCTCAATGGTGAAGTAATCCGCGCCAACGGCGGAATGATTCTCTGAGCGCGCGCCGCCGTTATCATTGGCGGCCGCGCTCTGGTATCCCGCCCTTAGATCATTTTTCTAGGACCAGGTAGAGCCTGCTGTCAGAGATGCGGCATCACCTCGGCGGCGAATAGTTCCATGCTGCGCATGACCTGCAGGTGCGGGACCATTCCGCCGGTGTTGAACCAGCAGATTATGCGCCCGACGTTGAATTCATCACGTACATGCTGCAAGCGCTCCACGCACGCATCCGGCGTATCGAAGATCGCCATCACTTCGCAGGCCTGCTCCCACGTCGTGCGGCCGATCCGCTCGACCCGCTCAGGCACACGTGCCGGCGCGATTTCAGACCGTTCGACCGCCGACCGGTAGATGCCAGCCACGGTCTGGAGGTAATGATTGATGCTCGGCTCCATAAGCTCTCTGATCCGGGCGCGGCTCTCGTCGACATAAATTGGCAGGACGAGTGTGACATCCTCGCCGCCGTTGTCGGGATGTCCACTGCTCCTACGAGCTTCCCGGTAAATCGGCAGATTCTGTCTGAGCTTCGGAAAGGGATTGGTTGGAGTGGCGACAAAGATCGGATAGCCCATGCGGCCCATGTATTCGAGTGTTTCGACGCTGCTCGCGGCGGCACGAACAGGCGGATGAGGTTGCTGCACCGGTTTGGGCACCACGCAGAGATTGTCCACTTTGAAGAAGCGGCCGGCATGTGAAACCCGCTCCGTGGTCCAGACCCGTACGATCACTTCGAGTGCTTCGGCAAACCGCTCCCGGTTCTCAGCCAGCGGAACTCCAAAGCCGGTAAAATGACTTGGAATCGATCCCCGACCGACCCCGAATTCCACCCGGCCGTTGCTGAGTACGTCCAAAGTCGCGATCTCCTCGGCGACGCGGATTGGATGCGAAAGCGGCAGCAGAACAATCGCGATTCCCAGCCGTAGCGTGCGCGTTCTTTCGGCCAGCGCTGCGAGCAGCAGCAGCGGCGCCGGTGTGATCGAAAGGTCGGCGTTGAAGTGCTGTTCGACCGGCCATACCGATTCGAATCCAAGCGCCTCGGCGTGGACCGATTGCTCCAATGTATCCCGGTAGCGCTGAACCGAAGACTGCGAACCGAAACACGGCAATTGATAGTGCAGGCCGAACTTCATACGTCATAGCCTTCCTCGGAGCGGCGCCAACCATGGAATGAGGCCGTTCCGACGCGATCTACCGCGCTAAAGCGGCGGTGCTCCGCGGCATCAGCATGGTACTCGACTATCGGGAAAATTTGGAGAAAAAGGTCCCTGAACTACGCCGCCGGCAGAGGGCGGCCGCCGCCCTGGATCCTTTCACGAGAACGAGGCCCTCCATATCGCCCTGGTCGCGCCATTCCTTCAGCAGCAGCTCAGCCCGCCATGTCGCCTGTGGCCCCAGGAGGGCAGCTTCTCTCCCTCTCTCTCCGATGCGTACTTCTTAGAAGAAGACAAAGGCTCGGACTACGACGTTCTTGCGGCAGGGAGCGTCGTCGGGCGCGGTTGGGTCGATGCAGGCCGTGTGGAAAGACCAGCGCGAGACGGAACCGTCGGTGACCGAATCGTAGCACTTGAGCATCGACACCTCGTTGGGCTTCTGCTGGGGAAACCAGTACCACTGGTGGTCGGGACGGTAGGTGAAGCGGGTGGTCTCGCCGACGCGGTCGTCATAGATGCGGTAGTTGGTGATGTACGGCTGATCGGCAAAAGAGGGCCAGGCGCAGAGCACGAAGGGGTTCTGGCACACGGTCTCCATCGGCTTGGCGAGGTTGATGGACATGAACCGCCGCGACATCTTCGCGTCCGCCTGCTCCTCGGTGAAGTGCTGCTCGCGCCCGAAGTTGCGCAGGTTCTTCGTGAGCAGCTCGCGGCAGCGCACGCGGCCGCTGTTGTCGTTCAGGTCGTTGTGCACGATGTAGGCGTAGCTGGCGTTCACCCCCGGGTTCTTGCGGTCCTGATCCTCCGTGCGGTCGCCGTTGTAGTCCTTGTCAAACACATCGTGGTTGTACACAAGCGCATCCGTCGCGTCCGGGAAAAACTCCAGGAGGAGCTTCTCCATCTCGGGGTAGAACACGCGCTCCACCTCCGCCGCGTCGTAAAAGTTCCCGCACTTGGACTTGCAGTACGCCAGCGCAACACCAAGCTTGTCCATGCATTCGGGGCTGTTGGGCGAGAGCCCTGGATAGTATTCCTCCATTCGTCGCGCGTCGCGCAACACCTGCGGAAAATAGAGGCATCGGCGCCCGATGTCCCGCTCTTCCTTGCGCAACGCTTTTGCCTCAGTATCGCGCGCCGGGTCCCGCCAGAGTGCGTTGGATGAGACGATGGAGTAGGACGGAGCCTCGTAGATGGTGTAGCGCAGCGGAAGGGCTACGCCGCCTGGAGGGGCTTCGATGTTGTTTGCCCGAATGTATTCCAGGCACTCTGAGTAGCTACGAAAGCCGACGCCCCACCTCGTCTCGATCGGGCCGGGACGAGCCTTGTCGAGCATGTCGATAACCGCCTGCCCTTCCCCCTCGGCAATCTGATGGAGCGCTGCCTCTGTCGCCGCAGCAGTCCCCGCATCCCCGTCTCGATCGAACGACATATAGGACAAACCGCCGTTCGCAGCGATGGGTGGTGGCTGCCCTTCTGTGAGTTGGAAGGGAGGCACATAGGCCGACGAAACTGTCTGTGCAACCCCCGCAACGTGGTTCTCGATGGTCTTGACGCGATCCATAGCATGCCCCCTGGTTGAAAACACCCAATGGTGGCTACATCGCCCTGTAGTAGTTGTAAGGCTTTATCACACACTAAACGACTGGACGAGTAAATTCGTCTTGCCCGACCCTCACAATCAACCTGGGAATTGAGCACGAAAAGCGCCAGTTATTTCAATGCGAGGTAGAACGGGCCCGTTGGGTGCCTTCGAAAGCCGTCTCGACTCAAGCCTCGAACTTCGGGTTTGCAAACGCCTGATGTTGGTGCGAGTTTGAATCACCATTCAAAATGGAAAATTCCGACTCGTATTGGTGCGTGAATCGGTTCGATCCATAGGAGACGGTCCAATGGCGGAATTCGACACCGTGATAATGAATGGAACGATCATCGACGGTACCCGGCTGCCCCGCTTCCGCGGCGACCTGGGGATCAGGGACGGTTGTGTCGCCGAAGTCGGCCGCCTCAAGGCCCATCAGGGTCGCACGGTAATCGATGCCAGCGGATTGATCGTGGCGCCCGGGTTCGTCGATCTCCACACCCACTACGATGCACAGCTATTCTGGGACCCCTACTGCACGGTCTCCGGCTGGCATGGCGTAACCTCGGTGGCGATCGGCAACTGCGGCTTCGGGTTTGCGCCCGTCGCTCCCGCGGGACGCGACCGCTCGATGCTCACGATGACGCGCAACGAGGCGATCCCGTTGGAGTCGATGCGCGCCGGCATGCCCTGGGACTGGGTCACGTTTCCCGAGTACCTGGACAGCCTGGAGCGCCACCCCAAGTCAGTGAACGTGCTGCCCCTGGTGCCGATCGCGCCTATGCTTACCTGGGTGATGGGCCTGGAGGAGGCCAAGACCGGACGGCGCCTGACCGCGGACGAAGAGCGCCAAATGCGCCAGCTCCTTAACGAGTCGATGGGCGCCGGGGGCTGCGGATGGTCGGTCCAGCGGCTCGGTCGAAACAGCTTGCAGATGGATTACGACGGCACGCCGATGGTCACTGACGTGATGGCCGAAGCCACCATCCTGGCGCTGGGGCGGATGCTCGGTGAGCGGCGGCAAGGCTACATCCAGATGACGTACTTTCCGGATTCGCAACAGGAGGACTCTGGATGGGACAGCGAGCAGTACAGCGCCTTCGGCTTTTATGAAAAGCTGGCCGAGGTCTGCGACCGGCCGATCATCTACAACTCGGTTATCGCCAACGACCGGCATACGGAGATGCATCGCGACCAGTTGCGATGGCTCAACAGCTGCCGGCAGAGAGGCCTGTGGATTTACGCCATGGCCGCCGTCGGCGAGACCGGCTTCGTTTTCACCTTCAAAGACTGGAACCTCTACGACGACGCGCCGCCCTGGCGGGAGGCGACGGTGGGCGGTACCGAGGAGCGGTTGCAGAAGCTTTCAGACCCGGCCCGCCGTCCGTCGCTCAGGGCAACTGAGAGCGGCATAACCCTGAGCTGGGACAAGCTGTTCATCATCCGGGTCAAGCAGCCCGAACTTAAGCAGTACGAGAACATGAGCATCGTTGAGGCCGGCCGCATGATGGGCAAGCATCCGGTCGACGCCATGCTGGACATCGCTGTGGCCGACGCTCTGGATACCGAATTTCAGTCGGCCCCGGTAAACCACAATTTCGAGTCCTTCAAAGAAGTTGCCGAGTGGGAACCCGGGATTTGGGGCGTGTCGGACTGCGGCGCTCACACCAAGTTCTTTACCGGCGGTGTTTACCCGACGGAAGCGTTGGTCAAGATTCGGGACCACGGCTTCTTTATGAATCTCGAGACCGCGCATTGGCACCTCAGCACAGCGCCTGCGCTGTGCGCAGGTTTTAAAGGCCGCGGCACGCTGGTCCAGGGTGCACCGGCCGATATCGTCATCTATGACCTCGATCGCCTGGCACTCAAGCCTATGGAAATTGCCTACGACTTTCCCGGCGGCGAATGGCGGCGAATCCAACGGGCGCAGGGTTATCGGAAGATTCTGGTCAACGGCGAGGTTACTGTGGACGACGATCAGACCACCGGTGCGCCGTCGGGCCGGTTGCTACGCCATGGCCGTTGAAACTTTCCTGGGGACTATCTGGGGCTCGGAAAGGGTAATCGCGATGAGCGCGGTGTCGATGTGGAGTGGGGCGAGCGGCGGGTTGAGGTGATCGAGCTTTCAGAGTTCAAAGCGCCCTTTGGCTGCGCAACGGCGGAAGAAAATAAATCGCTTCGCGTTGATTCCTCTGCTTCCCTCGCTGCGCTCGGTCGGTCGGAATGACAAGAATGAAGGTTCCGCCGATATTTCAAAGTTACGAGCAACCGGTGGTGTACGTGGAATCGGAGATGACGCGCGAGTCGACTGTATGTAAATTGCAGTCCGACGTAGGCGGAGGCTTCGCGGGTCTGATTTTTCAGGCAAATCGCATCGCGTTGATCCCCCAGTCGTCTCGCTGACGGTCAACTCGGGCTGACAAAGAATGGCTCGCGAAAACCCGCTACAAATTGCAACGTCGGGATAGAGATCACCCGACGGCACGGGGCGGAAGCGCGTCGGCATTAAGCGGCGCCTCCATTTTATGGATGACGGGCAGGACCTCCTTGGCGAACAATTTCGTGCTCTGCTCTGCTTCGTCGTAAGGCATGGTGCCAAATTGCGGAACGATTGTGATCTCCGAGAAAGAGCACGCCTGCTGGGCGGCGAGGATCCGTCTGATAACTTCTTCGGGCGTGCCGATCATCAGGTTCGACGGATGATATCCGGGAGTGCTCGGTTTGCTCTGCTCGTTGCCGCTTGCGAGCGCGGCGAGCACAGCCGTGGCGCCAGCAGCCCTGCTCGCATAGGCTTCGTACCCCTTGACCCCGATGAAATTGGAGGGGTCCGCAAATCCGTAGTGAAGAGCGACATCCCTGCCTGCGGTCAGAATGTACTCTTCAGCCCTATTGGCGTGTTCCATCGTGGGCGTGCAGTACATGAACAGGACGTTCTTCGGCTGGCACGGCGGCAGTCCAATGTCCTGCCGGATCGTGTTCACCAGCCGCACCTCTTTGCCAGCATCCTCAAGCGGCTTGTTGCCAACGAAGAGAGGTATCATCCCGCGGCGGGAGAGTATTTCGAGCGAATCGCGGTTCGAAGATGAGCCGTAGATACGCGAAAACAGATCGGGGCTCTTGGGCGCGGGCCGCAGCGACATCTGCGGAATCTTGAAGATTTTTCCGTCGTATGAGAACCGGTCCTGAGAAAAAGCCAATTTCAGGATATCGAGGGTTTCATCGAAGCGCTGCCGGCTTTCCTCACGCGGGACTCCAACCGCGTCGAACTCCGATTTCGAAACGCCGCGCCCCAGCCCGATCGTGTCGTAACGCCCGTTCGAGACAATATCGAGATAAGCGATTTGGTGCGCCAGCCGCACGGGATGCCACCATGGGGCGACTACCACCATCGATCCCAGGCTGATGCGCTTGGTGCGTCCGGCAAAATAGGTAAGCGTCTGGATCGGATTAGGCGTCATTCCATACGGGGTGCCCTGGTGCTCAGGCGCCCAGATCCCGTCAAAACCCAGCGGCTCGGCCAAATCGGCAAGCGCAAGCGCCCGTTGGACAAAATCGTAATCGGGCGTAGCGGGAGGGCGGCTGTAATCACCGCTCTGAATGCGCTCCCAGTCCCTGGAATTGTGTGCGAAAGCCCCGATATTGACCTTCATCGATGATCTTCTCCCGACTCAAGTGGCCGCGGCCGTCACGTCAATACGGGTGCGTGGCACAGGCTTCCAGCCTGTGGTTGGCGACCGATGCGAATGCGCAAACGCCACCGATAAGACTGGCTGCCCGGCGTCGTTCACCTGAGCTTCCGTGGTGCGCCGGTGCCCATGTATTTCGCCAGATTGCGATGGAGATTGGCGATGCTGCGCTCCCGATACGGATTGGGCAGAGTGCCGCGGAAGCCCGCCGACTTCATGCCCTGCTGCACCGCGGCCATGTTTGAAAAATCCTGCGGCAGAACGCTCAGCCATGCTGCATCGTCCACCGGCGTGTAAAGCCACTCCGTCTCCGGCTCTTTCCCTTTGGGGTACAGCTCATAAGTGACGGCCTCGAAGATGCACCTATTGGGATCGCAGCCGAAGGGCCGGGCGCTGTAGCACAGGGCGTTGTTCAACGCGTGCCCTATTTGAAAGTTGGGGAAGATCTGCCAAGCGGTGCCGCTGCTGCCGACATGCTGAGGATCGATAGTCGGCCAAATGACGCCGCGCGCGGCGTCGTCGCGCCGCGCGGAGTCAAGCCAATGTTTGAGCACCTTGTCGGGCGGAGTTCCTTCTGGCAACTCGTCGGCCAGCCGGACCGCCGCATCGACCAGCGTCTGGGTGGTGTTGGTCTTCACGTGCTCCCAGGTATAGACCTGCATCTCCGCGGTCGAGAGGCGGGGGTCACCTGTGCCAAGCCGCAGCTTTGCCTGATTCTCATCCAAATCTTTCGGCGCGTCATAGCCGATATTGCTGTGTTTTCCCTGTGCCCTGGCCCATCCGCGAAAGTCGCCGAACTTCGTGAACTCAGGGTGCGTCGCGGGGACGTGGTAGGTTTCGTCGAACGCCTCCATGGCGACCTTCCAATTGCAGTCGAACACGACCCACCGGCGCCATCGGTAACGCATGTTTTGAAGCTCAAAAGGGTCGAGGATGCTGGCGGCCGGCTCGAGATAGTCGCGCAAGGGTTCGCATCTCGGATCCATATTTATCCAGATCCAGCCGCCCCAGGTGTCGGCCTTGACCTCGCCCAGGTGCGTGCGTTGCGGCGTCAGCGCGCCCTTCCAGTCCTCCTTCTCAGACACATGGACGCACTCGCCGTCCAGGTTGTAGCGAAATCCGTGGAAGCCGCAGACGAACAGCTTTCTCTTGCCGCAGGCGTTGCGGGCGCCTTTGGGCGTATCGACCAGCCGGCGGCCGCGATGAGGGCAGACATTATAGTAGGCGGAGATTTTATCGGGCGCGGTCCGCACGACCACAATCGAGTCGTCAAGGATGTCATAGGTGAGATAATTGCCGACTTCGGGGATCTCTTCGACGCGGCAGGCCTGCAGCCACACCTTGCGCCACAGCTTGTCACGCTCCTGGCGCGCATACTCGTCGGAGATGTAGGCCTCGGCGCCGATCGTTACCGGCTCGGTCAACTCCTCGGCTGTCTGAACCAAATCCGTGATATTGATGGGTTCGTTCATGACGACCTCCTGCCCTTTCAATGGCGGCCTATGGGCGTTCGTTCGATCGATTCACGCTCTCGGCGAGGAGCTCCAGACGTGCGCTCGACAGGATTCCCGCAGAAAACAGTATTTGATGTTGTCCAGACTAATATCGGGGCCTTTCCCTGGGCAGTCAACGTTTTGGATTTAGGATGGATTTGGGCTTTCATGACAACCGATAATATTGTCCGGACAGCTTTCAGCGCTTCATCGCCGCGCGGAAGGATTCGTCCTTGAGGAAGAGTGGGGTGTTATCCTCGGCGAGATGGGACCATTTGAGATTGATGCCGCCGTCGACGATCAGACACTGACCTGTGACGTAGCTGGATAAGTCCGACAGCAGGAAGAGCACGGCGCCTGCGATCTCCTCCGGACGGGCGCGCCGTCCCATCGGAATAGCCCGGCGGTCGCGCTGCGCATCTTCCCCTACGTATGTGCCTGATGCCGGGGTCTCGGTCGGCCCGGGCGCCACGGCATTGACCCGGATACCATCCGGGGCCAGCTCGAGCGCCATGGTTCGGACCACCGACAACATCGCCGCCTTGGCCGCACCATAGCCAACATGGAAAGGCGCCGAGTTCGCGCCGCTGATCGAAGAGATCGAGACCAGTGAGCCCGCGCGTCTCTGCGCCATCAATTCCGCGGCGACGGCTTGACTCATAAAAAACATGGAATCGAGATTCTGAGAGAACAGCGCGTGCCAATCATCCCGGGAAAGCCGCGTGAAGCGGCCCCAGGTTGACGGCGCCGCACCGCCTGCCACATTGACGAGTCCGTAAAGATCGCCCCGCTCGCCGCGCACGCGCTCCATGACGGCGGCCACGCCTGCTTCGGTCTGCACGTCGGCCGCCACCGCGGTGATCGAAAGACCCTGCGAGACCAGTGGCGCGATATGCCGATCGAGATTGGCTTGAGAGCGGCTCGCCGCGATCACGGTCGCGCCGGCGCCGGCAACCAGGCGTGTGACGGTCGTCCCGATGCCGCCGCCGGCGGCCCCGGACACCACGATGATGCGGCCGTCAAGCTTCAGAAGGTTATGTTCCATTTTGGTTTTCCTCAACTTCACGACCACAGCGATACATGTGTTCCGGGGCTCGTTGAGATACCTGTCCGCCGGCCAGCCCATTTATTTCCATCACCGCTGAATGGCACAGAAATTCTTGTGACAAACCTGTCCGGACATATATGACGCCGCCAGACCGGCGCTGTGCCATATCCGCCAGCGCCTTGTCACCGTGCGCGCAATTGGTAAAAAGGATCATGGCCTCGAAGATTGGAATAAAGGCAAATCGGGCAAAGCCATTGAAGGGCAGACGAAGCGCCTCCTCCAAGGCCGATGTCAAATCCGCCGGCCATCTCTATCTCCAGGTCGCCCGCACATTGAAGGAGGAGATTGTAGGCGGGGTGTATCCCGTGGGATCGCAACTCCCAACCGAAGATGACCTATGCGAGCGTTTTTCCATCAGCCGCTATACCGTCCGGGAAGCGCTGAGACGGCTGCGTGAAGATAATCTGGTAGCTTCGCGACAGGGAGCAGGCACGATCGTCGTTCCTCCGCGCTCCTCGGACTTATACGTTCACGACGTGATGTCGATCAACGACCTCGTGGCCTTCGCGATCGGCACTCGCTTCGCAATCGAGTCCATCAAGATGATTTTGATTAACGGAAAACTCGCATCCCGCACCGGACTTGCAAGCGGCGACGAGTGGCTGTCAGTATGCGGCTTCAGACATAAAGATGGCGTTGAATCTCCCCTGTGTTGGACTGAATACTACATCAACCGGGATTTTGCCGCGGTAGGTAGACTCCTGCAGCGTCACACCGGTCCAATCTTCCCGCTCATAGAAGACCTGTTCGGCCAGACCATCGTGGAGGTTCATCAGGAAATCGCCGCGACGCTGATTTCGCCGGCATTGGCCGGCGGCCTCCAGGTCGAGGCGGGCGGCGCGGCGCTTGAGTTCCGGCGCACATACAAAATGTCCAACGGGAAAATTGCCCAGGTAACCATCAATACTCATCCGGCATCCCGCTTTCGTCACTCGATGACGATGCGACGAGTAAAAGGCTAGTGGTTTGGTTACCAATTCGCGGGAGCTTTGAGCCGCGCTAGATCCTTCTTTCAGGATGAGCGAAGTGGGCTTCTCGTTTCTCAAGTCTGCTGGATCCGTTCGGGCTCACGCGAGACCGCGGGGATATGCATCTTCCGCCGGTTGGTCAGCGGCCGCCGATAGGAGGGATCCTCCTTGCCGCGCGACGCAGTTCCGTTGAGGTGCACGTCCGGCACATCCTCAAAAGGAATTGCTGTGGCGGGGATCAGGCCGGACCATTCCACGGAATTGCACCGCAAGGCGATCTTCCAGTTGCCGTCGCGCCGCTCCAGCCGGTCAAGATAACGGCCCCCGGCGATCCAGTTTGTCCCGTCGCGGTTGCGCGCAGTGAACAGATAATAGGTCTCGGCATGGGCAACGTCGCCGTCGATTTCGCAGCTATGGTTCAGCACATTATGAAGCGTGGAGGATTGCCCCTCTTCGTGCAGTTCGGACGCCCAGGCATAAAGTTGCCCGGGCGGGCCTACAAACTCGCCTGCATCAATGACGGTGTCGGAATGAAAAGCCGAAAGAAACAGCTCCCGATCGAAGCGATCCATTCCCCGGCAGAACCGGATCAGGCAATCGAGAATGTCCTGACGGTCGAGCAAGTGTTCGAGCCTGGCGAGCCTGTCAGGGTCGATAATCGGTGATGTCGCGCTAGTCATTGTGATTTTACTTCAGAGCCGCGAGCTTTGGTGGCCATTTCAAAACTGTAGCGAATATGATCGGCATGGGCATCGCCCGCGGCGATAAACGGCGCATCCATGTTTCGGATCGCGTCCATCTGTTCGGCCACATCTTCGATCGACCATGTGGCCTTGTACACGCCTCGCGATTCAGCGATGAAGGCCTTCGCAACACGGCCGGCTATGGAAATCAGCATCTCGCCCGAGATGGAACAGGATTCATGGGCAAGCCAGGCCACCACGGGCGCTACCATCTCAGGCGACATTGGCGGGTAGGCTGTCGTGTCCAATCCCTCGGCCATTCTCGTGACGGCTGCGGGAACGATGACGTTGCACTTAACGCCCTCCGCGGCACTCTCAAGCGCGACGACATTGGACAAGCCGATTATGCCCGCCTTGGCCACGCCGTAATTTGCCTGGCGGGCATTCCCATACAAACCGCCGATCGACGAGGTCAGCACGACACGGCCGTAACCTGCCTTGCACATATGAACGAAGGCAGGGCGAACAACGTGGAATGCCCCACGCAGATGGACATCCAGGACCGCATTGAAGTCTTCTTGCGTCATCTCCTTCAGGGACGCTGCGCGAACGATGCCGGCGTTATGGATGAGAATGTCGATCCGGCCATAGTGGTCCAACGCCGCTTTGACGATCGCACTTCCCCCTTCAGGCGTGGATACCGAAGCGGTAGTGGCGACGGCGTCCCCTCCGGCAGCTCGGATCTCTCGCGCCACCTCCTGTGCGGGACCGGCATCAAGGCCTTCCCCCTTCAAGCTACCCCCGGTGTCATTGACAACTACTCTTGCTCCCCTCGACGCGAGGAGCAGGGCATAGGCGCGTCCCAGACCTCTGCCCGCACCCGTTATGACGGCTACACGATGGTCGAATCTCAGTTCTGGCAATGGGCGCTCCTCCGGCTTGACAATGGGACAAACTAAGCGCTCTGGCGCCAGCCGCTATATCGGCGAGTAAAGCGGAGAGCCGCGCTGCGCTCGAAGAGACGGGACAACCTTCCCATCGATATCAGTTACGCCATAGTCCTGCGCGGCCTCGGCGGCGATGTAGGTGCCGCCCGACCGCTTCATGATCTCGGGGTCCTTGGCAAGTGCGGCGACTACCCGACCGGGAAACTCGATAGAAGAGCCGACCTCAGGGTTGGTGACCGTCTGTGATGACATTTCCGGGCTCCTTTTCAAGGCGCGCTGAGCCCGCTCGGTGAAGGTAAGTCCCAACCACAGCGAAATCGAGGCCACATTGTGCGGCTTTAGCTCGATCGCCATGTCGCGCGCCATCCGGTCGACGGCGGCTTTGCAGGTTCCAAACACAACAGCATAGGTGTAGGCGACTCCTGTATAGCCGGAGGTGGCCACGATGAGTCCGGACCGGCGCGGGACCATGATATGGGCCGCATGCCACGCAGCAACGTAGTTGGAACGCACGCCGACGTCCACCATCTGCCAGTATGAGAGCGGCTTCTCCCAGAAGGGTTTCGGTGCCGTCAGGTCTTCGGGCAGTGCGAAGGCGTTATTGACCAGAATGTCGAGGCGGCCCTGCTCTCGCTTGACCTGCTCGAAGAAGGCTGCGACCTGATCATCCTTCCCATGGTCGACCTGGACGGCAATGCCCTTGCCGCCGCGGCGGTCGACTTCCGCGGCGGTCTCGCCGACGGTGCCAGGTAGCGGATGCGAGCCGGACGCCATTGTCCGTTCGGTAACGTAGACCGCAGCGCCCTCCTCCGCGAGGGCAAGGGCCACTCCCTTTCCCACACCTCGACTGGCACCCGTTACAACGGCAACCTTGCCCGAAAGCGAACCCACGGGACCTCCTTGACTCTGCCGCAAATCCAGTCCAACGGTGCGACTATACGTCGGCGTCTGGCTTCTTGCACTTGTCCAGACAACTAAGCCGCCCATACAACCATCGATCCGGACATCAATCCGAGCCAATCCTAGCGCGACACGGACGGCGCATTAAAGCTTGTCCGGCCCGCCGGCACCGTGATGCGGCATCAACGGCGCGTGCCGCCAAATGCCGAAACGGCTCCGCGAGCGGCCGCAATAGCGTCAGTGCAAGAGGTGCGGTGCGCGAATCGGCGCGCTTGAAGGCTCAGCGAGCGGGAAAGTCAACAACCTAACTCATCACCGCGCCGACATCCACGTTAATCGACTGTCCGGTAAGTCCGATTGACTGATCGGAGGCCAGGAACAGAACCGTGCGCGCCACTTCTTCCTCGCTAACGATGCGGCCCATCGGGCTGCCGGAGGTGAGTCCCTGCCTGGCGCGTTCGTAGGTTATTCCCAGGGTTTCCATCCGCGCCTTGATTGCGCGCTCGATGCGTTCGCCTTGCACGGCGCCGGGACAGACGCAATTCACCCGGATGCCCGCTTTGCCCCATTCCACGGCCCAGGTCTGAGTCAGCCCGATCACCGCCCACTTGGCGGCCGCATAATGTCCTCTGAGCGTGTACCCGCGGCGGCCCACCGTGGATGAAATGTTGATGATATTTCCGGATTTCTGCTTGATCATCGCGGGCAGAACCGCGCGGGTGGCCAGCCAGGTCCCGGTCAGATTGCTGTCGATCACTTCGTTCCACTCGGGCAACGTCATCTCGACGGTTGACTTGGTGACACCGAACAGCCCCGCGTTGTTAACCAGAATGTCGATGCGCCCGAACTTCTTGAGCGTCTCCTCGGCCAAGCGCGCGCAATCGGCTTCCTTCGCGATATCTGAAATCACGCCGATCGCTTCGACGTTCAGGCCTCTTGCTTCAGCGCAGGTGGTTTCCAGCGCGCCAGGGGAACGCTGCGCGAGCACCAGCTTTGCGCCATGACGCGCAAAGGCCAGCGCTATCTGTTTGCCGATTCCCTGGCCGCCGCCCGTGACGATCGCCACCTTGTCCTTCAATTGCGCCACTTTGGTTGAACCTTCCGACGTCCGGAGTGGGGCGGGTCCCTGCCCGCCAGGGCCTTTCTACAACCGCGCGCACGGCTTGTACACACGTCGCTTCCAATCGGGCTCTTCGCAACCATGTACAGTAGTGAAATGGTTTGGACGGGAGTGCGACCATGAAGATTAACGCTATCGCGCAGGCAGGATTCACCAAGGGCGCGCAGGCCTACGAGCGCGGCCGACCCGACTATCCGGCTGCGGCGGTATCCTTCATGGCCGAGCAACTGGGACTGCGCCCGGGCTCCAGCGCGATCGATATCGGCGCCGGCACGGGCAAACTCTCGCGCCTGCTAATCAAAACCGGCGTGAATCTGATCGCCGTGGAGCCGGTCGCGGCGATGCGCGATCAGTTCAGCCGCGTCCTGCCGGGAGTGAAGATCGTCGACGGCGCCGGCGGAGGCGCTGCCGCTGGTTGACGGATTTGCGGACGCTGCCACTTCAGGGCAGGCGTTTCACTGGTTCGCCAACGCTATCGCGCTGGGGGAAATTCATCGTGTGCTTAAAGCAGGCGGCCGCCTCGGTTTGATCTGGAACAAGCGCGACACGAGCGCCGATTGGGTGAAAGACGTGTGGGCGCTGGTCGATCGCAAAGAGGGCGATTTGCCGCGCCATCGCGCCGGCGTCTGGAAAAACGCCTTCGCGGAATTCACCGGATTTCGCCCGCTTGAGGAGAAATCATTTGCTCATCTGCAGCTAGTTGATTTTTCGACCCCTGAAGGATCGAATCGCGTCCACCAGTTTCATCGCAAATATGGAGGAAGCCGATCGCTCGCGGCTCCTGCTCAAGGTGCGCGATGTCCTTCAGCGTCATCCCGATACCCGCGGCAAAGACGTGATCGAGATACCTTACCGCACCGATGTTTATATCTACGAAGCGATTAGCCAGAAACCCTCAAGTAAGAGAATCGCCTAAGTTGTACCTGCCTCCTTAGTTGGCGGCGATTTTTTCGGAGTGAGGCTGGATGATACGCTTCAAGCAGATAACCGCTACGCGCTCTTGAGCCGGATCTTTGCGTTGTTCCAGGTGATCATGTCGCCGGCCGGATCGAGCCGGATTACTACATTGGAGGCGCCGTAATGTTTTTTGGTCGCCTCGGGAACCTCTCGCTGCGGCAGCCCGAATCCCTGATACTTCGCTCCCAGGGCGGCTAACGCCCGCCGGGCTTCCTCACCGGTGGGATCGATCAACGATGCGCGCACCGGCACCACGACGGCGGCCAGGTCCTTCCACGCCTCGCCGCTTTCGACCATGAAACACGCGCGCTGGTCGCGCTTGATGCGCAGCGCCTTTTTGGACGCCGCCAGCGTGCGCATGTAGATTTTTCGGTCAACCACCGCAAACCACATCGGCAACGAAACCGGCCATCCGTCGCGGCGCAACGTGGTGATGATTCCGGTGTGGCTGTTGGTCAGCCTGTCCCACGCCTCATCTTCGCTGAGTCTGACGCCCATCTGATTGGTTTCCTCCGTGAGTCGCGAAAGTGTGCGCCGGGCGGCCGCGCGCTCTGCTTTTGCGATGCTACTCCAGCATCCGCTGCAAGCGCAGCGCTTCGCCCACGGACCACGCCTGGAACGGGCATCCGCGCGCGGTATGCGGCGCGTCGCCGTCGGCAATCTCCGGCAGATGCCCGCTGTCGGCAGGATCGAGCAGCTTCAGCATCGGATCGAGGAACCGTTTCCGCGCTTCGTTTTTGGCTGAGCGCTTCTCGCCTCTGACCCTGATCCATGCCTCGACGAAGGGGCCCATCAGCCACGGCCATACCGTGCCCTGATGGTATTCGCCGTCGCGCTCGCGCACGCCGCCCTTATAGCGCGGCTTGTAGTTTGGATCGGCCGGATCCAAAGTGCGCAAGCCGGCCGGCGTCAGCAAGCGGGTTTCGATGATATCGACGATGGACTTTGCCTGCCCGCCTTCAACGACCTGGAAGGGTAAACCGCCCACCGCGAATATCTGGTTGGGACGCAGCGCGGGGTCTATCGCGCCCGGCTTGTGATCCGCGTCGATGACATCGTACAGGCATCCGCGTTTGGGGTCCGAAAAGCGTCGCGCGAACGACTCGGTCGCCGCTTTTTCAACTTCGGCCCAGCGCGGGTTGAATGCAGCTCCGATCCTCAGAGCGTTGATCCACAGCGCCTGGACCTCGACTGGCTTGCCGATGCGCGGCGTGACGACCCAATCGCCCACCTTGGCATCCATCCAGGTAAGTTGCACTCCCGGCTCGCCGGCGCTCAGCAGGGAGTCGGAGTCCATCCTGATGCCGAAGCGCGTACCCCTTGAGTAACCTTCCAGGATCGCTTCAATGGCGTCCTGCATCTCTCTGCGATCCGCGGCGCCGACGCGCTTGCCCGCGTGTAGAAACTCGTGCACCGCGACCGCGTACCACAGTGAAGCGTCCACGGAGTTGAACTCCGGCTGCTCGCCAGTATCGGGGAAGCGGTTGGGCAGCATCCCCTCGGAGACCGCTTGTGACCATTGCAACAGGATCTCGCGCGCCTGGTCGACGCGTCCGGCAGCCAGGCACAATCCGCGCATCGAGATGAACGTGTCGCGTCCCCAGTCGGTAAACCATGGATAGCCCGCGATTATCGTGCGGCCTTCGCCGCGCCGCACAATGTAGGCGTCCGCCGCTGCCCGCAGCGGCACCGCGGACCGCTTGCGCTGGCGAATCTCGGCGCGAATGCGGGCAAAGGACTTGTCGGGCTCCTGCCCCTGCGCCGACGTGATCAGCCAGGCTTCGCCACGCGCCAGGTCCCATCGAAAATAGCCGGGGACCGCCAGGTCTTCCTTGCAATCCAGCCCGCGCGCCTTTTCCTGGCTGTACTCGAAGTTCCGAAACCAGGCGGGCTCGCGCACGAAATCGGCGTTGGAGTCGAACACGATCGCCGGCACGCTACGGTAAGGGTGAACGATCACCCGGCCAGCGCTGATTTCAGGATCGAAATTGAGGGCAGGGTTTTCGTGATGCAGCGAATGATAGTCGCGGCCCGAAATGAATGGCCGTACGGTCAGTGTGCCTGCGGCGCCCTCGATTATCTTCCAGTACGCCAGAGTGCAGGCGCTTCCCGGAGCCATCAAGATACCGTGCTCTATTCGAGTCGCATCGGGCAGCGCGAAGCGCCATTGCGGATACGGTCGCGCCTGGAAGGCCTCGATATGGCTGGCGCCGTCGGGATGAATCACATCGGGATCGTACCGATTGGAGGTCAAGGCGAACTTGCCCTCCGGGCGCTCCAGCCAGGCCTCGACGCCGTTGACCAGAACCATGCGGCCGCCAGGCGGGCGCGTTGCCGCCAGCAGCAGCGCGTGATAGCGGCGCGTGCGGATCGTGGAGGCGGTACCGGAAGCGAAGCCACCCAGTCCGTCGGTTTCCAGCCATTCGGTGGTTTCATCCGGAGAATTCGGCATTTTACCTTGTGTTTCCGCGCGTAACTGGCCAGCTCAACTTAGCCAAACGCAAACGTACCCTTCAACCATCCTGAAGACGGACTGGAAGAAGCTGCGGCGAACCTGCACAAGGCTGTTACAAATGTCCGCAGATTAACCAAACCAGTATGCTTAAGCTGGCTGCAGATTTGATGTAAATTGATCTGGTTGATAGCTTGGGTGAGCTTCCCATGGACCTGCAGATTATTTTGTTGTTGATCGCTGCTCTGCTGGTCGTTATCAGCCTGGTTCAGCCCATTGCTATTAGGCTCGGTTTGTCGCCGTCGGTGCTGCTCGCCGTGGTGGGTGTCGGGATGGGGCTGGCGTCGGTTTTCGTCCTACATAGCCACGTAATCAACGATCTGCCGATCCATTCCGATGCGTTTCTGTATATTTTTCTGCCGCTGCTGCTGTTTCAAAGCGCCCTTACGATCGAGGTGCGGCAAATCGTGGAGGACGCGGCGCCGATTTTGTTATTGGCGGTGGTCGCGGTGCTGGTCGCCACCTTCGTCATCGGATATGCGCTCAAACCCTACGCCGGCGTATCGATTATCGCCTGCCTGATGCTGGGTTCGATCGTTGCCACCACCGACCCGGTGGCGGTAATCGGTATTTTCCGCGATGTCGGCGCGCCGTCGCGTCTGAGCCGGCTGGTCGAGGGCGAAAGCCTGCTCAACGACGCCGCGGCGATCACCCTCTTCTCAGTGCTGGCCAGTATCCTGGTTGACCATCATGCCGCGAGCGCGGGCGCCGCCTCCTTAACGTTCGTGCGCAATTTTATCGGCGGGGTCGCGATCGGCTATGCCGGCGCGGTCCTGGTTGTGGCCCTGCTTCCGTGGCTGCACGACCTGCGCCTGGCGCAGATCACCACCACGCTGGCGCTGCCCTACCTGGTGTACATCATTAGCCAGCGCTACCTGGACGTTTCCGGAGTAGTAGCCGCGGTGACCTCGGGCCTGACCATCGGCGCAATCGGACAGCCCCGCATCTCACCCAGTGACTGGCGCCTGCTCCAGGACCTCTGGGAGCAACTGGCGTTTTGGGCCAGCTCCTTGATCTTCATCCTAGCGGCGCTGCTGGTGCCGCGCCTGCTGGGAAACGTCGGATGGAATGACCTGCTGGTGCTCGGTGTACTGGTGGTAGCGGCGATGGTGGCGCGCGCAATCGTTTTGTTCGGTCTGCTGCCCACACTGAGCGCGCTGGGGCTGAGCGAGCCGGTCAACAACCGCTACAACACCGTTATCCTGTGGGGTGCGTTGCGCGGCGCTGTAACCCTGGCGCTGGCCTTGGCGGTAACCGAGGACCACCAGATCAGTCAGGATGTCCAGCGCTTTATCGGGGTGCTCGCCACCGGCTTCGTACTCTTTACTCTGTTGGTCAACGGCACCACCTTGCGCCTGTTGATCCGGCTATTGGGACTTGACCGCCTTTCAGACCTGGATTCCACACTGCGTTACCAGGTGCTCGCGTTGTCGCGCGGCCGGGTCGCCGAAGCGGTCAAGACAGCCGGCGCCAGCTACAAATTCCCATCCGACCTGGTCGCGGACGTAGCACGCTTTTACGGTCATCCGGCTACCACTTCCGCATTGGCCAATATCGTGATCGAGCCCATGGAGGTGGCCGAGAGCCATCGGATGCTGCTGGGGATGGCGGCGATGGCCAATCGCGAGCGGGAACTCGTGCTGCGCCATTTTGAGGAGCGCACCGTGTCGAGCACGCTGGTCAAGCGGCTGCTGGCCGACGCGGACCGCCTGATTGATCAGGCGCGGTCGGGCCAGGCGGAATTCATGAGCAGCGCGCAGGAGATGGTGGGATTTTCGCGGCGTTTCAGATTCATCCATTTCCTGCATCGCCGCCTGCACATCGACTGGCCGTTGGTGGACGCGCTGGCGGACCGTTTCGAATCCCTGCTGGTCAACCGGATCGTGCTGGAGGAACTTGGTCCGTTTATCGATGACAAACTGGCCACCTTGGTAGGCGAGCGAACCAGCCTGCGCCTGCATAATATCGTGCAACAACGCCAGGACATGACGCGCACGGCGCTGGAGGCGCTGCGCACCCAGTATCCGGATTACGCAACGCTGCTGGAGCGGCGCCTGCTGAGCAAGATCGCGCTGCGCCGCCAGGACCAGGAATACCGGGCTCTGTTCGACGGCGGTGTGATCGGCCCCGAACTCTACGGCGTGTTGCGGCGCGAAGTTCAGACCGCGCGTTTTGCGGTGGACGAACGGCCGCGGCTGGATCTTGGACTGGAAGCGCGCGCCCTGATAGCGCAAGTGCCGATGTTCACCAACCTGATGCAGACGCAATTGGACCGGGTGGCGCGCCTGCTGAGGCCGCGCTTCGCCGTACCGGGAGAACAGTTGATCCATCGGGGAGATCGCGGCGACGCCATGTACTTCATTTCCTCCGGCGCTGTCGAAGTGAATGTGCACAGCCACAAAATCAGGCTGGGCCGGGGCGATTTTTTTGGCGAGATGGCTCTGCTGAGCGGCCAGCCACGCCAGGCCGACGTCTGCGCGCTGTCTTACTGCCAGTTACTGGTGCTCAGCGACCACGACCTGCAGTACATGCTCAGAAGTCATCCGAATATCAAAGAAC
Organism: Binataceae bacterium (SeqCode); assembly: GCA_035262365.1. Taxonomy (GTDB): domain Bacteria; phylum Desulfobacterota; class Binatia; order Binatales; family Binataceae; genus JAJPJA01. The sequence goes on from DATFSZ010000069.1 coordinate 57,542, forward strand.
GCATCGACTCCGTAGCCGGCGCCCGCTGGCTGGAGAACCAGCAGGCGGAAAGCGCCTCCGCGGAATAGTCTTACGATCGCCACCTATCCCGTCCCATATTCCAAGGAACGGTGAGAGAAGATTAGACACCACAAGCTTCGCTAGAGTTCGCCTGGCGCCGGTAGCATTTCGTAACCGTTCGCTTGCCGCTCCACTAGGGTAGCGGGTCGAACCGCCGGCTCTTTTCGTTCCAAACCTCGATTCTGGTCACCGGATGAATCTCCCATGCAGTGGCCCGGCTGTCGCCCACGGCCGCGCAATGAACGAAGTCGTCCAACAGGTAGCCGGAAAGCCGCACCCGCGCGCCGCCCGGCGTGCCACCGGGATAAGAATGACCGATCAGGCTATCGCTGACCCAGCCCGCCAATGGCGCCAAGCCTTCCAGGTTCCATCGCTTGTGGCGCCATTGAAAAGGAACGGTAACCTCGCATATCACGCGTTCCGCGGAGCTTTCGGCCGGCAGGAAATCCGGTTCGGAGTCAATCTCGAGGTGGATGTCGCCGCGGCGCAGCAAATGAGCATAGGTCTTGCCATCGGCCAACTGCTCGACTCGCACCAGGTAGCCCTCCATCACCACGGCGCGCCGCTCGAGGCGGTCGATTTCCGGCACCTGGGTTTCCTGAAACGGGCATCCCGGCTGCAGATCGATCATTTCATCCACGCTGATTGGGCTGTAGCTGGCCGGAGTATGAAGCCGCAGCTTCTTGCGCCAGAGATCGAGCCGTTTGAAAACGCTGTAGTTGCATCCGGCGAGCAAGCCCGCCAACGCCAACAAGATGATCTTCCGCGCCACGTTCACATCTATCCGACCCGCAGCCTTCCCATGCATCCAGACCTGAATTGCCGAATCCGCTCCTTTTTCCGAGTCATTTCAGAGACCCCGGCGGCCAATATCATGGCCTAACGCAGGCGTGATAAAAATGGCCGCAATGCCCAACCACGGGAGCCCAGCACGATGGAACAGCAGACGGTTTTGATCCGCAACGAAGCCCCATTGGGCTGGCTGGTTTTGAACCGGCCCCAGGTGCGCAATGCTCTCAACCTCGCGACCTGGCGCGCAATTGCCCAAGGCGTTGCCGAACTGGAGGCCGACGCCGCCATCCGGGTCATCATCATGCGCGGCGTGGGAGAGGAGGCCTTCATCTCGGGAGCCGACATCTCGGAGTTTACCGAACTGCGTTCCAACGCCGAAAAGGCCAAAGAGTATCGCGACTGGCCCAACCGGGCGATCGCGGCGCTGGTCAATTCGAACCGGCCCATTATCGCAATGATCGGCGGCGTATGCGTGGGCGGGGGAGTTCAGGTCGCGCTGTCGTGCGATATCCGGATTGCCGCGCGAGGCACTCGGTTCGGCATTCCCGCTGCCCGCCTGGGACTGGCCTATCCGCTTGACGGAGTCCAGGCGCTGGCGCAAGTGGTCGGCCCCGCCAACGCGCGCGAAATCCTGCTCTCCGCGCGGTTGTTCGACGCCGAGGAGGCACTGGCAATGGGACTGGTCCACAAACTGATAGAAGCGCCGGAACTTGAGGCGTTCGTGCGCCGGTACGCGGAGCAGATGGCAGGCAATGCGCCGCTGACGATGGCCGCCGCCAAGGCGTGTATACGCGAGGGGCTCAAGGACGCCGGTGAGCGCAACCAAAAGTTGGTTGAGGAAGCGGTTGCCCGCTGCTTCAACAGCGAAGACTACCGCGAGGGGGTGCGCGCCTTCGGCGAAAAGCGCCGCCCCAAGTTCACCGGCCGCTAGCCGTATTCCGCTCGAGCGTGGAGAATCGTGGATTGCCGCAGGGTTGACATTGCCACGTTCATGGCCCGGACTCGCGCGATCGCCCCTGCAAGGGACGGCAAATCACAACGGCACGAATCGAGATTGCTCTGCGTTCGGACGGTCATGCGGTCGTCGCAACCGCCGAGATGGCTTGCGGACGCGCTGACGAAAGCGTCATGGAGCGCGCCTTCAATGAGAGGCCGCGCACTGATTGCCGCGGACAGAGATTTCGGCGAACTTGTGCATGCTCGCGTACTTCGGGCTGCGGATATGGTCTTCGTCAGGTTTCATAGGCGCGGTTGTCCAATACCGATATATCGCTCGCGCTGCTGACAAAACCGAACTTCGCAATGCGGCTGGTTTTCACACCTCGAAAGTTACCCGCGCGCTCCGGACGTTTGCTCATGGCCTCAGAGGCAATGTCGTGCCATGCTCCGGGCCTGACGAAAGGTCTTGCTTGTGGACGAAATCAATCAGCCGCGACGCCTTGGACCTCGCCAACTTCGGCCTGGGCTGCTACTACCCTTGGCGATGCTGGCGCTGATGCAATGTGCGCACGCTCCCACCGGTCCGCGGGTCGCGATCATAAGCCGGGGCGAAGAGGCGCGCACGTGGGTCAATATCGAATTGGCCCAAACCGGGCAGCAGCGCGAACGCGGACTTATGTATCGTGGCGAGCTGCCGGCGAACGCGGGCATGTTGTTCATATTCAAGTCGCCGGTGCATGCTTCTTTCTGGATGCATAATACGCAAATTCCACTCGACATGCTCTTTGCCGGAAGCGACCGTCGCGTGATCGGCATCATCACCAACGCCGAACCCTACAACGATACGCCGCTGGAGGTTGCTGGCGACTCGCAGTATGTGCTCGAAGTCAACGCAGGCTTCTGCAAAAAACACGGCATCAAGGTGGGCGACCGGCTGGAATTTTACGACTTCACCCCAAATCCGGCGGACTGAGCGCGGCCTCCTCCAATGCCAACCGACTTGGCGCCGTCGTGACCACAGCAACCGACCGCGCGGATTTCAGCTCGCCTCATTGGCTTGAGTACCTGGAACCGCTGGCGCCGCGGATGAGCGCCACGGGTTTGGCCCGCCTCGCTTCCGCGATGGTCGGCGCGTCGCTTTTGGCCGTGGCCCTGGTCGTGGGAATCGGACTGCGCACGGTAGCGCTGGACCGAGTCCCCGCCGGCTTCAACCAGGATGAAGCGTGCAACGGTTACGACGCCTACAGCCTGCTGCGCACCGGGCGCGACCAGCACGGCAATCTCCTTCCGGTCGCGATTCAGGCTTTCAACGATTACCGGATGCCCCTGTTCGACTATTCGCTGGTGGTCCCGGTGGGCTTGTTCGGCTTGCGGCCGGTCTCCGTCAGGTTGGGAGCGGCATTGTGGGGAATTGCCGACCTGGTCGCCGTCGCTACAATCGCCTCCATGCTCGTTGGTCTCCGCGGCGCCGCGGTCGCGGTTGCGCTGCTGGCGATCTCGCCGTGGCATTTGCCAATCAGCCGCTTCGGTCATGAAGCGATCACCGCGTCCGCCACCACCTCGCTCGCCGCCGCGGCATTCTTCCTCGCGATTCGTTTGCGGCGCGCCCGATGGCTCGCTGTCAGCGCCGTGATGTTCGGGCTGTCGCTCTATTCCTACTCGATCACCAAGGCGTTCGTGCTGCCCTTCATCCTCTGGATTGCGGCGTTCCATTGGCGGGAGTTAAGCCGCTTCCGCAAACAGGCGCTGGCGGGCCTGATTGTAATTGTTATCTGCGCGATACCCCAGGCTTGGGCGCTGTGGCGAAATTATCCGCAGATGATGGCGCGCTACCACTCCGTTTCCATCCTCGGGCTGCCTGTAGGACTACGACTGCGGCTGTTCGGGCAGGGACTGCTGTTCAACTTCAGCCCACACTTCCTGTTCCAAAACGGCAGTTCGGATATCAGCCTGCATCCGCCCGGATACGGACAGTTGCTGGTCGCGCAGGCCGCAATGCTTTTCCTGGCGCTGTGCGCGCTGATGGATGCGAAGTTTCGAAGGGTGGCGATGTTCCTGTTCGGGTGGCTTGCAATCGCCGCGGTCACCGCGGTTCTGATCCTGCCCTTTGGCCACCCGCTGCACACTCTCCTGATGCTTACGCCGCTTACCCTCCTGTGCGCGCTCGGGATGGTCTTCTTGTTCGACCTCGCGGCCGCTAACCGGCTGGCCCGGCTGCTGGTCGCCGCGGCGATTGTGACAGCGATGCTGGTGCAGGGTGCAAAATTCCTCAACTTCTACTTCCGCGATTATCCGGGCCTGGCGGCCTATGACTTCCAGTATGGGCTCGGTCCGACGGTCGCTCACGCGGCCGCGCTGGGGTCCGGACCGTTGGTGATCACCCACAACATTAATCAGCCCTACATTTATGTGCTGTTCTTCACCAAATATCCGCCACAGCGCTTTCAGCATGAGAGAGTGGTCCAGGACAGAGGACTGTTCGCTCCGGTACTGGGCTTCGACCGCTACCGATTCGCAGATCCGCAAATGGCCTATTTCAAGCTCGACCACGGCATCTTCGTCTTCACAGGGTGGGAGCCAGCCCCGCGCGACCCGGTCTATCTCATCCGCTTTCCACTGGGACACGTCGCATTCCAGGTGGTGGTAAAATAGGCTTGGCCGCGGGCGGGCCGGGTTGGCCGGGCACCGCCGTTCTTGCTTGCTTTGCCGCGCGGGCCGTATATTGCGGCTGGCTTGGTAAAAAACCATGGGACTTAAAGAAAACGTAGAGCGGATGCGGGAACTCTCGCATCAGGCCGAACTGGGCGGCGGCGAGGACCGCCTGGAAAAACAACGCCAGGGTGGACGCTTGACCGCCCGCGAGCGGATCGATTTCCTGCTCGATCCCGGGTCGTTCGTCGAGTTGGACAAGTTCAAGACTCATCGCTGCTCCGACTTCGACATGCACAACCGCCGCGTTCCGGGCGACGGCGTGGTGACCGGTTACGGTACCATCGACGGACGCCAAGTCTGCATCTTCTCGCAGGATTTCACGGTTTTCGGCGGCAGCCTGTCGGGCGCTTTTGCGGAGAAAGTCTGCAAGGTGATGGACCTGGCGATGAAGGTCGGATGCCCCGTCATTGGGCTTAACGATTCCGGCGGCGCGCGGATCCACGAGGGCGTGGTCTCACTGGCCGGCTACGCCGATATCTTTCTGCGCAACGTGATGGCCTCGGGCGTGGTCCCGCAGATTTCCGCGATCATGGGGCCTTGCGCGGGTGGCGCCGTCTATTCGCCCGCGATGACCGACTTTATCGTGATGGTCCAGGGCAGCTCATACATGTTCATCACCGGACCTGACGTTATCAAGGCCACCACACACGAAGAGGTCACGATGCAGCAGTTGGGCGGCGCCGATACTCATGCCAGCCGTTCCGGCGTCTGCCATCTTGATGTCGCCGACGATCAGACCGCGCTGATCGCGGTGCGCGAACTGCTGTCGTACATGCCGCCCAATAACGTGGAGGACCCTCCCTTCCAGGAGCCGAAGGACGACCCCAACCGCCGCGACGAAGCGCTCGACTCGATCGTTCCGGAAAATCCCAACAAGCCGTATGACATGCGCGAGATTATCCTGCGCGTGGTTGACGACGGGCATTTCTTCGAGATCCAAAAGGACTACGCCCAGAATATGCTGATCGGGTTCGCGCGGCTGGGCGGTTATTCGGTAGGAATCGTAGGCAACCAACCCGCTGTGCTGGCCGGATGCCTGGATATCGACGCGTCGGTGAAAGCCGCCCGCTTCGTGCGCTTTTGCGACTGCTTCAACATCCCGCTGGTGACGTTCGTTGACGTGCCTGGCTTCCTGCCCGGCACTGCGCAGGAGTTTGGTGGGATCATCAAACACGGCGCCAAGCTGCTCTACGCTTTTTGCGAAGCGACCGTTCCCAAAGTCACCGTGATCACGCGCAAGGCGTACGGCGGCGCGTACGACGTGATGTCGTCCAAGCATATCCGGGGCGACTTCAACTTCGCCTATCCAAGCGCGGAAATCGCGGTGATGGGTCCGGAGGGCGCGGTCAACATCATTTTCCGCGGCGAGCTCCAGCGCGCGTCCGACCCGGTCGCTGAACGAGCGCGGCTGGTCGAAGATTACCGCGGCACTTTTGCCAATCCGTTCAAGGCCGCTGAGCTGGGCTATATAGATGAGGTTATTTTTCCCCATGACACGCGCTCGCGCCTGATCACTTCGCTCAAGGCGCTGGAGAACAAGCGCGACAAGAATCCGCCCCGCAAACACGGTAATATTCCTTTGTAACGCGGGAACAGCCGCGTACCTGCAAACCAAGATGTTCAAGCGAATCCTGATCGCCAACCGCGGCGAGATAGCAGTGAGAGTAATGCGGGCCTGCCGGGAACTGGGAATCGAAACGGTCGCGGTTTATTCCGAGGCCGACCGCGCCGCCCTGCACGTGCGCGAGGCGGATTTTGCCGTCGCGGTGGGCCCCGCCCTCGCGAAGGACAGTTACCTGAATATCCCCAGGATCATCGACGCGGCGCGCCAGACCGGCGCCGAAGCGATCCATCCCGGTTACGGCTTTTTCTCCGAGAATGCCGGCTTCGCCACAGCGGTGGTGGACTCCGGAATGGTGTTTATCGGTCCGCGGCCCGATGCCATCCATCGCATGGGCGACAAGGTCGAGGCGCGCAAGCTGATGGCCGCGGCGGGCGTGCCGGTGGTGCCCGGCTCTCCGGGCACACTGGAGACCGAGGCCGAAGTCCGCGCGCTGGTGGACAAGATCGGATTCCCGATCATGATCAAGGCGGCGGCGGGCGGCGGCGGCAAGGGGATGCGCATGGTCGAGCACGAGAAGGACCTCGCCTCCTCCGTGCGTTCAGTGGCCAGCGAGGCGCAGTCGTCATTCGGCGACGGCCGTTTCTATGTCGAAAAGTTTTTGCGCAGCCCGCATCATATTGAGGTCCAGGTTCTGGCCGACAGCCACGGCAACGTGGCCCATCTGTTCGAGCGCGAATGCTCTGTGCAGCGCCGCAACCAGAAGGTCGTGGAGGAATCGCCCTCGCCCTTCATGACCGCCAAGCTGCGCAAGGCGATGGGCGAAGTGGCGGTGCGCGCGGCCCAAGCGGTGGATTATTTGAGCGCGGGAACGATTGAATTTTTGGTCGACGGCGACCGCAACTTCTACTTCATGGAAATGAACACGCGCATCCAGGTCGAGCATCCGATTACCGAGCTGGTGACCGGGATTGACCTGGTCAAGGCACAGATCGATATCGCGGCGGGCGGACAGGTGCCATTCAAACAAAACGAATTGCGCCAGAACGGATGGGCAATCGAATGCCGCGTGTACGCCGAAGATCCGGAACACGGATTCGTGCCGGCCCCCGGACGGATCGACACCCTGCGCCTGCCTGAGGGACCGGGGGTGCGCAACGATTGCGGCGTATACGAGGGCTCCGAGGTGTCGTCGTACTACGACCCGATGATTTCCAAGCTGGTCACCTGGGGCCGGGACCGCGCCGAAGCGATTGGGCGGATGCGCCGAGCGCTTAGCGAATACATGGTGTCGGGAACGCTGGTCACCAATTTGAACTTTCATCGCTGGCTGATGGACAATCCGCGATGGAACGCCGGCGAGTACGATACCCGTTTCATCAACGAGGAGTATCACCCCGGCGCAATTGCGGCGGGCGGCGACGCCGAGCAACTCGCCGGCTTGCTGGCGGCCGCTTTTGCGATCTCACGCGCCAACCATCGTCCTGCCGCTGCAGCGCCCCGCGGCGAAAATCGCCAGTCGGCCTGGAAAACCCTGGGCCGTATCGATTCGCTACGGAAGTAGGAGTTCATTCCGACATGCGGTATCAGGCGATCGTGGACGGTGCCGACCACGAATTGGAAATCGAGGAGACCTCATCCAACATCTACCGGGTAAAGCTGGGCGATCGGACTTTCGACGTCGATCTGCGCCGAACTCACGGATCCTCGTTCCTGGCGTTGGTCGGGAACCGGGCCTTCGATTTCAGTATCAGCGCCGACGGCGACGGCCTGTTGATGATCTCGCGCCGCGGCGTCAATCGTGTCACGCTGGTTGACAAGACCCGACGCCGCCTTCAGTCGACCGGCGAGCGCGTGATCACGGGCCGCGTCGAACTCAAGGCGATGATGCCGGGACGGGTTGTCAACGTGCTGGTCAAGGCGGGCGACGAGGTGGCCGCCGACCAGGGTATCGTGGTGGTCGAAGCGATGAAGATGGAGAACGAGTTGAAGACGCCCAAGGGCGGCAAAGTGCTGGAGATCAAGGTGTCGGTAGGGCAGGCGGTCGAAAAGGGTGAGATCCTGGCGGTGATCGAATAGCGTCGAGAGGAAGACCGATGCCTGAGAAGGAAGATTCCCGCAAGGCAGCGCGCGAAAGGTACGATCAAAACGTCCAGCGCGGGCTCAAACGCGGCGGTGAACGGCGCGAGCGCTTTGCCACCACCTCGGGGATCGAGATCAAGCGCCTCTACGACCCCGGCGACGCGGCCAACCTGGACTACGAAGCGGATCTCGGCTTTCCCGGCGAGTTTCCGTTCACGCGCGGCGTTCAACCCACGATGTATCGCGGCCGGTTGTGGACCATGCGCCAGTACGCCGGCTTTGGCACCGCCGAAGAATCCAACCGGCGCTACCGCTACCTGCTCGAACAGGGACAGACCGGGCTATCGGTGGCGTTCGACTTGCCGACCCAGATGGGCCGCGATCCCGACCATCCGCTGGCCCGCGGCGAGGTGGGGCGGGTCGGCGTTGCGATAAGCTCGATCGACGACATGCAGACCCTGCTCAAGGATCTGCCGCTGGACAAGATTTCCACCTCGATGACGATCAATGCCACGGCGTCGATCCTGCTGGCGCTGTACCTGGTGGTAGCGGAAAAGCAAAGCGTTGGTTGGGACAAGCTTAACGGCACGATCCAGAACGATATCCTCAAAGAGTATGTCGCGCGCGGGACGTATATTTACCCGCCGCGCCCCTCGATGCGGATTATCACCGACATTTTCGAATTCGCCACGCGCGAAGTGCCCAACTGGAATACGATTTCGATATCGGGCTACCACATCCGTGAGGCCGGCTCGACCGCCGCTCAGGAACTGGCTTTCACCCTCGCCGACGGTATCGCCTATGTGGATGCGGCGGTGAAATCAGGACTCGACGTGGACGCGTTCGCGGCGCGGCTGTCGTTCTTCTTCAACGTGCACAACAACTTCTTCGAAGAGATTGCGAAGTTCCGCGCCGCGCGCCGGCTGTGGGCGCGAATCATGAAAGAGCGCTTCGGGGCGCGCGACACGCGCTCGATGATGCTGCGGTTTCATGCCCAGACCGCAGGGATGACGCTGACCGCACAGCAGGTCGAAAACAATGTCGTGCGGGTCTCGGTCCAGGCGTTGGCCGCTGTGCTGGGCGGCGCTCAATCGCTGCACACCAACTCCAAGGACGAGGCGCTCGCGCTCCCGACCGAAGCCTCGGCGCGCACCGCGCTGCGCACTCAGCAGGTGATCGCATACGAGTCGGAAGTCGCGGACACGATCGACCCGTTGGCGGGCTCCTACTATGTCGAAAGCCTGACCGGGGAGTTGGAGGAGCGGGCGCGCGAATACCTGGCGCGTATCGACGATCTGGGCGGCGCGGTGGCGGCGATCGAGCGCGGCTTCATGCAGCGCGAGATTCAGAACGCCGCGTACAGCTATCAGCGCGAGATCGAGACCAACCAGCGTATCATTGTCGGTGTCAACCAATTCACCAGCACCGACAACGAGTCGCCCGATCTGCTCAAGGTTAACCCGGATTTGGAAGAGAAGCAGAAGCAGCGCGTCGCACGAGTGCGCGCCGAACGCAACTCCTCCGCGGCGGAGCAAGCTGTGGCCGGCGTAAAGCGGGCGGCCGCCGACGGGTCAAACCTGATGCCACCGATTATCGAGGCCGTACGCCGCAGCGCCACTCTGGGCGAGATCGCCGACGCGATGAGAAGTGTTTTCGGCCAGCATCAGCCGAGCCATGAATTTTAGCTCGGCTAAACGCGCAAACGGGAATCTCTTGGGATCGCGTGTAACGCGAAGGCGCCGGGTCAGCGCCGATCGGATCGCACCGGCATCGGAGCGCCGAGGCTGATCAACCATTCGCGCAGCCGCGAGCGGTGAGCCGGCTGATGCAGTTGCACACCAAGCTGGTTCAGCTCCTGCTCGAGGACGTCTTTGACTTCGTGGCCCAGATGTTCGAGTTCAAAATCCTCAGGACTCCTGGCCTGTGTAGATGAGTCGCCGGCCGCGCGGCGCCGCCCGTAGAGCTGTTGCAGGCGCAACTCTGCCCGGGCCAGCAGGACCCGGTAACGCTGGTCCAGCTTGGCCAGTTTCTCGTTCGCCCCCGCGACTGCCGCAAACCGTAATCGAATCAGGAACCATTGAAACAACGACACGATCGCGATCCCCAGCATCACGACCGCCACCGCCACCGCCACCGTGGTCGCCCGTCGCCACCACGGCAACACCATCACGTCGTGCTCCAGGGCCCGGTTGATCCCGCCCAGCTCCGCGATTCGCGCGCTGGAGGCGCTCTCTTTGGAATTGCTATCCTGAATCTTGCGCTGCTGTTCCTGGTTGCGCGTGGTAAGCGCGCCCACCTGGCGTTGCAGCTCCTTCACCTGGGCAACATAGGGATTGGGGATGCGCAGGACCTGGCCGATATGCAGGGTGGATTGCTCGCGGAGGTGATTGTGGCGAAAGATCTCCTCGGCGGGAATGTGGAACATCGCAGAGAGGGCTCCCACCGAATCGCCCTCCCGAATTTCGTAGGACAGATCGCCGGTCGCAGCCTCGGTTTCGGCGCTCGACTTGCCCGAAGCGGTCTCCTGAGAGCGGTCTTCTACGGCGCGGCCATCGTCGGTCCGGTTCTCTTCGGTGGCCTCGTCGTCGTTGTCATCCTGGGATGTCCCCTGCTCGTCGTTGTAGGCCGCCGGCCGGACTTGCTTGGCGGGTAACCGCGCGCCTTTGGACGCCGAGGCGGCGCGCGGCCGTGCCGGTGGCGAAAGGTCGCGCTCCCTGAAGTCCGGAGTTTGGGCCAGCGCCAGACAGGCCACCGCCATAAAAGCGACGAAGGTCAGTATCGCCGATGTCAGACGGACGCTGGCGGGGCCGGGATTAAAGCCCATGCACTATACCCTAAATTGATCAAAGGCCGGATGCAAAGCGGAACTTATCGTCGCCGGCAAATTCCCTTATTTATGAGATATCCGGGATATTTTTGACGGTGAGGAAGCGCAATTGGCTGTCCCCTTTCGCTACACCACGTTCGATTCGCCGTTTGAAATGGGCCGCGCTTATCCTGGTGCTCCTTTCACCATCCACATCAAATACTCGCGATTACCCGCCGGACCGATAACCGGAGACGCGACCACGCCTTTGACCGCCAGGTCCAGACCAGCCGCGCAATTGCTGATTTCCTCAACCACCCGTTGTCGCTCGGTTTCGTCGCGAACCACCCCGCCTTTACCAACCTCGCCCTTACCGACTTCGAACTGGGGCTTAATCAGCGCCACGATGTCGCAGCGTGCCGCCGCCAGCGCGGCCACGGCCGGCAGCACCAGCTTCAGCGAGATGAAGCTGACATCGATCACGACCAGGTCGGGCCGGTACTCCAGGTCGCCGGCGGCAATGTGCCGGATGTTTGTACGCTCAACAACCACGACGCGCGAATCGCCGCGCAAGCGCAAGTCCAACTGCCCGTAGCCGACGTCAAGCGCGATTACGCGTCTGACGCCGCGCGTTAACAAAATATCGGTAAATCCTCCCGCTGACGCTCCCACGTCCAGCGCCAGTCTGCCCTCCACCTCGATCGGGAAAGCGTCCAATGCGGCCGCAAGTTTGTAAGCGCCGCGGCTGGCATAGGGATCGTGGACGCCGACTACTTCGATGTTTGTATCTTCGTCGACCTTCAGGTCAGGCTTGCCGGCAGGACGCGAATTGACCCGCACACAGCCAGCCAGGATAAGGCGCTGCGCGCTCTCCCGGCTGGCCGCCAGACCGCGCCGAGCCAGTTCAGAGTCGAGCCGAGTCCTCACTCTTCCCCATTTTCTTTTCCGCGCCGGCGTCATCGGCGGGGAAGTGGCCCTGCGCGGTTGCCAGCGCGAGCGCGCGGGCCAAATCGGTAATCATCCGGAGCTGCTCGTTGGCCTTGACATGCAGGTTGAACATGACGATCAGACTGGCCAGCAGCCAGCAATAAAAGAGCAGATCAGCGCCGCGGCCTACGCCGACCAAGTGCGCGATCCTGGTGGTCTGTTCGGGGAACCAGACGAAATACAGGCCGACCCCGCTTAGCGCGTAAACCAGCAGCGGCAGTCCCATTTTCGAGCGCGCCAGGAAACCATACCCGGCAAAACAAATGAGGCCAAAAGAGAGGATCAGCCTAATCATCTGACGAATCTCCCGATGAACAAATCAGCCAGGATATTCAGCGCGTCACCAATTCCTTGGCCTTTGCTGAGCGAGTAGCGCGTGTACCTGATGGTGACCGGCACCTCGATGTAGCGCATCCGATGATGGCTGATTTGCCTTAGAATCTCCGACGCATGCGCCATCCGGTTTTGCCTGATAGACAGCTTTGCCGCGGCGGCGCGGGTGAAAACCCGCAGACCGTTGTGCGCATCGGTGAGTTTAAGCCGCGTCGTTGCGACCGTGAAAAGCACCGCCAGCCTGAGCAAAGCCCGCCGCGACCACGGTGCCCCCAACGTTTGACCGCAAAAGCGGCTGCCGAGCGCGACATCGGCGCGGGCTTCCCCCAGTGCCTCAATCATCGGGTCGACATCGCCAACCTGATGCTGGCCGTCGGCGTCAAAGGTCACAATATACTTCGCGCCCCCGCTCAGCGCGAATGTGATACCGGTCTGCAGCGCCGCTCCTTGCCCCAGGTTAATCGGATGGCGCACAACCACGGCGCCCGCCTGGGAGGCGAGCGCGGCCGTGTGGTCCGCAGACGCGTCATCGACTACGACGGTCTTGGGATAGCGTGACACAACCTGTGCCACAACCTCACCAATGACCGCGGCTTCGTTGAATGCCGCAATCACGACCCAGATATCGGTGCGCTGATCATGCATCCGCGTTCTCTGCGGTTCGCATCGAAGCTATTCGGCGCTGACCGTCTTTACCAGCGCCCAGCTCAGTGCCGCGGCGGCATCAGTTCCAGAATTTTAAGCCCAGGGGCTGAGAACACGGTAGTCGATGGCACTCGCAAATCATACTCGTCAAGCGCAAGAATCCAACGCTTGTCCGCTCCTATTTGCGCACGGTCCACGAGCGCTCCAGGCCGGAGCAGCAGCACCGAGGGATTGGCCGGAATGCCGAACAAACATCGGAAAATTATGCCCAAGTCGGAGCCAATCACGACTCCGCGATCCCCATCTCCTCCCTCGAACAGATTACTAACGAGCACGGCTCCGCGGTCAGCCGGGGTCTGCATATCCACCTTGTGCTGTGCGAAAAAGATGAGCGTGCTGCCACCGATTAGCGATATGGCAAGATACCTCGAATAGACCCCGGTGTTTTCGATGCCGATGACCAGATAGTAACCCAACACTAAGAATGTAACGATCCAGAAGATTGAGCCGGCCAAAGGGTAAGGCTGCGTCAGCCATGCCATCTCGGGATCATCAGCCACAAAAACCGATAGGCGTGGCGCAAAAAACCTCCATCCAAGAAGCGCCAAAACCAGGCAGCTCAAGGTTCCAAACAGCAGCACCAGGCGGCATCTTTCCGGAGATGTCTGATCCAGAAGCGCATAAAACGAGATCAATACCAAGGGCAGCGCGAAATTATAATAACGTGTATGGATCCTGAACAGCTCGATCGGATTAATGAGAGAGAATAGCGCGCTGCTTGAAACCGTTATGCCGAGAAGGCATCCGAGTGCAAGGATCGAAAATATATTGAATATCCGTAGCTGGCCTCTGGCCCGATCCATGCCCGACGATAGCAGCCCGAGCGTGCCCAGCATCGTGATCAAAATCGGCAAACCGAAAATGGGAGCGGCGTAGGCCAGATGTCCCGTTGCAATTATCAGCATCCGTTTCACGTAGATTAGATGGTTCGGAATGGGTGTACCCGCGACTTTACGGTAAGAGCCGAAAATGTCGGCATCATGATGTCCAAAGAAACCTGCATGGAGCACGGCGGCGGTCAGCAGAAAGGCTACGTTGAGAGCCACCAGGCTAATCACGTAATCCTTTCGCCGGTGATCCAAGGCCGCTTCTGGCAGCAGCATAACAACGAGTATTGTCAAATTCGCCGCCATGAGGACTACAAGCGCGTGCGGCTTGATCAGAGCAAGCGCCCCCAGGATGCAGCCGCCAATCAACCCGGCTCGCGGTGCGCGGCTGGGCAGGTTGGATAGAAATAAGAAAACAAACAACCAGAATCCGAGGAAGTAACAAGACTCAGGCATGAAATAGTTTGTGTAACTATCTATCGGCGCCAGCATAATAAGGCTGGAGATGAGGAGGGCCGGCAGGCGGCGAAGAAACAGGCGCGAAGTCCCGTATATCGGGAAAATCGCCGCTGCGAATGCGATACTGTTAAAGATTTTTGCGAACGGATAGGAGTTGTCCTGAAAAAGGTGAACCGCGCTAAATAGCCATAAGTACAATTCGTTTGGACAATTGACAAGATATTTGTCATGGACAGTCAGTTCTGGTCGCCGCCCGAAGTACCGCGACAGGATCGAATAGTAATATTCGTCGCCCAGGACCGACGGGTATCGGATTGCCAGACTCTTGAAGATCAGGCATACACATGAGACACCGAAAATAAGGGATAGAATCAGGACGGCGCGGGGGACAGGATCCGGTGCCGGTCTCAGTTCTGGCGAGTCGGGCGTCGAGATTGGGTAATTGCTCTCAAGCCCGTATTTCCCGACACCTCCCCAGCCTGAATTTTCCATAACTAAAACCGCATCCACGCCGCGGCTCTCGTCGGCTTCGGCGACTGGTTTTATCGCACCTCGATCCAATGGACCAAAGGAATCGTGGAACCTGCGTCCTCGAACCAGGTCAGGTAATCGGAGACCATGTCGAATTCCAGTTGGTACTTCCCAGGTTCGGGCGGCGCTGGAATACTGAACTCAAGCTCCAACTTACCGCCGGGTGCGACCGGTTGAGTGATTGGCACGCCTGCGTAGTCGTAAATGATTTCCTCACCCGATTGATCGTACAAATGGACACCGAGGCGCACCGCACCCTTGCCGTCGGAATCACCGCGCTCACGCCAGGTACTATTCCCCGTGTTAAGCGCGCCGATCGTAAAGTGTAATGAAGCACTGCAGCCGCATTGTTCAGGTCCCTTCGCCAAGCTTAATTGCGCGGCCAGTTGCTGCGGCATCGTGAGACTGTCAAGGTCTGCCGCGGGACGCCGGCACACTATGACCGCTCGCCCGTGCGCTTCGGATGCCACTTCGATGTCAACGAAGCCCACATCGCTCAGCATCGCCTTGAGGCAATCCACGGTCGGGACGAACCAGTTATAAACCGCCTCGCGAGAGGTTGGATCATTTTCCACGTAGGCCAGGCCGTGGAACCGCCGCCCGATGCCAGAGGAATCCGAAAAGGATTCGAACAGACGCTGGGGAGGAAAAACCGCCGATTCCAGGATCATTGTTCCGCCCGTGACCTGGAAAAGGCGTTCCAGCGCAAGGAGCACGTGTTTGCAGTGATAGATCAGTCCGAGCGCCAGGGTTAGGTCGAACTTACCGAACTGCTGTGCGTTAAGATTGTAGACGGATATTCTTTGATATTCGATGTCGAGGCCAAGCACACTGGCGGCGAAGCGGGCCTGGCGAATATGCAGGCGCTGCGAATCTATTCCAACTACGCGGCGCGCATTGCGGCGCTTGGCCTCGATCGCATAAAAACCCGCGTTGCATCCCACATCCAGCACGCTGCGGCCCTGCAAATCTTCGGGCAAACAGGGCTTGATGATCTGCCAGGTTCTCGCCGGATGGTCTATGGGCTCGTTCCCCACGGGGCGCGTTTTAGTAAGGATGCCGTGGCCCAGATCAATCTGGTGAAACCAGGGTTCCAGCCGCCGCGCCCCGGCGCGTATCTCATCAGCAGTCATCCAGCCGCACCAACCTACCGGCGCGCACCGAACAAAGTGGCTATTTCATCGGCGACCCCGTCGATTAGCCAGCCGTCGTCTTCTCCCACGTTGAATTCGGCCATCACCGCTCCCGCTTCACTCACGAGATTGCCCTGCACTTTGCCCCGGCGTTCCGACGCGCGCACTTCTTCGATAAAATCGATATATTGAGCGGCCGCCTGGCCGGCGCTGTGCTCTTTATTGATATATTGACGGGCGCTTTCACCAATCCGGTGCCGAAGGTGATCATCTTCAATCAACTCCGACAGACGGCCGGCGAGCACCAATTCATCCGCCGCCGCATCGACTTTGACCGCGCAATCGTCGGGTATCTCCGCAAACCATCCCAAATCCGAAATCACACACGGCTTGCCGGCGCCCAGCAGGCGGCACAACGATGCGGAACTCTCGCCCATGGTCTGGTTTCTCAGATCGATGCCTATATCGACGAGGTTGCAATAGTCATCGAATTGATTTCCGTCCACGTAGCCGGTGATGCGCACCAGCCCCTCAAGCTCGGGACTGCGCGCCTGCTGGCGAAAGCTTTCGCCCATTTCGCCAACGATCAGGTACATCATGTCTCTGCGCCCAAGCGCGGCAATCGCTCGCATTACTGCGCCGGTTCTTTTGGCGTGATTGGCTGAGCCCAGCGACGCGATCACCGTCCGGCTCGGGGCGATACCGAAGCGCCGCTTTAGCTCGGCTGTGTCCGGACGTCCATCGGCCGGCACCGCCGGGAGGTTTACTTTGGCGATGGGAAGATGGGGATGCGATTTGCGCAGGAGACGAGCCGCGAATTCAGAGTGCACCACCACTGCCCGGGCATGGTCCAAAATCCGCTTGTTGAGCGGATAGCGCATCGGTTCCTGCTCCCACAGGAACGCCCCGGTTTTGACCACGGACCTGGCAAGCTCCTCGCCGTCGCTGCCGTAGTTGTAGGCCATTTCTTCAACATACAGGGATTTTGAGCGCAGGGTTTCGAGATAGTAGCCGGCCAGGAAATGGTGCAGTACAAAGTCGTGCAGAACAACTACTCCCGGATACGCCAGCACCATTGGAAAGATGTTTTTATGGGCGGGAGAATTGCCCATGTGATAAACGATGGCCTCATACCTGCGCAGTTCATGGCGGAGATCGGGATTTTTCACGTAATCGAACGTTCGGCAGCCGGGCAGGGCGGCGGTGGTCGGTTCATCGATCCACGCATCGACCTGGGCCAGTTTCGCCAAAGACGGCAGCAGGTCCGCGCTGTAGTCGGCGATTCCCGACCGCTGGGGCGGCAGCGGGCTGAAGTAGGCAATCTTCATGACACAAGCTTTTCCACCACATGATCCCAGCTCAGCTGGAGCGCATTGATGGTTTGAAAAGCGCGCTGCCCCATCGTTTCGGCGAGCTGTTTTTTTTCGAATAGTGAATCGATCGCCCTGGCTACCGCGGCCGGCTCGGAAGGCAAAACGAAGCCGTTAACCCCATCGCGCACGAATTCCAGGGCCGCGCCGCTATCGGTCAACGTCAGGACCGCCTTCTTGGAATAGAATGCTTCCAGGGTTACGTATCCGTAATCCTCGCCCAGGGGCCCAAAATAAACCGCCAGTGCACCCGCATAGTGCGTGATCATTTCACGGTCGTCGAGAAATCCGATCAGCTTCACGCGATCCTGCATCCCATGGCGCGCGATAAGATCGCGCAGGCGCGGCTCGTCCGGACCACCACCCGCCAACACACACTTGACCCGCGACTTAACCAGTGCCATCGCCTTGACGAGTATGTCCTGCCGCTTGGTGAGATCAAGCCGGCTGGGACAGAAGATATAGTCGCCGTACCCATCGCATCGTAAAGACCCGGCGTTGGGCGGCGGATGGTATAAAGGCTCGGCGCCGATACCATTGAATTTACGCAGCCGGTCGGCCACGGTCTTTGAGATAGTATAGACGCGTGATGCCTGAGGTATCAGCTTGCTGTCGGTCTCAGTGATGACCTCTTTGATCCTTCGCTCTTCGTCGTTTCTGGCGACGAAACCGAACTCCGTACCCAACAGATCATAGACCTGCCGATGCTGATGGGTGAGCCAGATGACTTTCTTTTGATGTCGAATCAGGTAGGCCGGAAATTTCAGCGCTACGACCATGTCGATCAGCTCGCCGTTGACCCAGTTCAGGTCCAGCATCCGCCAAATCAGCATGTTGCGGACCATCTGCTGCGGCGGTTCCCATTGAAACGGTATGGAGACGATGTCCGCCTGATGGCCGTGGTCGACAAAAGCCGCCTTGAGGTTTTCGACCTGCAATTCGGCGCCGCCGCTTACGAAGGGCACCCGCGGCGTGCAAATCAGGATTCTCACCGGTTCTCCATGGCGGCGGGTCAGCGCCGTTTTTCCAGCCGAGGCGTCGATCGCGCCCCGACCCCGCCGTTTTCGCCGGCACCGTTGCCGCGCGAACCATGCTGATCGATACCGCCGCCGGTGGCGTCGGAGACCGATAGAGTTTCGGTCTCGAAGGATTTCGAATCTTGCGATTGCGAGGCGAGCCGGGCTTCGAGAACCGCTAACCGTTGCGCGAGATGACCGTTCTCCTCCGCCATTCGATCAAGCTGATGCCTGAGGTGCGTGATTAGCCGGCTCGCCGCGCCATTGTAGGCGGTCTGCCGGACCAGCAATTGGATCAGCAGTTCGCGCGCGAAATTCTTTAAGAAGATAATTGGGCGTCCCAGCAGCTTGCGATGAGACCGGAATGGCGGAGTAGCCACGTCGTAGTTGGAGCGAAGCAGCGCCAGATCGAAGTCGAGCGCCCCTTCCGGTTCTGCCATTTTTGCCACAGCCGGATTGCCTGACCGCGGCGAGCGCGCTTTGCGAATGCTCGATCGCAGTTGGCTCGCGATGCGCTCCGCTGCTGAAATTTGATGGTCGGGTGTCACTCGAACCCCTGCCCAGGGCTGTCAACCTGCAAGAGTACCGGCATTATACCGAATCGTCCGGAAGATCCAACGACAATATGATGATTGACCGATGCAATGGCATGCGTAACAAAGCGCAATTAATATATAGTCGTGGGGCTTAAAGGAAAGTACGTTGAAGTGTGTAAATTCAAGAGCGCGCTGACAAAGTCTGGCCGCTAAGCACGCTGCTTGAAGTGTATTCAGTAACGCTGACCCTGCATTCCACAGAGTCTCAGTTCAAGTCGAGGATTTGCCGTTCTTCGCGCGTCAAAACTGCTCCGGCGGCGTCGAGCCTGCGCGCCGAACGTTCGAGTCGGCGAAAATTGGCGACTCTCATTCTCGCCGGCAAAGCATCGGGGTACAGGCGCGCCTTGTCCAGGTCCAGCGCGATGACGCTCAACGCTTCGCCGGTGCAAACGAACAGGTTGTGGAAGTTGAGATCGGCGTGATAAAGGCCCCCCTCATGCAGGCGGTCGATGCCGGCGCGAGCTTCCTCGAGCGCCTTGCGCCGGATGTGTCGATCGCCAGTGAGCAGCAGATTCCACAACGTAACGCCTTCCAAGGCGCGGGTCAGGAACCATCCGCGATAAAAACAGGGAGCCGCAGCTTCCACTATCGCGCCCAAGGGCTCAACCACCGGCAGCCCGCGGCGGTGGGCGGCCGCGGTAACCATCAGCTCATGCAGCGGACGCGGCATCGTACCGGCGTAAAGCTCCGACACCAAAAACCGCATCAGGCCCCCGCGCCGGTAACGTCGGACAAACATCGGGGGCAGACCCGCGATTGTCAAGCCAACGGCGCTGCGGCGATTGCCCGCGGGGAGCTCCTTGCCGCGCCCATGCGCCGAGGTCAGATGCTGGCTGATCAATTCCGCATGGCTGGCGATTTCGATCGCCAAATAAATCTGACGGCGTCCGAAGCCCGCTTCGTTGAAAGCAAGTTCGGCAAGCTCCCTGCGCAGCGTTGCGGTTCTCACGCGTGACCGGGCCCTGGCCGCTAGGCAATCGGCTTGGCCTCGTCGATCAGCATAATCGGGATGTCGTCCTTAATCGGATACAGCAGCTTGCACGCGGCGCAGAGCAAGCCGTCCTGCGCCTCGTTTAGTTTGATCGTCCCCTTGCACTTGGGGCAGGCGAGAATATCAAGCAGATCCTGACTAACTGCCACTTAGGGCACCTCCTTTTAGGGCTGCCGCGGCCGGCGCCAGCCGGTCGACCCCGAGCGCCGCCTGGACCAGACGCTTTTCATCTTCGCCCATGGAAATCTCCAGACGCAGCGCGGCAACAGAGCCGCGCGGAAACGGAAACCGCTCCAGTTTGACCAGATCTTTCTCAGTGGTGACCACCAGATCGACGGTGGCGGCGGCGCGCCAGATACGCTGCCAGTCCGAAGCGGTGTACTGATAATGGTCCGGGTACTCCAGCACGCCGACCAGGTCGGCTTCAAGCTCGCGCAGCATCGCATAGAACGACCGCGGATCGGCCAGCCCGCTGACCGCCAGAATCCGCCGGCCGCCCAGACTCTGTGCCGGCGCCTCGCGCCATCGCCCGGTCTCCGGATAGACCAGGGCGCGAGGCTCGATCGTGCCGCGCATCATAGAGACCCGTCCAAGACGGGCGGCCTGCGCCGGCGTCAGGTGCGATTGCAAACCGGGCTGAGACGAGAGCATCACTACGGCGCCGGCGCGCGCGGCCGCGCCGATCCCTTCGCGCATCGGGCCGGCCGGCAGCACCCATCCATTGCCGAAACCCCGTTCGGCGTTGACCAGCAAGAAGTCAAGATCGCGCGCCAGGCCCAGATGCTGGAAGGCGTCGTCCAGAATCACCGCGTCGAGAGGACCGAGCTTCTTCACCAGGTTGACCGCGTCGATACGGCGGCGGGCGATCGCCACCGGGCCGTCGAACGAACGCGCCATCATCACCGCCTCGTCCCCGGCTTCCTCCGTGGAAAGACGCACGTTGCGGCCGTCGGATACCAGCACCGCCGCCCCGCTGCCCAGGCTGCCGCCGTAGCCGCGGCTTACGATCGCGGTGCTTGCTCCCTGCTCCACCAGCTTGCGCGCGAGATAAAGGGCAAACGGCGTCTTCGCGTTACCGCCGACGGTCAGATTGCCGACGCTGATTACGCGGACTCCCGATGCCGTTTGGGGCGATCGGTAATGTGTCCAACAGCGCGCCCGCAAAGCAACGGCGGCCCGATAGAACATCGACGCCGGAACGGTCGCGGACCACACGATGGTTTCCGCCAGGGACAGGTCAGGGCGCCAATATCGCTCCAGGCGCGGGCGGCGCGCGAGCGCGCGAGCGGGTGCTTTCATCGCCTACCGATCAGTGCGCGCAGCTCCAACAGAGTGCGCGCTGCTCCTCCGGCAAGATTATCATAGACTTCGCGCGCCCTGACTCCTCGCTCGCGCCGTCCGGTATCATCGCGCAGCAGCCGCGCGCCGGCCTCGGCCATTTCGCGGGCGTTAGCCACAACCTCGCCTCCGCCGTGCGCGAGCAGCGCTTGCGCCGTTTCCCGCTGGTTTTGGTGGAATGGACCGAAGAGCACCGCAAGGCCTGCCGCGGCAGGCTCACCCAGGTTTTGGCCGCCGCGCCCTTCAAACAAACTGCCACCGACGAAGGCCAGCGTGGCGCAGCGATAGAGCAAACGCAAGTCACCCAACGTATCGAGCAGTAAAACGTCGGCAGAGGGCGATGGCCTCACGCCCGCCTTGAGCCCGGTTGCCTTGGCGTACTCCAGTTGCCGGGCGGCGAGCAGCGCTTCGATCTCGCCGACTCGCTCCAGATGGCGCGGTGCCAGCACCAGCCGAATACCAGGGAACTGCCGGCGTAACTCGCCGTATGCGTCCAGCACCATCGCCTCTTCGCCCGGCGCGGTCGAGCCGGCAATCAGGGTCGGAGCGGCGCCGGCAAATCGCTCCAGCGCTGGATGTGCGGCGGCGATGCCTTGGTCGGCGTCGCCGAACTTGGTATTTCCTGTGATAATCACCTGCGCCGGCGGCGCGCCCAGCGCCACGAAGCGGTCAGCGTCGGGTTGGCTCTGCGCCAGCAGCAAGTCGGCACAATTCAATGCCGCCGCCCACAGCGGGCGCATCAGGCGGTAGCGCCCGAACGAGCGCGCTGACACGCGAGCGTTGACCAACGCGACGCGCGCCCCAAAGCGGTGCGACTCGAACAGATAGTTGGGCCACAACTCGGCTTCGGAAATCAACACGACGTCCGGCGCGCTTGCGGCCAGAAAGGCGCGCACCGCCAATGGATGGTCCAGCGGGGCAAGCCGGCAGGCGGCGGCTCCAGGAATGCGCCGCCGCGCGGCCTCGCGCCCCGTTTCCGTCATCGCCGTTACGATCAGCACAGCGGCGGGCTCTTGTTCGAGCAGCCCTAGCGCAATAGGGCGCAGCGCCTCGATTTCTCCCACCGAAGAAGCATGCAGCCAGATTCGCGTTGCGCTGCCCAATGCGGGGAGCGAATCATCGCGTCCCAGGCGTTGTCGGCGAACGGGCTCCGCTCGACCACCGGTCGCAAGCAAGGCCAGCGGCAATGCTGGATACCAGGCCAGGTTGTAAAGCGACCTGCTGATCCAGGCCGCCGCGCCAAGGGGCTGCGGTTCAAGCGATTTGGGCGGCCTTGTGGACTGCGCCGGGCTGCTGTCCGCCATCATGGAACTGCAGGTCGTATAGTTTGCGGTATTCGCGCCCAAGCGCAATCAGATCCTCGTGTGTGCCTTCCTCCACGATCCGCCCGCGCACCATCACGGCGATCCGGTCGGCGCGGCGCACGGTTGAAAGCCGATGCGCTATCACCAGCGTGGTGCGGTTTTGCATCAGCCGCTCCAGCGCCTCCTGCACCAACCGCTCGCCCTCGGAGTCCAGCGCCGAGGTGGCTTCGTCCAGGATCAGAATCGGAGCGTCCTTGAGCAGGGCGCGCGCAATCGCCAGGCGCTGGCGCTCGCCTCCCGACAGGCGCACCCCCATTTCGCCGACGACGGTATCGTAAGCCTGGGGCAGGCGGGTAATGAAGTTGTGGGCGTTGGCCTGCTGGGCCGCGGCAATGACCTCCTCAAGGCTCTTCTCGATACTGCCGTACGCGATATTGGCGCGCACGGTGTCGTTGAACAGAAAAGTGTGCTGTGTGACCAGACCTATCTGCGAGCGCAACGCGCGCAGCGAGACGCGCCGGATATCAACACCGTCGATCGAAATGCTGCCCTCCTGTGGATCGTAAAAGCGCGGGATCAAATCCGCCAACGTTGACTTGCCGCCCCCGCTCATTCCGACCAGTGCGACCACTTCGCCGGCTCGGATATCGAGGTTGATGCTGCGCAGCGCCCATTGGTCGCCGTAGCGGAAGCTCACTGCTCCAAATGCGATGCTGTGATGGCCCGCCGCGAGCGGTTGCGGGTCCGGCGCCTCGGGTACGTCGGTGCGCAAGTCGAGAACCTCAAAGACGCGTTCTGCCGCGGCCAGTCCCTGCTGAATCGAATTGTTGGTGCGGCTCAGCCGCTTGAACGGTTCGTAGATCAAGAGCAGGGCGGCGCAGAACGCGGCGAAAACACCAGGTGTGCGATGGCCCGACAGCACCGAGGCGGCGCCGTACCAGGCGGCGCCAACCACCGCCCACGCCGCCATCAATTCGATCATCGGCGTGGTAAACGCCTTGATCGCCGCCACCTTCATGTAAAGGCGGAACAGGCGGCGCAATTCCGAGTTGAACCGCCGGCGCTCGTAATCCTCCATGCCGAAGGCTTTGACCACGCGGTTGCCCTGGATGGTTTCCTGCAGCAGCGAGGCTAGTCCGCCCAGTTGCTTTTGGGTGCGCCGCGTCATCCGCCGCATCCGCTTGGAGAACTGGATCAGCGGCAGCACGGCGGCCGGGAAGACCACCGCCGCGATCAGCGTGAGGCGCCAGTCGATATAAAATGCTGCGGCCAGCACGGTCAGCAGCGAGATGCTGTCGCCGATCAGCGAAAAGATTCCGTCGGTGGTGGCGCCTGCGATGAGGGTTACGTCGTTGATCACGCGCGAGGTCATCGCGCCGGTCGAGGTCTGGTTGAAGAACGACAGCGGCAGCAGTTGCAGGCGTTCGTTGAGTTCGGCGCGCAGGTCCAGCGTCACCTTCTGGCCCACGTAGTCGTCGAGGTAGTTGTTGCCGAAGCTGGCGAAGGCGCGAACGGTGAACAGCACCAGAATCTCGAGCAACAGCGTATGTAGCGCGGTCGGGTTTCTGACGGTTGAAATCTGGTTGACCA
The DNA here is from genome assembly GCA_035262365.1 of Binataceae bacterium (SeqCode). Classification (GTDB taxonomy): domain Bacteria; phylum Desulfobacterota; class Binatia; order Binatales; family Binataceae; genus JAJPJA01. The sequence goes on from DATFSZ010000069.1 coordinate 81,674, forward strand.
GGTTGCGCGCCAGAAACGGAATGGCACCCTGGGTCGCGCTCAGCACCAGCATCGATACCACCGCCAGTGCCACGAAGGGAAACAGGTAGCGACGCAGGTACTTCAGCAGCCGCAGGTAGGTTGGACTGAAGTAGCGCGTCATTCGATCATCGCCAGCGCTATGCGGGCCACGCGTGCCGCGGCGCCGGGCGCGCCGAGCTGACCGCGGATACGGCCCAGCGCCTCGATGGTGCGGGCCCGCAACGGCTGACCCAGCAGCGAGGCGGCGGCACTCGCCAGGCGGGTTCCGGTGACTTCGTTCTGGATCAGCTCGGGCACAATTTCGGTTCCGGCCAGGATGTTGGGCATGCCGATAAAGTTCACCCCGGTGATCAGCATCTTTGCCACGATGTAGGTTGCGGGAGACATCTTGTAAGCGATGACCATCGGGCAGCCCAGCAACGCAGTCTCCAGCGTCGCCGTTCCCGAAGCGACCAGGGCCACCTCGCTGGACCCAACAATACTATAGGTGTCGTTCTGGATGATGTGGATCCCGGTGAGATCGACGCCGCTCAGACCCTTGAGCTCGCCTGCGTCCAGCGTATGGGCCAGCGCCAGGCATGGGGTCAATTGGTGTTCGCGGTTCAGGATACGCGCTGCTTCGATCATGGGCGGCAACAGGTAGCGGACTTCGCGCCTGCGGCTGCCCGGCAGTAACGCGAGCAAACGGGCGCCTGGTGCCAGGCGATGGCGCTCCAGCGTTTCAGCGCGGGTCTGACTGACCTTGACCTTGTCCAGCAGCGGATGGCCGACGAATGCCGCGCGTTCGCCCGCCCCGGCAAAAAGCTGTGCTTCGAAGGGCAGCACGACCGCCAGGCGGTCGGCGCGCTCGACCAGCTTGCGCACGCGCCCGCGCCGCCAGGCCCATACCTGGGGCGTGATGTAGTAAAGCACCGGTACTCCGGCGCTCTTACCAGCCTTGGCCAGAATCATGTTGAATTCGGCGAAATCAATCAGAATAAGAAGGTCGGGCTTTTCGCGCCGCAAAACGGCGCGCAGCTTGAGCATCGCACCGGCGGTTCGCTGAATCGTTGAGGTCAGCTCGGTCAAGCCGAGTCCCGCCACATCCTCGGCGCGAAACAGGGCGCGGACTCCCGCGTTGCGCATCTGCTTGCCGGCGATTCCAAAAAACTCGCAGTCCGAATCGCACGCCAGTATCTCGCGCACCAGGTCTGCGCCGTGCAAATCGCCCGACGCCTCGCCGGCGACAATCATGATACGGCTGTGGCGCGGCTGCGAGCGCTGCGCACCGTTTTCTTGCAGCGCCGCTGTTTCCTGTACCGAAACCATCGCTTAGCGCCGCCGGACGCGTATCGCGGCAGACCGCGGGTTCGCCAGCCTAGCGCTGACTATAATAATACTCCTTATCGCAGCTTCAAACTGCACTGGTCTTTATCGCCGAGCTTATCTGCTCGCATAACTCGACCACGCGCAATCCATCCAACACGCCAACCTGCGGCATCGAGCGGCGGCGGACGCAGGCGGCGAACTCCGTAACCTCGTCGGCGAGCGGGTCGCCCTCAGGCACATCGATCAGCTCGGCCGAAATCGTGGGATATACCTGTCCGGGCGGCGGCGGGTCTCGGCGATAAATCTGCACCGTGCGCGCCTCATAATCCAGCGAAATGTAGGCGTCAGGCTGAAAGAAGCGGATTTTGCGCTCGCGCCGCTGCGAAACGCGGCTGGTAACCAGGTTGGCTATCATCCCATCGCTGAATCGAAGTCGCGCATTGGCAATGTCGATGCGCTCGGTCAGCACCGCCACACCGACCGCCTCGACCGAGGCGACCTCGGCGCCCGTGATGCTCAGGATGACGTCGAGGTCGTGAACCATCAGGTCGAAGATCACATCCACGTCCGTGCCGCGCTCGGTAAACGGCGCCAGGCGATGGCACTCGATAAATTTCGGACCCCTTATGACCGGACGGGATCGAATCACGGCCGGATTGAAGCGCTCCAAATGACCCACCTGAAGGATCCGGTCCGAGGCTTGAGCCAGGGCCGCCAATTCGCGCGCCTGCGACAGAGTCGCGGTCATGGGCTTTTCCACCAGCACGTCGATACTGCCGGCTAGCAGCCCCGCACTGATTTCCAGGTGCGTCACGGTCGGCGTGGCAACGCTGGCGAGGTCCACGCACCCCAGCAAATCGCGATAGTCGGTAAGAGCCTGGGCGCCGCTGACGCGAGCCAGGCGCTCAGCGTGCGCGGGAACAATGTCCACGACGTGTGTCAGCCTTACTCCCGGGAGCGCCGCATATTTAGCGGCATGCAGCGCACCCAGGCGGCCGGCGCCGACTACCGCAGCCCTAAGCTCCGGCATGACCATAGACCGTGATGGCGCGGCTTTCGGCCAGCTCCATGGTGCGTTCACGTTCGAGAATCATCGTGCATCCCGCTTCGATCCCCAGCACTACAGCGCCGACTTCGCCGAGCAATTCGATCGTATTGGGACCGATAGCGGGCCGGTCAAAGCGCAGATCCTGATCGGGCTTGGCCGCCTTGACCACCACCAGCCCTCGGCCGCACAGCGCCGCAGCGCGCCGGATTGCGGCGTCGGTTCCTTCCACCGCTTCGATCGCCGCCACCACCCCGTCACGCACGGCGACCGCCTGCCCGATATCATACGGTCCCAGCGAGCGGGTCACGGAAAAGGCCAACTTCAGATCGCCCAACTGCGCGCCCGTCGGCTGCGGACCGGCCATCGTACCCTCGTCGGCGAGCGCGCGGTCAAGCAAGTAGATCGGATCGATGATCTCGATTCCATCCAACTCCAGTTCGCTAGCCACGCCGCGCAGCACCGCGTCATCGCTGAACTTGCCAACTCGGGCAAGCATTGCCAGCGCTCGCCGATCGGGCGCGAACGAGTCCTGGAGACGGGCCCTGGAAATCCCGCCGGCCATCGCGGCGCGGGCCACGCCAGCGCTCTTGAACGATTGGATCATCCGCTCCAGTTCGCCAACCTTGATCCAGGTGATTTGCTCGCACAATGGCTCCAGCGCGCGGTCGGTTTCATTCAGGTGAGCCACGGCAATGATCCGTATCTGCCGGCGGCGCGCGGCATCGGCAACCAGCAGCGGAAAAGCGCCGTTGCCCGCGATGAGTCCCAGCTTAGTCACGGCTGCGGCCGACCACTCCGCGCTCGGAGCGCTGCACGAATTCGATTATGTTGCGAACCTCGGCAACCTCGCCGTCCTGCTCCAGCACCTTGGCGATCGCCTGATCGCGCAGCAGCTTGGAATAGAAGAGGGTGCGGAAGGCGCGCTTGATGGCGGCGGTGGTTTGAGAGTCGAAGTTGCGCCGCTCCAAGCCTATCGTGTTCACGCCCACCAGGCGGGCGCGGTCGCCCCGCACCATCGCAAAGGGCGGAACATCCTGCGCGATCTTGCTGCCCGCCGCGAGCATCGCATGCTGTCCCACGCGCGTGAACTGATGCACGCCGCACAATCCCGCAGCCACCACCCAGTCCTCGAGCACGCAATGACCGGCAAGTTCGGTAGAGTTGGCCAGGATGCAATGGTCGCCGATAATGCAGTCGTGAGCGACGTGAACGTAGTTCATGACCAGCACGCCGTTGCCGATATGGGTGACCATTCCGCCGCCCTCAGTACCGCGATGGATGGTCGCGAACTCGCGGATCTTATTGTCGTCGCCAATCTCGAGCCGCGAGGGTTCGCCGTGGTACTTCAGGTCCTGCGGAGCGGCGCCCAGGGAGGCGTACTGAAAGATCTGATTGCGCGCGCCGATGGTGGTTTGTCCCTCGATTACCGTATAGGGACCAATTACCGTATCGGGTCCGATCCGGACCTGCGCGCCGATTACCACGCCCGGCCCGATTTGCACCCTGGGATCCAGCTCGGCGCGCGGATCGATGATGGCGGTCGGATGAATGCGCCCGCCTATCGGACTTTCTCCTGCACTTCCATCGCTGAGACTTCGGCTTCGGCCGCCAGTTCGCCATCCACGCGCGCCTGGGCATGCATCCGCCACAGCGGCCGATGCTGGCGCAGTAATCGCACTTCCATGCGCAACTGATCGCCCGGGACCACGCGGCGGCGAAAGCGTACCTTGTCCAGGCCGGTGAGCATGAAGAAGGGAATGTCCTGGATTCCCAGGATATGGATCGCCAGCAGCGCGGAGGATTGCGCGAGCGCCTCGAGAATCAGCACGCCCGGCATAACCGGCATATCCGGAAAATGACCAGTGAAGAACGGCTCGTTGTGGGTCACATTCTTCAACGTCACCGCGTGCGTGTCCGACACCTCCACCACCCGATCCACCATCAGGAACGGATAGCGATGGGGCAGCAGCTTCAACAAGCCCGCGAAGGAAACGCCGCCGCTATCATCATTTGCGGATGACGCCGCCACAACTACCTTGATATGCTCGATCGCTTGGTGGGACGCGTAGGCGGCGCCTCCTCCATTCCACCACCACTCAAACTACCCTGGCTGCTGGAGGAGCGTCTTAGACCTTCACCCTGGTTGAGCTTGTCGCCGAGTGAACCGATCCTGCTTCCGCTTGCGTTATACTCGCGGATCACCTGATCGGTTATGTCGATTGACGGGGCGGCCCACAGCAGGCTGCCTTTTTCCAGGACCACGGTGTAGCCATCACGCTCGCCCAGGTTGCGGACGATGTAGGCCAGGTCGCGCACTATTGCGCCGGTAACCTCGTTGTCCTTCTGTTGCAACTCGTCCTTGGAGTCCTTGTAGGCGCGCTCGAAGTCGCGCAGCTTGCGCGTATAGTCGTCCTGCAAGTTGCGCCGCTCGTCATCGCGCATCAGCGGACCCTTACGGTCCAATTCATCCTTGAGGGACTGGACCTCCTGTTGCTGGCGCTGGAGCTTGTTCTGCAGACGGCCGATTTCGGAGCGGAAATCGTTCTTCGCCCTTTTCCCGGCGTTGGAGTCATTCAGTGCGCGCTGCATGTCGACGAACGCGACCTTCAGGTCGGCCGAAGCCGCGGCTGTGGAGACCAGGGCCAAAAGCGCCACGACTACCGATACAAACCCTAATCGATGCATTTGGTCAGTCATAATCCTCTTGAGCCGCCGTTTCAGGCCATCCCGGGTCCGGCACTCGTTGGTGCTCATTTTTATAGCTGAATACATCGGCATCAAGCCAGTTACCTTTTTTTTCTGACAGGGCGCGGAACACCGGGCTTTGCCGGCCGGGCCCTGATGGTTGTTGCTTTAAAGAATCGCTAGAGATTGGCGCCCGACCCGAAAATGAAGTCCACGGCGCCGTCCTGCGGGCGCGGATTAATCGGTATCCCCAAGGCTAGCCGTAGAGGTCCAAAGGGCGATTTCCAGAATACTCCCGGGCCGACCGCGCCTTGCAACTGGTACAGCTCGCCGAATTGGTCAAGTTTGAATGCATTTCCGGCGTCCATGAAGATGAAGCCGCGCAGACCCATAGAGTCGATAATTGGGAATTCAATTTGATGATACAGAATCAGCTCCTGGCTGCCGCCCACCACCTGGAAACCAAGCGATTGTCCCAAGGCGTTAAAGACTTGCACCTCCGGGCCCAGACTGTAGAACGGATAGCCCGGAACCGCCTCGGGTCCGGTTGGACCGCCCGGAAAGTAGCGCTCTTGCAGCGGCAGTTCACCGCCAGTTCCACCCCCGAGGTTTGTGCCAAGAGCGTAGTCGGCGCCGATTTCGTAGATGAAATCACCGAAAACCGGGCTCTTGTAAACCGGAAAGAAGAAGCGCGTATGGAGCGCGCCCTTGATGAACCGGTTGGTGCCGCCGATGCCCGCAAACTGAAGCGCCAGGCTCTCCACCGAGCCGGTGTGCGGGTCGAGCGCGTTGTCAACCGCGAAACGGCGGATCAGGGGTGCCAGTTCGGAGGTCTGGGAATAGCCCTTGAACTGCAGGATCTGCTCGGTCGTGAACGGCTCGAGTCCCACAATTCCGATGCTTTCAAATCTATAGGTCAAACCCGCGTCCACGTCCTCCAGCGAAAAGGGTCCGAGCTTCTTAAGTCCCAACTCTGCCAGCGGATAACTGCTCCGGATTGCGAAACCAAGCGTCTTGCGGGTGAAGCTGGGCAGGAAGTTCTCCCAGCTATAAAGATCGATACCGGCCGACAGCGGCATGTCCAGGAACCACGGCTCGGTGTAGCTGATGCTGTAGTTGCGGAACACGAAACCGATCAAGGCGTCGAAGGAAACGCGCTGGCCGCCGCCGAAAAGATTGTTCTCGCCGACGTGGAAATTGCCGAACAGCGACGAAGAGCTGTCGAATCCGCCCGAGAGCGAGAATGACCCCGTCTGACCTTCGCGGATAGCAACGTCGAGGTTAATCCGATCCGGCGATCGGCCCGCCGAGGTCCCGATATTGGTGCTTTCGAAAATTCCCAGCGCGTCAAGGCGCGCCTTTGAATTGCGAATTGCGGTGGCGGAGTAGGGTTCCTGCTCCTGGATTTGCAGCTCGCGGCGAATGACTTTGTCCGAGGTCTTGGTGTTGCCGGTGATCTTGATCCGGTCCACCAGCACCTGCTGGCCGGGATTGACGTCGAAGGTGACATTGACCAGATGCTTGTCGGGGTCGACCACCGTTCGCGGTTCGACGTTGACGAAGGCATAGCCGCGGTCGGAGTAAAAGTCGGACAGCGTCAGCACGTCGTGTTGCATCGTAGAGGGCTTGAACACCTCGCCGGTCTTCAATGTCAGCCGCGTGGTCAGGTCTTTTTCGGGTACCTTGAGATTGCCTGACAGGTTCACCTTTCCGGTTTTGAATTGGTCGCCTTCGTCTATATTCAGAGTGATAATCAGCTTGCCCTTTTGGCGCGTGATCACCGGCTCCGAGACGTGCGCGTTGAGATATCCGTGCTGGTAATACACCGCGGTGATGCGCTCGCGGTCGTCCTGCAGCTTTTTGCTGTCCAGCACGCCAGTGTCGAAAACGTAGCTCAACACATTGAAAGGCCTGGTTTCCATGGCAGCCCGGAGCTGGCGCGAGGAAAGCACCGTGTTGCCATGGAACTGGACCTTGCCGATCCGTACTACCGGTCCTTCTTTGACCACGAAAATACCGACCGCACTATCGTTGGGTCCGGGGTTGGTGTGGAAAGAGACGGTTGCGTCAAGGTAACCCTTGTCCTGGTAAACCTTGGCGAGCGCTTTCTCTGTTTCCGACACCATTATCGGGTCTTCAATGGCGCCCGGATGCAGCTTCAAGGCCTCCTGGATCTTTTCGTCGGTTTGTTTGAATTTCTTGAGCCCTTCAACCTTGACGTCGGTTATGTAGGGACGCTCTTCGACATGAAAGATCAGGACCAGCTTGCCCCCTCGACGCGTTTCCTCGGCGTTTACCTGGCTGAAGAAACCCATCTTGGCGATTGCCTTGACGTCCTGGTCGACCAACGCTGTATCCAGCGGTTCGCCCACCCGCGAGGAAATATGTCCACGGATAGCCTGGGTGTCGACGCGCAGGTTGCCCTCGATCTCGATCGCGCCGATCGGCCCGGAGGGGCCTTGGGCAAAGGTCAGGGATGCTGCAGCCAGCAGACCGGCCAACGAAAAGCACAGGGCGCTGATGATGAGCGCACGTAATTCAGCTCGGGTGCTCCTTGCCACAGCCACTCCATGACCACCAAAGCGGCCAAGCTAACCAAACATCCGACCCAAGTAAAGCAAGCGCCGGTCGGCCCGGACATCGCGCAAAACCGTGCCCAAAACTGCTTCACGCTGCCCCCGCATTTTAAGCTCCGGCATTAAGAGTCCGGTTTTCAATAGCCGATTCAAACACTTCCCGATGCAGCTCCTTCAGATCCGGCAACGAAAAGACTTAACGAATGAAGGTCGCATTCTCAACCGCATCACATCGACGAAGAGCCCGGCTACCCGGACTGCTCATGAAGCTGTCCGTCACGCAACACCATCGTCCGGTTCATCCGCCGCGCCAGCCGCTCATTGTGGGTCGCGACGATAAACGTAATGCCCATCTCGCTAAGCCGCTCGAACAGAACATGAACTTCCTCGGCAGTTCTTGGATCGAGGTTGCCGGTCGGTTCGTCGGCCAGCACCAGGCGGGGGCGCAGCGCGACCGCGCGCGCTACTGCGACCCGCTGCTGCTCACCGCCGGAGAGTTCCGCCGGCCGCCGATGGAGCTTGTCGCCCAATCCCACCACCGCCAGCATCTCCCCCGCCTTCGCTCTGACCTCGGCGTCGGGAAGCCGCGCGATCAGCCCCGGCATCATCACATTCTCCAGGGCGCTGAAGTCCGCCAGCAGATAATGGAACTGAAAGACAAACCCCAGTTTCAAATTGCGGAATTCGGCAAGCTGGCGAGCTGTCAGGGCAAAAAGGTCCTGAGCATCGAACAGCACGCGACCGGCGGTAGGCCGCTCCAGGCTGCCCAGGACATGGAGCAAAGTGGACTTTCCCACACCTGATTGTCCGATAATCGCGACGCGCTCGGCCTTGCCGGCCGTAAAGTTGAGTCCGCGCAGGACCTGGATTTCGCGTCCGCCATCATAAAAGTTCTTGCCCAGGCCCTGCGCTTCAATGAGCAGCTTGCCGGCCGAGGGCTTCATACCTTTGGCCCGTTGCGCGCGCTCATTCATAGCGAAGGACCTCCACCGGCGATAGCGAACGGGCCTGCCACGCCGGGTAAAGGGCGGCAGCGATACACAGCGCAATCGCTGCTACCGCGACCAGCAGGAAGTTGGCGGGATAAAGCCGCGCCGGGACCGCGCTGACCATGAAGACGTCGGGGGGCAGGTGGATCAAATGGTACTTGCCGATCAGGAAGGACGCGATGAAACCTGTACCGACCCCCGCGATTGTCCCGGCCAGTCCCAGCAGCGCGCCTTCGAACAGGAAAATCGCAGCTACCGCATTGGCCGGCGCTCCCATCGCTTGAAGGATCGCAACCTCCTTGCGCCGCTCCATAACGACCATCACCAGGGTCGCGACAATATTGAAGGCCGCAACCAGAACGATCAGCAGCAAGACCAGGAAATGGGTAAAGGTCTCTAACTTCAGTCCCGAAAACAATCCAACATTGGTTTGCGTCCAATCGCTGACGGTGTAGCCCGGTCCCAGCAGCGCCGCGATACGCACACGCATTGCCGGGGCGTCCAGGATATTGGCCACCCGAACCTCCCACCCATGCTCAAACTGCGGGCTATCTCCGGCCAGGGCCTCGGCCTGAGTGAGATTGACGAACAACAGGCTGGCGTCGTACTCGGCCATTCCGGAATGGAGCAGGCCGCCGACCCAAAAGCGCTTAAGCCGGGGCACGTCGGCGGCGGCGCCGAAGCTGGTCGGCGATATGAGCGTAACGACGTCGCCGATACCGACATCAAGGTCCCCCGCGAGGCTCTTACCCAGTATGACCGCCGGCAGATCGACCTCACGCCGCTGTGCTCCGGTGCCGAAAGCTACGGGATGCAAGTTGCCCAGCGCAGCCAGTGCGTTGGCCGTCAGCGAATGCGACAAATCTGCTAACACCGGGTTTTTGGGCGCCACCACCCCTCTCATCACGGCGCCGGACTTGACGTAGCCGGCCGAAGTCGCGGTTTCGGCGGAAGCCAACAGCACCTGGCCCGAGACGTAGGGCGCCGTGCCGACCACTCCGGGCAGCGCCGCGATACGCCCGGCCAGAGCGGCGGTATCCAGTGGCCGCCCTGGCGGGCTTTGGATCGTCAGATGTGGGGTAAAGGCCAGTAAGCGCTTATGCAGGTCTTCCTCGAATCCGCTCATCACCGCCAGGTCGACGCTGAGGGCAAAGGTCCCCAGCATCACCCCGGCCAGTGAAATCACAGCGATCAGGGACACGAAGCGCTCTTTGCGCCGCGCCCTCAGGTACCGCATTCCAATTAGGAACTCGAAGCGCACCTTGCCAGTTTAACCGGATAAGGAAGCAAGCGGAGCACCGCGGTGGTATTGAGATTTGCAGCCAACGATGGCATCACGACAAGAGCCCGGAGCCCGAGCGCTAACTCATCATCCCCAAGCATGCGCGCTTGCGCAACACTGGGGTCGAGGCGGGACTACGGAAGGGCTGGTTGCGGTCGCGGGCCGGTTCTGTATAAGTTGACTTGGCTACGCAGGCTTGTTGGGGCTTTGATATGAGGCAATTGCTCCGCGCGGTGTTTCTTGTGGCCTTGGTGGTATGGCTGGTTCCGGTGGCATTTGCCGAGCCGATCCCGCCCGGGGCCGGCGAAAATCTCATCACGATGAACTTCCAGGACGTCGACATCTCGGTCCTGGCTAAGTTCATCAGCCAGATCACGGGAAAAAATTTCGTTCTTGATGAGAGCGTCAGAGGCAAGGTGAGCATCGTGTCGCCGACCAAGGTGACCCCGGAGCAAGCCTATTCGATTTTCAAGTCGGTTCTGCAGCTCAAAGGCTTCACCACGGTCGCCGCCGGGCCGATTATCAAGATCATCCCTTCGCGCGATTCGCGCGGCTCCGCGGCCCTGACCACCTCGCAGCAGCCCGCGATCACCGGGACCGACGCCTACGTCACCCGGATGGTCAAGCTGCGCAACGTTGACTCGTCCTCGCTGGTGAACGTGATCCAGCCGATGATTTCGCGCGACGGACTGGTAGCAGCCTTTCCCGAGACCAACACTCTGATTATCACCGACGATGCGTGGAACGTGCAGCGCCTGTTGGGCATTATCGGCAGCCTCGATGCGCAAGGCATCCAGCAATCGGTGGTGGTCATTCCTCTCAAGCTGGCTTATGCCGATGACCTTGCCCCGAAGATTGAGCAAATCATGAGTGAGCGGGCCAGCGGCGCCAGTTCGGGTTATGGCCGCCCTGGCGTCGGGGTAGTGGCGCCGTCGGCGGAGGCGCCGTCGCGCGCATTCAAAATAGTCCCCGATGAGCGTACCAATTCGCTGGTCGTGCTGGCCGGTCCACTGCAGATGAAGCAGATCAGGGACCTGATCGGCAAGCTTGACATACACAGCCCCGCGGCCACCTCGCGCGTCCACGTCTATTACCTGAGATACGCGCAAGCGCTTGAGATGGTCTCTGTGCTCAACTCTCTGTTGGGAGGAGGTGGGGGCGGACCAGGGATGCTTTCGCCGCAGACCGGGCGCGGATCGCTCGGGCGGGGCAGCGGACTGGGTTTCGGCGGACTTGGCACCGGCGGGCTGGGTGGCTTCGGTGGTGGAATGGGCGGCGGCCTTGGCGGCTTGGGCGGGTATAGCTCGCTTTCCGGCGGCTTCGGCGGCGGCTTTGGAGGTGGTTTCGGCGGCGGCCTTGGCGGCGGAATGGGTGGCTTCGGTGGTGGAATGGGAATGGGCATGGGCGGCGGCCGGAACCGGGCGAGCGGCACGCTCGGCGGCGGCGGAGCCGCCACCGCGACGGCCACCGGCGGTCCCGGAACTGAGTTCGAACAGGCGGTGCGGGTAACGGCCGATCCCGCCACCAATTCGCTGGTCGTCAGCGCCTCGCCACAGGATTACAGCACGCTGCAAACCATCATCTCCCAACTCGACATCCCGCGGCGTCAGGTTTACGTCCAGGCGGTGATCGTCGAGGTGAGCACCCAGCGGATGCGTGAACTGGGCATCAGCTTCCAGGGCAGCGCCAATTTTGGCGGCAACGTGCTGGGGGTGGGCCATTTCGATTACGGCAACCTGGCCAATGCGTTAACCAACCCGCTGGGCGCCACCGGGCTCAGCTTCGGGCTGGCATCAGGCAGCATGTGTACGATAAACAGTGCACTGAGTGCGGCGGCTGGCGCGACCACAGGTACTAGCACTACCTCAACTTCGGTGACCGTCCCATGCGATATCGCGCTGATCACTGCAATCGAGACCGACACCCACTCCAACGTGTTGTCGGCTCCCACCCTGCTGACCACCGACAATGAAGAAGCGACTATCGTGGTCGGCCAGAACGTGCCCTTCATCTCCTCGGCCACCGCGACCGCGGCGTTGACCGGCCAGATCTTTCAGTCGGTGGACCGCCAGAACGTAGGTATCACGCTGGACATTGTGCCGCAGATAACCGAGGGCGGGTATATCAAGCTGGACGTTTACGAAGAGGTGTCGGCGATAATCCTGTCCACGGCGAATAATCCGCTGGGACCGACGACGACGATTCGCTCCGCTTCCACCACCGTGACGGTCCAGAACCATCGCACTACGGTGATCGGGGGTCTACTCGCCGATGAGGTCGACATCACCAACAACGGAGTGCCGTACCTGTCCAACATCCCGGTATTGGGCAATCTCTTCAGCGACCGCCAACGCAACGGTCAGAAAACCGATTTGCTGGTGTTCCTGACCCCCCACGTAATTCTCAACCGCGAGGATTTGCGCGAACTGTCGCTGGATGAGCGCCAACACTTCATCCAGACCTTGGGCCGCAAGGAAGTCCACGACATGCCGCTGGCTCAGGTGCGGGAGCTTTTCAAACCCAGCTTCAGCGTGTCGGTACCGCCGGGCGCCGAGTTCGGCCCTCCTAACCCTTCGCCGGACGGCGGCAGCACTGGAGCGATGGGGCCGCCGGCGGGCGTTGAAACCTCACCCACACCGATGAACACCTATGAGATCGGCCCCAGTGCGCGAGGCGCCGCTCCATCGAAGCCCGGCGCGGTCGCGCCCGCAGGTGTGGCGGTAGCGCCGGCCGGGCCGCTAGCGGGGTCGCCGGCGCCGGCCACCGGTGCCGTGTCGAATACCTCTGCGCCTTCCAGTGGACCATCCGGCGGATCGACTCAGACGGATGCGGCGGCGCATCGTGCGGGCGGAACTCTTGATTCGGTGAAAGGACTCTTTGATCTGCGCTGAGCCGCCCGGATCGGTCGAGCCGCTGCGCAGCCGAGTCATCATCTCCGATGCCTAGACAGTCATCGGGCGCGGCGGCGCGGATCGAATATTCACTGTTCGCCGCCGGACGCGCCGCTCTAAAGGCGCTTCCGCTGCCTCGCGCGGCCAGCCTTGGCGTATGTCTGGGCTCGATTACCGCCGCAGTGGATCGGATCAATCGACCGGTCGCGATGCGCAACCTGGAAATTGCGTTCCCGCAGTGGGCTCCGGCGCAGCGCCTTGCGACCCTTACCGCGATGTACCGCAACTGGGGACGGATGGCGGCTGAATGGTGCCATCTGGACGAACTCACGCCGGATAACATCTCACAGTTCGCACACTACGAAGGCGTGGAGAACTGGAGACGCGGACTGGAACTTTCAGACGGGCACGGCGGTTTCATCTTCTCCGGCCACTTCGGAAGTTTCGAACTGCTGATGGTTGCGCATGCGCTGTTCGGACATCCGGTGGCGATCGTTCATCGGCCGCTGCGCAATCCGCTGATCGACGCCGTCGCCTTCAGGGCGCGCACTCGTGCCGGCAACCACATGATTCCTCGCAAGGGCGCCGCGAAGGAAATGTTCGCGATCGTGCGCCGGGCGGGCGTCGTCGCGATTCCAATCGACCTTGACGTGCGCCGCGGCGTGTTCGTGGATTTCTTTTCGCTCAAAGCCTGCACGACCACCAGCCTGGCGCGCCTGGCAATCGCGACCGGCACGCCAGCCGTCCCCGGTTTCATGGTCAGAGAGGGAACAACCCTTCATCATCGGATGGTAATCCTGCCTCCGCTCGATATCGTTCGCGAGGGCGACCACGACGAAGCAGTACGCGAAACCACGCAGCGCGCCACGCATGTCGTGGAAAAAATGATCCGCCAGTACCCCGACCACTGGAACTGGATCCATAGGCGCTGGAAAACCCGCCCCCCAGGAGAGAAACGCTTTTACTGAGGGAGGTTACGCGCTCCCGGCGTAGATAGGTTGCACCTTTGTCCCGGAGGCGTTTCGCAAAAGAACTGCCGGTTTTTTTCGTTCATTTCGAGAGCCAGGCCGACATCTGCTAATCTATGGATGGAGTATCGGATGGCCGAAAAACGCAAAACTCTGACAATCAAAGATCTGAACGAAGTCGGCCGCTATGCAGTCGGGATGCACTGGAGCGACGGGCACGAAAGCATCTATCCACTCGACAACCTCCGCCGCTTCTGCCCCTGCCTGAAGTGCCGTGGCGACCTGAAAGAAACGCTGCCCGAGGACAGCCGCCGGCTGCGTCAATTGATGCGCCTCGGCGACGACGCCCTCTTTCTGAATTGGCATGACGGCCACGAGACCATCTACACCCTGCCGCAACTGCGTGCTCAGTGCCGATGCGCCTACTGCGTGGGCGAGCCGGAAAAGCCGATAACGGGCGGACGTTGAGGCGGCCCCCACACCTGCGGGTCAGCTGGTTACCCGGCTACGCTCGCTGCCGACATAAGCCAGCAGTTGACGGGCAAATTCGCCTTCGATTTGGAGTAGTCCCAGGTCCAGCGGAGCCTTGTGAAACTGGAGCCGCAGCCAATCGCCGCTGCCGGGCGGCTGTGGCGAAATGCCACTGAAGAAAAAACCCAGCCCCTCCGCCGCTGTACACACATCTGCGCTGCCGGGATGGTCCAGCGGCAATTCAACGTAGATGACCTCCGCGCCGAAGTTGTTCAGCAAACCGCGGCGCGCATGGTCAATTTGCTCCCCGCTGTCCGCGCCCGGCTCCTGCACCCGGACCGTGCCCTTCTGAGTGGCGGGATCATAGGCGCTTGACAGCTTGCCTGGACCCCGGGGCGCGACCGCCTGGCCAAATTCAACGCGGCGGCCAAGCAAATCATAGATCCGGCCTACCATCGGCCGATGATGCTCTGGCAGGTGCGCCACGGTGCCGCCAGGTTCACATAGGTAAGTAAAGTAGCTGAGCAGGCTTACGCGTTGCGGATACTTACCCTCCAACTGATGGGCGCTGGCCGGCGATGCCGCGAGCAAAAAGCTCGTTGGGTGGCCTTTGTATCGCTCCTCGGTCCGTTGACTGAACACATGATGGGTTACAGCGTTGCCGAAAATTCCGGCCAGCCCGAGCTTGCGCGCCTCTTCCTCCAGGGCCACCTTCATGCGGTCCAGCAGATGATGATGGCGATGCTCGGGCAGGACCATCGCCTCCCCGGTCTCGGCAATCGGCCCCAGGTCGGGCCGTTCAAGCGCGCTGTGCCCCACCACCGCGGTTTCGGAGTGCAGCGCGACAATCGAGACCAGACGCCCGCTCTGATTGAGCCCCACCAACTGGTCGGGATGGTACACCTCGGCGTGGATATAGCCGGGACCGTTGACGCGCATGCTCAGCTCGGGAATCTGGAGCGCATCTTCCGGCGTTAGCCGGCGGGTAGAATAATCTGCCGGAGAGACTTCATCCATGGTGGACTGTCATCCTTTTTATTTCAAAATGACGTTCATTATTGCATCCGATGCCATCGTAATCCACGCGCGATAAACTTCAACTCCGCGATCGGCGCACACGGGGCAACTGGATGAAAGAGCACAGCATCTACGAATTCCCGGATCTGTTCCGCGTGGTTCACATGGAGCAGCCGGGCGATATCGGCGAGGAAGTCGAATTTCTGAAGCGGGTGTGGGCGCGGCATTCAAAGCGCCCAATCCGCCGCGTTCTCGACATCGCCTGCGGCAATTCTCCGCATGGGCAAATTCTGGCTGCCGGCGGTATCGCCGTGGTCGGCATAGATCGGTCCGCGACGATGATCGCGGCGGGGCGCCGCGAGTCTCGCGGCATCGCAAAGCTCGAGTTTTTTCAACGCCGCATCGAGCGCTTTGCTCTGCCGCGCGGTGGTTTCGACGCGGCGTTTTTCATGTCCGAAACGCTTCCCGTAATCGTGGATAACAAGGATCTGCTAGGCCATCTGCGCTCCGTGGCGGCGGCACTGCGCAAAGGCGGACTGTACTGCGTGGACATCGATCGTCATGAGGACATCGAAGGCGCCCGGCGGCGCAGATTATGGCGGATGCGCAAAGTCCGCCACGGCCGTATCGTGATCGACGTGCGTGAATTCCTGCGTCCGATCGCCTGGCATGCCAGCGCCTGGATTTACGAACTGGAGTGCACTATTCACTTTCCCGATCGCGTCGTCAGAACCCGCGACCTGGTACCGGTACGCTACACCGTACCCAAGCTGCTGGATTTCGCGGCGCGTGCGTCGGGTATGTTCGAGCTTATCGCCGAATACAGCGATCTTTCCTTCGAGACTCCGCTCGATCGATGCCAGCGCCGATGGTGGGGCGTGCTGCGCCGACGCTAGGACTTTGCTTTCAACTTGGCATCAATCCTGCGGTAAAATTAGATCTGATGCCGAAGTCACTGCAATTGTTCGACCTTCGCCGCGGATGCGTCTGTGGTGTGTATTTATTGGGGTTGGCTTTGACCTTTATCGTGCTGGTTGGCGACGCTGCTGTTGCCCAGCAAACCCTGGAGCTGCCGATGCCGCGAAGCCAGTCCACGCAGCCGCTGCGCCCGCGCCCGAACCCGGCCGCGCCTCCGCTCTCGCCGCCCAACAACGTCCAGACCATTCCGGCTGTACCGCCGCCACCACCGCCTCCGCCTGCTCAACCCGAGGCAGAAGCGCCGCCGCCGCCACCCCCGCCGCAACCTGAGCCGGAACTTCCCGCAATTTTTCGCGGATGCTGGCGTGGACGGGTGGAAATGGTGGACCGGATACAGGGGCTACCGGGTGCTCCGAAACCCGGCCTGTGGATGCCGAAGACATATGAGCTGTGTTATCGGCGCGTGGGCGACGGACCTTTTCACCTTACCTTTACGGCCGCCGGGGTCGAAGGCAAACGCATCATCAATACCACGGGTCAACTACGGCTGCTGTCAACTGACGGACACAGCTATGCCAAGATGCGCGCCTATCTGCATTTTGACGAATTGCGCGGCCCCAAATGGCTTCCCCCTTCGACCTTCGCGGTCGATGAAGTGACCGACCTGCAATGCACAATCGATCCCGACGGGATGCACGCCATCGGGGTCGTGTACGGCGAGCGAGACGGCAGTCCATGGTTCCGGGCCTGGTGGAACACAACGTTTCTTCACGTCGCAAACATGTCGTAAGCCGCAAAGCGAAGATGGCCCAGGGACTAAATGCGACCTCCTGTCGTCATGGCTTTTGAGCCGACCCTCCTCACTTGGCCAGCAGAGCAGAAGGAAAAAGTTGCGTGCCTCGGTAACGTTGCCCCTAGGTCAGGGCGTCCCTTCGCGTTCGGGAATCAAGTCCAGAATGCGGGCGCGCCAGCCGCGGTCGCAATCCAGGATATGGATCGATCCCAGCTCAATCGCGGGCGTGACGCCGATGAGCCAGTTGAGTATGAGCCGAATGACCCCGCGATGGGCCACCAGCAGCGCGATGCCGCTGATTTCTTGATGCTTCCCCCGCCATAACTCAAACATTCGCTCCATCCCGATCCTGACGCGCGATCTGAACGCCTCACCGCTCTCGCCGTTGGGATACTGGTAGCCAGCCTCAAGGCGATGGGCCCGCCAGCGTTCAAACTCGTCCGGATATCTTTCGCGAATCTCTTCGATCGTCAGCCCTTCGAAATCGCCAAAGTCAATTTCAACGAAGTCTCCGATCGCGGCGATCGCGGCATTTTCGCCTGCGATGATCCGCGCGCCTTCGGTAGCCCGGCAAAGAGGGCTGGCAAACACTTTGGCGAACTCCTCGTTCTTAAGCACCTCGGCAGCCGCCCACATTTGCGCCCGCCCGCGCTCATCCAGCGCAACGTCGCCCCGGCCATGATACCGGATGCTCGATTGGCCCTCGGTCTCGCCGTGCCGGACGAGTATCAAGGTGCCGGCGCCATTGGTGAAGGCTGGCTTCATATTCAATCGTAAAACGGGTTCATGACCAGGCCGGTCAGTAGCTTGGGGTAGAAGTACGTGGACTTCTCCGGCATCGTGGCGCCGCTGTCGCTGACCCGCTCTACGTCGCCGATCGACGGCGGATTCATCAGGAACGCGCCTGCCGCGCGGCCATCGCTTACCGTTGCGAGCGCCGCGCGGGCGTCCACTGTGTATTCGATGAGAGACCCCGATTTGACGGCAGCTTCGTCGATTGCGAGCAAGCGCTCGAAGACCAGCGCGTGGAGTACCGAGACGTCGAGGCGGCGCACCTCCGGCTGCATCTGCGCCGCCGCGGCCGCCATCAGCGAGGGGTCCTTAAGTCTCAGGATGCGCAGCTTCGAGGCGCCGCTGAGAGCGACTCCGAGCACTCCATTGCCCGCCTCTTTAAGCCGCGCCACGAACCGGTCTTCATCGGCGAATTCCTCAATGGCGAAGAACTCTCCAGCGCGCCGATGGAAATCACCCATTGCCGCGGCATCGATCCGATTCACTATCCGATGGGTGGGCAGAATCAGCAGGCCCGGATCTTCGCACGAAGTCAGCGTGATCATCACGTAGTCGTAAGGCTTAAGGCCGGCAGGGTCGTGCTCTTGCGCTCGGCGGCTGCGGCGATAGTTGAGCGCGGTTTCGTAGCGATGATGCCCGTCGGCAATCAGCAACCGTACGTGCGCAAGCGCATTTTGAACCGTGCGGATTGCGTCGTGTTGCGGGATTGCGCGCAGTTCATTGCCGATTCCCAGGTCGTCGCGCACGGCATAATCGGGCCGGCGCTGCCCGGCGGCGGCTTTCAACCGTTCCAGTTCCGGATCACGTCCCGGATAAAGACCGAAGATCGAGCTTAGATTGACCCGCGTGGCGTCAAGCAATTGCAACCGATCGAGCTTGGCCGCGGCGAAAGTCCGCTCATGCGGAAGTATCTTTCCGGGCGCGAATTCCTCCAGGCGCAAAGTTACAATAAACCCGTTGCGCGTATAGTTCCGTCCCTCAGCGCTGAAGTCCTGCGTGTACAGATGGATAGCAGGCGCGGGTGGACGCACCAGGATTCCGTCCCGGATCCATTGTTCGAGCATCAGCGAAGCCGCGCTGTAGCGGTCCGGCTCGCGGCCGAGTTCCAGCCGCACGACGTTGAAGGGGCTGCGTTCGTAAAGCTGCGTCTGACGCTGCGGGTCGATTAGGTCATAAGGCGGAGCGACAATGGAGCCCAAATCGCCGCATCGTTCAGGGTTGAAAAAAAGCCCGCGGAAGGGCTCGATTCGCTCTTTGCGTTCAAACATCAGTCGGATCCCATGACCGGATTGACCATCGGCATACCGCGCCGCAGGCGGGCGGTGAGGTCTCGGGCGCGGCTACTCACCAAGTGCCTGGCGCACGCGCTGCTCGCTAATCGCGCCCGCACGCAGGATCTTTATCCGCTCGCCTTCCAGCGCAACCACGGTTGACGGCAACGACCCGTCAAGCGTGCCGCCGTCGACGTACGCCGCGATCGCATCGCCAAAAACAGCCCGCGCTTCGCCAAGAGTGCGTGCCGGCGGATGCCCAGCCAAATTGGCGCTGGTCGCGGTAAGCGGCGAGCCAAGACGGCGTGCGAGTTCCAACGCTAACGGATGAGGTGAGA
The DNA here is from genome assembly GCA_035262365.1 of Binataceae bacterium (SeqCode). Taxonomy (GTDB): domain Bacteria; phylum Desulfobacterota; class Binatia; order Binatales; family Binataceae; genus JAJPJA01. The sequence continues at coordinate 101,042 of DATFSZ010000069.1, forward strand.
TGCGTATCCCGACCCCGCCCTCGCGATTGGTCAGCGTGGGCGACAGCTCGGGGCGCGCCGGCAGCACAATTGTAAGCGGTCCCGGCCAGAACTTGTGCGCGAGACGGCGGGCCGCCGGTGGAAATTCCTTTACCACCGCGGTCACCATTGCCAGGTCTGCGGCGATCAACGCCACCGGCTTGTCGGGGTCGCGCCCTTTCAGCTCAAGCAGGCGGTCCAGCGCACGCGGATTCAGCGCGTCAACCGCGACACCGTAAAAGGTCTCCGTGGGAAAGACGATTGCCTGGCCCGCCTTGAGGGCGGCGAGCGCTCTATCTATATCGGCCGGCGGCTCGGCGCCGCGCGCCGGCTTCACCTTGCTTGCGTCGGTTTGCAAGTTCGTTCAGGCCAGCCTTGCGGCAAGCGCCTTGGCGGCTATATCGCGCCGCACATGCTTGCCGGCGAATTCGATCATATCTGCCGCCTCGTAGGCAGCCGCGGTCGCTTTTTCAAGTGTAGAAGCCATGGCGGTGGCAACCAACACCCGGCCCCCGTCGGTGACCAGGCGCCCTTCGCGATGCGCAGTGCCGGCGTGGAACACCTTAACCCGCACCTGCTCAACCGCCCATCTGATCTTGGCGTCGCTGGGCTGGTTTCCGTCGATTCGCTCCAACCCGCTGATCGCAAGCCCCTTGTCATACGCGCCCGGATATCCGCCCGAAGTGAGCACCACGCTAACCGCGCTCTTGGGCGAGAGCCGAAAATGATCGGCGGAAAGCTCCCCTCGCGCGGCTCCGAGCAGCGCCTGCGCCAAGTCGCCCTCCAGGCGCATCATCAGGGCTTCACATTCGGGATCGCCAAAACGGACATTGAATTCGAGCACGTCAAGCCGTTTCTCATCGACCATCAGGCCGACGAACAGTACGCCCCGAAACGGAGTCCCGCGCGCCGCCATCGCACCCAGCGTGGGCTTGATGACTTCGCGCATGATCCGCTCTTCAAGTGCGGCGTCGAACTGCGGCACCGGCGAGTAGGCGCCCATCCCGCCCGTGTTCGGACCGCGGTCGCCATCGAAGATCGGCTTGTGATCCTGCGCCATTCCGAGCGCCAAGGCGTTGGTTCCGTCGCACAGGGCGAAAAAGGAGACTTCCTGTCCATGCAGCCGCTCCTCGATCACCACGCGCTTGCCGGCAGCGCCGAAAATTCCCCGCTCCATGGCATCGTCCACGGCTTGCAGCGCATCTTCGGGCCGATCGCACACGCTAACGCCTTTGCCCGCGGCGAGCCCGTCGGCCTTGATCACCATCGGACCGCCCTGGCGGCGAACATGGCTGCGCGCCTGCTCGCGGTCGTCAAATACTTCGAATGAAGCGGTGGCGACGCCCGCTTCGCGCATCATCTCCTTGGCGAATGATTTACTGCCTTCAAGCTGAGCGGCCGCTTTGGTGGGTCCCATCAGCATCAGGCCGCGCGCGGCAAACTCGTCGGCGATACCCAGCGTCAGCGGCTCTTCGGGACCGACCACGGTCAAATCGATGCGTTCGCTTACGGCAAAGTCGGCCAGGCGCTTCAGGTCGTTGGGTTCAATCGGAACCGGCGTCGCCAGGCTGTTGATGCCCGGATTGCCGACCGTGCAAAACAGCTTCCAAACGCTGGGACTCTGATTGAGCCGCCAGCAGAGCGCGTGTTCGCGCCCGCCCTTGCCGACCACCATTACCCGCATGTGATGACCGTCCGAATCAATGGCGGAAGTGGCGCACGCCCGTGAAAACCATCGCCAGATTGAAGTGGTCGGCCGCGGCTATAACCTCGTCGTCACGCACCGAGCCGCCGGGCTGCGCGATAGCGGTGGCGCCCGCCTCCGCAGCCAGCGTCGGTCCATCGGGAAACGGGAACAGCGCTTCCGACGCCAGCACGCTGCCCGCCAGCGAAATACCCAACCGCGCCGCCTTTTCGCGCGCGGCGTACACCGGCTCGACCCGCGATGTCGCCCCGCCGCCGAGCGCCAGCGTGCGGTCCTCCTTGACGAACGCGATCGCGTTGGACTTGACGTGCTTGCAAACCCGCACGCCGAGCGCGAGTGCGCGCAGCTCGGCCTCGGTCGGCGTGCGCCGCGTCACCACTTTCGCTTGATGGGGGTCCTCGTAGGTCAGGTCCGGAGTCTGGACCAGCAGGCCGCCCAGCACGCGCTTGATATCGAGTTCGTTGCGATTGATGCGGTCGGCATGAAAGCGCATCACGCGGCGGTTCTTCTTCTTGCGCAGGAAGCTCAGCGTGTCCCCGCTGAAGCCGGGTCCGATCAAAACCTCGGTGAACAATTCGTCCACCGCCCGGGCAAACTCCAGGTCCCAGGGGCGGTTGGCGATAATGATTCCGCCGAACGGCGAATCCGGGTCGGTGGCGAAGGCCTTGTCCCACGCGCCCTTGAGCGTGTCGGCGACACCCACGCCGCAGGGCGTGTTGTGTTTGAGGATTGCGACCACGGCGTCGCGGTAATCGGCGAAATCCAGGATTAAATTAATCGCCCAGTTGATATCCACGACGTTGTTGAACGACAGCTCACGGCCGTGAAGCTGCTCGGCGATATTCAGGAAATCGCCATATAGCGCAGCGTGCTGATGGGGGTTCTCGCCATAGCGCAGGCCCTGCGCACGACTCATCGAGAGACTAAAGCTCTGCCCCAGCGGCTCGCGCCCCTCGCCGCCATCGACCGCGCCGAGGTAGCTGGCAATCGCGCAGTCGTAGGCGGCTACGCGTTCAAACGCCTTGCGCGCCAGGCGCCATCGCGTGGCGGCCGAAATCGCGCCGCCGTTGCTATCCATCTCTGCGATCAGTCCCGCATAATCGGCGGCGTCGACCACCACCGCCACATGGGCATAATTCTTGGCCGCCGCACGCACCATCGCGGGTCCGCCAATATCGATGTTCTCGACCGCGGTATCAAGGCTGGTGCCGGATTTTGCCACGGTCTGCTCGAATGGATAGAAGTTGACCACTACCAGGTCGATCGGTTGGATCTGATGCTCCGCCATTTCGCGGCGGTCGGCCGACATGTCGCGCCGGGCCAGGATGCCGCCGTGGATTCGCGGGTGAAGCGTCTTGACCCGTCCGCCCAGTATTTCCGGGAAACCGGTGAAATCGCCCACCGCCGCAACTTTGAATCCAGCCTCCTCCAGCGACGCTTTGGTCCCGCCGGTTGAAAGCAGTTCGACGCCGTGACGCAACAGCGCGCCGGCCAAAGTGTCCAGCCCCGCCTTATCGGCGACGCCGAGCAGCGCGCGTGAGATCTTTACGTCGCTCATGACCAAATCATTCCCGGTAGACTCGCGGCACCCGGCTTCCTACCGTGCACAATAACTCGTACGAAATGGTTCCCACCATGTGCGCCACGTCATTGGCGCTGATTGCATCCTCGCCGCTGCCGCCCCACAAGACCACCGGATCGCCGGCCGCCGCTTCGGGCACGTCGGTCAGGTCCACCATCGTCAGGTCCATGCAGACCGCACCCACCACCGGCGCCCGGCGCCCGCGAATCAGAACCTCGCCGCCATGCTGCAAGCCACGCCGGTAACCGTCGGCATAGCCTACCGGCAGCACGCCAATCACGCTGGGCCGCGAGGTAACGAACGTATGCCCGTAGCTGACGCCGGTGCCCGCCGCGACGTGTTTTACCTGCAGCAGGCGCGTCTTGAACGTCATCACGGGCGTCAACTTTACAGTATTGATGACGGCCGGAACCGGTGGAAGCCCGTACAGCGCCAATCCCACCCTGATCATGTTGAAGTGCGCGTCGGCGCGCAGCACGGTTGCGGCTGAGTTGGCCACGTGCAGGTAGCGCGGATCCAGTCCCGCCTGACGCAGCATCTCAACACCGCGCCCGAAGGCGCCAAGCTGCGCCTGTGTCACCGGGCTGGACGGATCGGCGGCGCTCGCCAGCAGTGTGCAGACTCCTTCGACTATCAGATTACGGCAATGTTTCAGGGTCTGGATGGCGTCGGGCAGGTCTGCCGAAATGATTCCCAAACGGGTGGCGCCAGTGTCGAGTTTTAGATGAATCGGGAAACCAGGGCCCTGGGAGGAAGCGGCGGAATCGAGCACCGGCAGGGCGGCGGCGTCTGCCACGAAAGGAACGATATCCAACTCCACCAACTCTGGAGCTTCCTGGGCGAAAAAACCGCCCATCAGGTAGATGCGCTCGTCCAGGCCGGCCGCGCGCAGTTCCTTGGCTTCACCCAGGGTCGCGACGCCGAAGTGCTTGCATCCTTCGCGTGCCAGCGCGTGGGCAACCTCTACCGCCCCATGACCATAGGCGTCGGCCTTTACCACCGCCATGAACTCGGCGCCTTGAGCAAGGTCGTGCAGGGCGCGGTAGTTTGCCAGCAGGGCGCTGAGGTCAATTTCCGCCACGGTTGGGCGCGCGCACGAAAAGCTTAATATTTTTGGCTGTTTTGCGGCTTCTCTTTCCGCCATTAACCTGGCCGCTCCATTTGAGGACGAGCCATTTTAGTAATTCACCCGGCATGAGGGTCTGTCAATGAAACTCAATTTTGACTCTCCCCAGCGTGCTTGATATACACAGGTAAGGCTGGGGGTGTGCGCACAGGCGCGCTGAGAATCGAACCCCTCGAACCTGATCCGGATCATGCCGGCGTAGGGAAGCCGCAAGGTTGCCTGCTTCACCGTTTCAATCCTCAAGCCTCCCGCGGCGCTGAACCAAATCCGGATCAGATGTAAAGACTCCAGGCGCGACGGCCCCCAAAGCTGCCGATGAAGATAACGATTGAATTGAACGGGGAACCCTACTCTCTGGACGCGCCCGCGCCGGTGGCGACCCTGCTGGCGGAGCTCAAGCTCAAGCCCAACCGGGTTGCGGTTGAAATCAATCAGGCCGTGGTGGCCAAGGCAGAATACGAACGCACCATCATCAAGGACGGCGATCATGTCGAGGTGATCAACTTCGTGGGGGGCGGGTGATCGACGCGGTCGAAGATGGCCGGAAGAGGATATTCATATGACGGACGACAAATTTGCACTCGGCGGACGGGTTTTCAGATCGCGGCTGATCGTAGGAACCGGGAAGTACCGCGATTTCAACGAGACCAGGCAGGCCGTGGAAGCCAGCGGCGCGGAAATCGTTACGGTCGCTGTGCGGCGCGTCAATATCAGCGACCGCAACCGCGAAAACCTGCTCGACTACCTCGATCCGAAGCGCTTCATGATTCTGCCCAATACGGCCGGATGTTACAGCGCCGAAGATGCCATCCGCACCTGCCGGCTGGCGCGCGAAACCGGCGTAAGCGACTTCGTCAAGCTCGAAGTTATCGGCGATCAGCAAACCCTCTTCCCCGACATCCCGGCAACCATCGAGGCCGCCCGCGTGCTGGTGAAGGAAGGTTTCAAGGTGATGCCCTATGTCACCGATGACCCTGTCACCTGCCTGCGGCTGGCGGAGATCGGATGCGTCGCGGTGATGCCGCTGGCGGCTCCGATCGGCAGCGGCTTGGGAATCCGCAATCCCTACAACCTGCGCATCATCATGGAGCAGGCGAAGGTTCCGGTGGTGGTCGACGCCGGCGTCGGGACGGCGTCCGACGCGGCGCTGGCGATGGAACTGGGATGCGACGCGGTGCTGATGAACACCGCGATCGCCGGCGCGCGCGAACCGATCGCGATGGCGCATGCGATGCGCATGGCGGTCGAAGCCGGACGCATCGCCTACCTGGCCGGACGCATCGAGCGCAAGTTGTACGCCACCGCGTCCAGCCCCCTGTCGGGCCTGATCGAATAAAGCTATTCCATCCTTCCTATCCCTCTCCCACAATGGGAGAGGGCGAGGGTGGGTTGACCGAGACACCTCACGCGAACTCTCCCGGCCTGATGCCTCGCATCGACTTCAAACTCTACCTAATCACCGACCGCAAGCTGGCGGCGGCACGCGGTCTGGTTGAGACCGTCGAAGCGGCGCTTCAAGCGGCCGCCGAAGCCGCCCCGCAACCGCCAATCGCGATCCAGTTGCGCGAAAAGAACCTCGAGGGTCGCGCACTCATCCAGCTTGCGGCGGAGTTAAAGCAGATATGCCGTACCTACCGCGTCCCGATTCTGGTCAACGGGCGCATTGACGTGGCACTTGCCGCCGGCGCCGACGGAGTGCATCTGCCCTCCGACGGCATCGCTCCCAACGAGGCGCGCAAACTGATCGGACCGTCCAAACTGATCGGTGTATCCACTCACACTGCCGGTGAAATCACTCGCGCGGAAGCGCTCGGTGCGGACTTCGCTGTCTTTGGTCCGGTGTTCGCGCCACTCTCCAAGGGAACCTACGCTGCGCCGTCCGGTCCCCAGGCGCTAAGCGCCGCCTGCAGCGCGGCGTCAATTCCGGTTTTCGCACTCGGCGGCATAAACGCCGCCCGCGTCCCTGAACTGCAATCCACCGGCGCCGCCGGAGTGGCAGCGATCGGCGCCATCATCGGCGCTCGCGATCCTGCTCAGGCGACCCGCGAATTGCTCAACGCGCTGCAAAAATGGGAGTAAAACCCCTGTCAGCTCGGCTTGCACCGCGCCGCCTCTCCACGATATTCCAGCGCTTTGGAAGTTTGCTTTTGCTGGCGCGCGGCCGCCGCTCTTTTCGTCGTGCCGGCTCTCCCGATACGAGGAGGAGGATTCAAACATGGCTCAACCCTCACAACAGCAGAAGCGGCGCCTGGCCGGCAAAGTCGCGATTGTTACTGGCGCGGGGCGCGGGATCGGCCGCGAGGAGGCAACGTTGCTGGCGAGCCAGGGCGCCAAGGTCGTGGTCAACGACGTCGGACGCCATCCGGGTGAAACCGCGCAGGACGTAGCCGGCAGGATCCGCGAGGCGGGCGGCGAGGCCGAGCCAAACACCGACAGCGTCGCGTCGTTTGAAGGGGCGGCGCGCCTGGTCCACACCGCGGTTACGAAATTCGGCCGCCTCGATATCCTCGTCAACAACGCCGGCGTCATCGCGCCCGGCGAAGTCTCCGGTATGTCCGAGGAAGATTGGGACAAGGTGCTCGCGGTCCATCTCAAGGGCACCTTCGCGACCATCCGCCACGCCACCCCCGTTATGAAGCACCAGCGCAGCGGTGTGATCATCAATACCGGTTCCGAATCGGGATTGGGCCATCCTGCGATGGGCAATTACTCCGCCGCCAAGGAGGGTATCGTCGGACTCACCCGCACCGTGGCCCGCGAGATGGGGCGCTTCGGCATCCGATGCAACGCTATCCGGCCGCGCGCGATGACCGAAGGAACCTCGGAGTACGCGGAGCGCTTCAATCGATGGCAGCCGCTGGCCGACGCACTGCGTCGCTACTTCCTGGGAGCGCGCGGGCATATCGGTGGGGAAATCAAGCCCACGGCGGTCGCTACTATGGTGGCATGGCTGTGCTCCGAGGCCGCCTCCAATGTGAACGGCCGCACCTTTTACGTCGGCGGCGACGAAATCGGGCTATGGTCGGAGCCGGAGGTGATTTGCAGCCTGTCCCGCGAAGGCGGATGGACCTTGGATGCGATGGACGATTTTGCCCGCCAACGACTGGTCGGCGACCTCAAAAACGAGTTCCTGATCCCGGAATTCGGCCCCAAAGAATTGTAGTAAGCCTGCCCGCACATCGCCCCAGCCATGGCGCCAGCCTGCCGGGTTGATATGTGACTATTTAGTCATCTATTGTCTTCTGGTGGAACTGGTTTTCAAGGCGCTGAGCGACCCGCATCGGCGGCTGCTGCTCGATCGGCTGTTCGAGCGTGATGGGCAAACACTTTCCGAACTGGAGGCGCAATTGCCGCGGATGACGCGGTTCGGCGTGATGAAGCACCTGCGCGTGCTCGAGGCGGCAGGGCTGGTCACCACGCGCCGCTCCGGCCGCGAGAAGCTCCACTATCTCAACCCGGTTCCGATTCGTCTCGTTCTTGACCGGTGGATAAGCAAGTACGCCCAGCCGTGGGTCGAGGCGATGACGGGGCTGAAAAAAGAATTGGAGGCAACCAAGATGAGGGGACCCAAACACGTGTACGAAATCTATATCCGTACGACGCCGGCCAAACTTTGGGAGGCGATTACGAGTCCCGAACTAACCCGGCAGTATTTTGGACTAGCGGTGGAGTCCGATTGGAAGGAGGGATCGAAGTATCGCTATGTCTTTCCCGATGGCAGCCTGGCGCACTTCGGCACGCTGCTGGAAGTCGCCCCGCCGCGCCGACTGGTGCAGACCTTCGAGCACGAGTACTCGGAGCAGCACGGCGGCGGGCCCGATGATCTCTCGCGTGTGACCTGGGAGATCGAGCCGCTAGGCAACGCTTGCAAGCTCACCGTGATTCACGACGGATGGGAGCGCGAGTCCAAGTCCTACCAGTCGGCCGGTCAGGGCTGGCCGATGATCCTGAGCGGGCTCAAGACCCTGCTGGAGACCGGCGAGCAGTTGGTGCTCGATTTCGATATGGAGCACCAAAAGGCCGCCGCCCGGTAATACTCCTTGCCGCAATGACCCTGGGGCTCGCCGTCACCACTGAAGGCGGCGAGCCCTCGATCTCTCGCGCGAGGCTCGCCTTGATTGGCAATACGAAGACGCTAAAGCATCTTGCCCGCTGACTTGGCAGTGAGAAGCTCGGCGGAGCTGCTCAAATCACGCCGCGCTCCAGTGCTTTTCGATAAACCGCTTAATCTCCGCCTGCACCTCCACGTCTTCCGGCGTGATGCCGCCGAAGCCGCCGTGCGGCATCGCCTCCCACACGTGCAGTTCCACTTCAATTCCGGCGCGCAGCAGGGCCCGATGCATCCGCACGCTGTTGGACAAAAAGATGTCGCGCGTCCCGGTCTGGATAAAGGTCGGCGGATAGCCCTTGGTGAAGTCGCCGAATAAAGGGGATAAGTAGGGGTCCTTCAGGTCGTGTCCATCGGCATACAGCTTGATCATTTCGGGCAGGCCGCCTTTGAGCACGACGTCGATATGACGGTTGGTCTCGAAGCTGTCGCCGGTTTCGGTCAAATCGACTTCGGGCGTGAGCAGCACCAACCCCGCGGGCAGCGGCATCCCCTCGTCGCGGATTTTGAGCGCGGCGGCGGCCGCCAGGTTGCCGCCGCCCGAAGACCCCGAAATCACCAGATGACCCGGCTGGTAGGATTTCAGCAACTCACGGTACACTGCGACGGTGTCGTTGACGGCGGCGGGATAAGGATGATCGGGCGGAACCCGGTAGTCCACCGAATAGACCACGCATCCGGTGCGCGCCGCGCCCATCGCGGCGCCGGCCATCGCAAATTTCCCGGCCAGCAGCACCATTCCACCGCCGTGCAGGTCGATCCGCGCCCGCCCGCGATTGCGCTCCGGCATTGAATTGGGCGTGCCGGCGTAAACCGTCACGCCGCCGATCGTTTTGGTCTCGACCGTGGCCGGTGCGGCTTTGAGCATCTGATCCGCCATCGGTTCCAGCGCGGCGTTGAAGCGGCTGATCCGCTTGCGCCATGCTTCCTTCTCGTGCGCCGGCGGATCCTCCGAAACCGGCATCGGGTTGGGAGTCGCGAGGAATTTCTGTGCCTGCGCGCTGATCGATTTGGGCGGCGGAATTACGCGCGGCCCGAGATTGAGGTTGCCGTTGCCGTCCAGAGTAGCGCTTGATTTGTCCATCCTGGCGATACCACCTCCATAATCAGCGGCGCGAGCCGCCCACGTCCTGATAGGCGATTCGCGCCGGATTGTCCACTGCCTCTGCGAGACTGCGCGGCTTACATCTTGTAGAAGCCGCGCGCCGAGCCGCGCAGGATTTGCTCCTGATCCTCCGTACTGAGGTTGCGTACCGCCTCGAGCAGCAGGTCCACGAAGTTGGGATAGAACGCGTCCGGATGAGGGAAATCCGATCCGATCAGGATTCGGTTCGCACCTACCAAGCGCGCGGTTAACTCGAGGGTCGCTTCCTCGGGGTCGAAGCTGATCCAGCATTGACGGCGGAAGTAATCCGACGGCTTCATCTTCATCCTATCCGGCAGCGTGTGTCCCAGATGTTCGAAGCGGTGATCCAGGCGCTCCAGGCAGGACACGAGCCATCCGCCGCTGGCTTCCAGGATTCCGACCCGCAGGCCTGGATGGCGCTCCAGCACTCCGCCGCCGATCAACGAACTCACCACGAACATCGAGTCCACCGGATGAACGAATGGCGCGCGCAGGAAGGACTGCACGGGCCGGTTCTGATCGAAGCCGAAATAGGCGCCCGCACCCGGCATCCGGTCAACGGAAAAAGGATGGAAGCCAATCGGCACGTCGAGCTCCTCGCAGGCATTCCAGAAGGGCTCGTAAACGTCGTCCCACCAGTTCGTGCCCTTGATATAAATGCAGGGGCGCAGGAACACGCCCTTGAAGCCATGGGTTCTGACACAGCGCCGCAATTCCGCAACCGCGCTATCGACGTCGGCCAGGCTGACGGCGGCGATCCCGTAAAGCCGCCGCGGATCCGCTTTGCAATAATCCGCGAGCCAGTCGTTATAGGCGCGATTGAGCGCACCTGAATATTCGACGTCGGGGATGTAGGTCAGGCCGAGCGTGGGATAGAGAAAAGCCGCCTCGAAACGCTCCTGGTCCATCACCTTCAGGCGCGGCTCGGGATAGAACGACGCGGGATTGGCCTGGCTGTAGGGCGGCATCGTGCGACCGCTGTACTCCGACTGGTTCCATCTCATAATACCGGCGCATCCGGGAAGCGCGGTGGCGGGGGCCGCGGCCGACGACCCAACGTTGGTTGCAGTGTAGCGCAGCCACGCGTCGCCCTCCCAGAACTCCTGCCCGCCGCGCTCGACGATGCGCGGCGCACGATCCTTGTACCTGGCGTCGATGTATTCGGGCAGCGCGGTGGGCGGCTCGAGCACATGTCCGTCGGCGTCGATCGCCCATGCCTGCCGCGCCGATTGGGACGTCAATTCGCGATTCGGTGTCGATGCCATAATCAGCTCTCCTCCTACAAATTGTAAAGCCGCTGCGCGTTGCCGGCGCAGATCTTCGCGCGGTCGCCCGCGTCGAAGTCCTTAAACCAGTCTTCCGTCAACTCCTTGCTCTTGGGCCAGGTGGTTTCGGAATGCGGGTAGTCGCTCGACCACATGATCTTGTCGATCCCGATATGGTGACATTCGCGCAGCCCCACCGGGTCTTCCATGAAGGTCGCGTAAACCTGGCGCCGGAAGTAGTAACTGGGAGGCTCCTTCAAGGCGCTCTTGGTCCAGTACCGATGCCGCTCCCAAAGATGGTCGAGGTAGTAATGGGCGAACGACATCCATCCGATCTGCCCCTCAACCGAGATGACGCTCAGATTGGGATGGCGCTCCAGGATTCCCGACAGCACCAGGATGCTGATCGCCTCGCCCATCGCGAACTTGCTCATCAGCAGGTCGGCCAGAAAGCCGGTCGAGTCTGTTGACGGCATGGCCATTTCGCGCCCTCGCCCGCCCACATGCACACCGGCCGGCCATCCGGCGTCAACCAGCGTATCCCACAGCGGTTCCCATCGCGGGTCGAACCAGTTGCCGCCGCCCGGCGGAAAGCGCGGGATTACCGCTCCCGCCAGTCCCTTGCGCGCGGTCCGGCGGATTTCGGTGAGCGCGCCCTCCACGCTGTCGAACGGGATGTACGCCATCCCCAGCAGCCGCTTGGGATTGACGGAGCAAAAGTCGGCCAGCCAGTCGTTATAAGCGATATGACTGGCGCGGCGCAGCGCGGAGTCCTGGGTTGCCAGCGGGCCGCCGCCGTAGAGCACCTCGGCCTGTACGCCGTCCAGGTCCTGGTCCTTCAGGCGCTCGGCCGGATCCCATCCTCCGGGCCGCTGTTCGCTGAGGCGGCGCACCGTCAAGCTGTAATCCTCGAAGCGCTTTCCCGCCATCGCATTGATTCCAAGGATCGGCGTGCGGCGACCCTCGAACACCTGAAAGTCACCCTCCGCGGTGCTTTCCATGCGCGGCGCGCGCTCACGAAACTCGGCCCCGATGTAATCCCGCCACATTGTGGGCGGCGGGTTGGCATGCGAATCCGCTGAGATCAGATGGTATTCCATAGATAAACCTCACGGTCTTTGGAGCGCCGGCCTCCTTGCGGCAAATGGCGGGCAGTGGCGCCCATCCATCGCAATACTCGCTGGCAACGTCTTTTCCCCGTCGGGCGCTTTTCGCCACTTGATGCGGCCGTCAACCCCGTAGGTGTCGAAGTAGACTTTCAAAACCGCGTTCATACGGGATTGATAACGAGCCCCCCAAACTTTAAACCATTCCAGGACGTTGCGGTCCACCCTGATCGACACAGGCACTTTTCGCTGCACTATCACCAGGCGAGCGGTCCTCAACCACCGCTTGCGCTTGCGGGCTACTTCTTTTCCTCGTCGAACACGCTTTTTGCCACCGATGCGGCGGTCACCGCCGTGGGCCATCCGGAATAGAATGCGACGTGCGTAATCAACTCGCCCAGTTCGTCTTTGGTTACGCCGTTGGCAAGCGCACGCTGCACGTGCCCGCGCAGTTGCTCGGGCCGATACAACGCGGTAAGGACCGCGCACGTGATAAGGCTGCGGTCGCGCTTGGACAGCCCGGGACGCTCCCACACGTCGCCGAACAGCACCTTGTCCGTTATCTCCATGAGCTTTGGCGTAACGGCGCGAAGCCCTTCGCGCGGATCTCTTGCTGGCATGATTTGTACCTCCAGGTTGGGGTTGAAAACTGTGCGCGGCGCCGTCAAAACGGAACGCATCGGAAGCGCCGGGCCATCCCTTCTATAGCATCTCTTCAGCGGGTATCGAGAGGGAAACGCACGGGTCGCGGCGGCTTGACTACCCCTCGCAGCGGGGCGCATCCTTGCGCGAAACGGGCCGCCTGGCCGTGCAAATCCAAGCTATCACGCGATGAGAAACAATCCCTGAACGAGGGCGCCGTCGTGATCATACCCAAGCTGATTTCTGCCGATTCCCACGTCGTCGAACCGCCGGATCTGTGGACGCGAAGAATGTCCGGCAAATACGGTGACCGCACGCCGCACCAGGTGCGAATGGCAAAGGGCGACGCGTGGGCGTTTCCAGGCGGGTCACCTTTCCCGTTCGGTTTGGTCCAATGCGGCGGCCTTTCGCCTGATGAATACCGTCTGTGGGTTCATTGGGAGGAGGTAAGGAAGGAGACTTACGAACCAGCGGCGCGGCTGCAAAGTCAAACCATCAGCGGCGTGCGCGCTGAAGTGCTTTATCCGTCCCCGCGCATCGCGATCGCCATCTACATGAACGATTCCGACCCGGAATACCAGATTGCGTGCGTCGCCGCGTACAACGATTGGCTCTCCGAGCATTGCGCGCTCGCACCCAATCGGCTGATCGGCCTGGCGATGGTTCCGGGTGCCGGTCTGGAATCCGCGATGCGCGAGGCGGAGCGCGCGTTGGCGCTGCCCGGAATCGGCGGATTGCTGCTCAACCGGTATCCCGCGGGCGGATTGCGGCTCTCGGTGCACGACGACCCGTTTTTCCGATGGTGCGCCGAGCGCCAACTGCCGGTTCACATCCACGTCGGGCTGGCCGGTTCGGCGTCCGGGATGCCGCCGCAGGCCAACGAATTCACCGGCGCCTTCACCGGCGTGTACCGATTTTACGATCCGCCCATTCGGATGAGCGAAATGATCTACACCGGCTTGCTCGATCGCATCCCCGATCTGGCCGTGGTGTGGGCCGAAGTCGATGTCGGTTGGGTTGGCTACTTGATGGAGCAACTCGACGACCGGATTGCACGGCAAAACCCGGCCGAGAGAAAAGCGCTGAAACACAACCCCAGCGATTATTTTCGCAACAATTTCTACTACACCATCGTCAAGGATGCTTACGGGATCCGCAATCGCGACGCGGTTGGTGCGGACCGGATCCTGTGGTCGAGCGACTTTCCGCACGCCACCTGCGACTATCCGGATTTCGCCTCCGCAATCAGGAAGGATTTCAGCGGTGTGGAGGACGGCGAGTTGTACCAGATGCTCGCCGGGAACGCGGCCAGGCTGTACCGGCTGGACGGCTGATCCAGGGATGCCTGCCTCGCTTAGCACATATTGTTGCACGGTGACGTGCTTCGATTCCGGCGGACGTATCGATGACGCCGCCATGCGCGCACACTTCGATCGCATCGCAGCGGCCGGCGCCGGTCTGTACGTCGGAAGTCCCTCGCCCGGCGAGGGCGCCACGCTGACGGCGAAGGAGCTCGCGCATCTGCTGGCGCTGGCCCGGGAGGCAGCGAGCGGGCGCGTTGCGGTAAGGGCGATGGGCATCGAGCCGCATCATACGGGCGAAATGAAGGAGTTTGTGCGTATCGCGGCGGAGGCGAAGGTCGATGCGTTACAGATCTACAGTCTCGACATCGGGCATGGTGCCAAGCCGGCGCCGGAAGAAATGGAAGCGTACTACCGCGAAGTGCTGGACTCCTGTCCGCTGCCCGCGGTTCTCTCCAGCCATTTCTTTGTCGGCTACCTGCTGCCGATTGACCTGATCGAAACCCTGGCTGGCGACTATGAAAATCTGATCGGCGTCAATATCAGCACGCCGGATACACTATATTTGAGTGAAGCGATTAGCCGCCTCAGTCCGCGACTGGAAATCCATGTCGGCGGTCCGATGCATACGGTTACGGCAATTGCGCTGGGCGGAAACGGCTATTTGTCCACGGAAGCGAATATCGCCCCGCGTCTTTGTCAGGAAGTAATCGATCATTTCGCGGCCGGCGGCGTCGATCGGGCGTTTGAAGCCTACGGCGCGGTGATGGCGCTGATGCGGGCGGTTAACACGATGCCCACCGCATCGGTGCGCCGGGTCAAAGCCGCGATGCGGATTGGCGGCATGAGCGGCACCGCCTTGCGCAAACCATACGCGCAATTACGCGATGATGAACTGACCGGATTGCGGCGCGAGCTGGCGGACGTGGCGCGCCGCTACAATCGCCCTGAACTCATCGCCAAGTGATCGGCGCTCAGGTCCTCGCCTTGCTCCGATCATCGGAGGGCGCGGGCACGAAGCATCGGTCTTTGATCTGATGCCCAGCGATCCACCATTCCTCCACCCGTGAACCGTTTGGACGCGTGATTACGCTGCTGGGGCCGTCGGCGCGATGCGGAACGTCGTCAAGGTACCATCGCTCGCTGCGCGTTCCGTCCGCCTGAATATCCACCCAGGCCGGTCCGTCCACCCGATGCAGCTTGCCGTCGCGATACCATCCGGTGCTCCGCCCGCCGTCGGTGCGAACTTCTACATAGGCGGGGGCATCTTCCCGATGCAACTTGCCGCCGCGATGCCACTGCTCGATGCGCGTGCCGTCAGCGCCGGCTTCCACACGATCCGGTTCGTCGTTGCTGGTGGCCATCAGGGAAGCTAGAGCTTGTAGGCGCGAGTCACGTTTTCTCCCAGGATGCCGCGCCGCGCTGCGGGCGACATCTGCTCCGCCAGTTCCCACAGCTCATCCATGTAGTTGGCGGAATGGTCGGCGTGAGGAAAGTCGCTGCCCCACAGGAATTTGTCGTGACCTACGTAATCAGCGATGTGGCTGATCAGCATTTCGTCGGGGTCGCCCGAGATGAAGCATTGACGCTTGAAATAATATGACGGCTTCTCGGCCAGCGGTACGCCGCCTCCGATTAGCGTGCTGGTGAAAACCGCGTCGGCCCGGTCCAGCCACGCGCCGATCCATCCGGCGCCGGACTCCAGTATGACCAGCCGCAGCTTCGGAAATTTATCGACGACGCCATACGCGAACAGGCTGGTGAAAGCCTGGATTGTGGAATTGTTGCTGACCATGTAGCTGAACCAAAGCCCTTCGGGTCCTTTGATTCGATCGAAACGCGTGAAGATCCATTCGGAAGGCTCGAAGGTCGGATGAATTCCGATCGGAACGTCGAGGTCCTGCGCCGCAGCAAAGACCGGGTCGTTGTCGGGGTGGCCGTGGGACTTGCCGGTAATCGATAGCGGCGCGACGAACGCGCCCTTGCATCCGGCTTTGACGGCACGCTGCAGCTCGGCTGCCGCCGCTTTCGGATCGCCCATGGACAGATGCGCGATCGGCACCAGCCGCCCGCCGCTGTTAGCGCAGAATTCCACGATCCAGCGGTTGTAGGCGCGGCAATAAGCCTGCGACAATTCCACGTCCCGGGTTTCGATTTCCCATGTCAGCCCCAGCGTCGGATACAGCACCACCTTGTCGAGACCCTCGCTATCCATCCGCTCCATACGCTCTTTGGGGTCGGTGGTGCCGCGGCCCGCGCCCTTGATGTAGGTCTCGTCGGGCGTGACCGCGACGAATGGTACGAGGCCCTTGCGGCCATTGGCGACCCATTCCTCGCGGCGCCGGTTGGTTTCCTGCATCTTGGTTCCCATGCAACTGATGCGGCCGAGCATCCCCTTGGCGATGTACTTGGATGGATGCCCATCCACTTCGAGGAATTCCCAACCGCCGTCTCCCTGGCGAATTCGGATCGCCCGGTCCCGGTACCCGGGTTCGAGGTATTTCTCCCACATATCGGGTGGCTCCAGGATGTGACCGTCGGCGTCGATTACCAATTCGTTGTCATGCTTCATCGCGAATCTCCCCAGTGATGATCGGCACGGACCAGGCCTGGGTGGCTGTATTCAGGTTAATAGCACAATTAGACTTTTCCGCCGTGCTTTGCGATATGTGATGGGCCGTACGGGCAGAGCTCAATCAGTTCCCGGCCTTCGGGGGGCCGGGCGGGGAGGCGACGATGGAACCGCGTCCGGATTTCGATCTCACTAATCCTGAATGTTTTGTCACTGGCGACCCGCACGCGATGCTCAAATGGCTGCGCCACAACGCGCCGCTGTCGCGGATTTCCGACGCGGAGGGACGTTCCTACTGGGTGGTAACGAAGTACGCGGATGCGGTGAAGGTCTATCGGACCCCGCTGGTCTTTTCCAGCGAAGGTCCAATCGTGATGTCGATTCCTAGCGACCGTGCTGGCGTCGGCCAATCCATGATCGTCAGCGATCCGCCGCGTCATCGCCAACTGCGCGGCTTCGTCAAATGGAGTTTCACGCCGCGCGCCGTCGCCAAGTGGGAAGGCCTGGTGCGCAGCGTGGTTCGGCAGCTTATCGCCGAAGCCGTGGACAAGGGTGAATGCGACTTCGTACTGGACGTGGCGACGCGGTTGGTGGTGGATGTATTCTTCGCGATCCTGGGCGTTCCGCCCGCGGATCGGCAGCGGCTGGCTCATCTCGAGGACATGATCTCGCGGCTTGACGATCCCGAGTTTCAACTCGCTCCGGTGGCGGACGCGACACCGGAGAAGCTCGCGAAGATGGCATTCGAAACCGTGATGTACGCCAACCGCGAGATGGCGATGTACTACATCCAGTTGATCGCGGAACGCCGCAAGATTGGCCCGCAGGACGACATTATCGATCTGTTCACTTTCGGCACGATCGACGGGGTTCCTCTCACACAGATGGAAACCCTGCAAAATCTTAGTCTGTTGACCGCCGGCGGGTTGGAGACGACGATCAACGCTTCGGGCAGCGGGCTTTACGCGCTGCTGACCTATCGCGACCAGTTGGAGCGCTTGCGCAGCAACCCGGCCCTGGTTAACTCCGCGGTCGAAGAGATACTGCGATACGTCACGCCCACGTTTCATTTTCTGCGCACGGTGGCGAAGGACACGGAACTGCGCGGCCAGCAGCTACGCCAGGGCGATCTCCTCGCGTTGTTTCTGGCGTCGATCAATCGCGACGAGGAAGTTTTTCTCGAGCCCGACCGCTTCGATGTCGGGCGCACGCCCAATGACCACCTGGCGTTCGGCTACGGAGAGCATTTCTGCCTGGGCGCAAACCTCGCCCGGCTCGAACTGCGCGTGCTGATGCAGGAACTGGCGCCCCATTTGGGTGATATCGAACTGAATGGCCCGGTCAGCCGGACGCGAAGCGTAGTCGTGCCCGGCGTGAAGCATCTGCCGATCCGCTTCAAGACGGGCCGAATTCCGGCTCGCAGCGTGGCCTGAAATGTTCTAGTCTCCTTTCAGGGTTCGCAAACAAAAGGAAGGCAGGACCGCCAAAATGAAGCTTGCCGAGATCGATTCGATCCTGACGGACCTGGACTATTTTCAGCAGCACGACATTCCCCATGACGCGTTCGCCACGCTGCGGCGCGAGGACCCGGTCCATTATACTCACCGCGATTATCCATACGGGTTCTGGTCTGTGACCAGGTTCGAGGACGCTCTGGCGGTGTATCGCGCGCCGGAGCTGTTCAGCTCCAATCATGGACTGGCTCTGACCAATCACGATATCGAAGAGAATCAATACGGCACCAGCATGATCGCGGCGGATCCGCCCTTTCACAACAAGCAACGCCGACTGATCAGCATGCGGCTGACGCCGCGCCAGGTGCTGCCGCACGAGCGGCACATCCGCGCGATTGTCAGTTCCATTATCGACCAGGTGGCGCCGCGCGGTGAATGCGACTTCGTCACCGACATAGCGGCGCAGATGCCCACCGCGGTCATCTGCGAGATGATGGGCGTGCCGCGCGAAGACTGGGACGACATGTTCTACTGGGGCAACCTGCTGATCGGCAGCCAGGACCCTGAATATCGCGACGAGGGCGAGAACGCGCGCCAGACCGCGGAACGTGGACGTATTGCGGTTTACAACTACTACATGAAACTTATCGGCGAACGCCGCAAAAACCCCGGCGAGGATTTGGTAAGCGCGCTCGTCCATGGCGATATGGCAGGCGAAAAGATGACCGACATGGACGTGCTGGCCAACTGCCTGCTGCTGATCCTCGGCGGCCAGGAGACCACGCGCAATGCAATGTCAGGCGGCATGATGCAACTGATGCAGACGCCGGATCAGAAAGCCCGCGTGATGGCGGAGCGGTCCCTGATCAAGAGCACGATCGAGGAATTCCTGCGCTGGACTTCGCCAATCACCCATCTGATGCGCACCGCTACCGCGGACGGCGAAGTGAGGGGTAAAAAAATCCGCAAAGGCGACAGGGTGGTGGTGTGGAACGTGTCCGCCAATCGCGACGACGCGGCATTCGCGAACCCTTTCAAGTTCGACAT
The DNA here is from genome assembly GCA_035262365.1 of Binataceae bacterium (SeqCode). Taxonomy (GTDB): domain Bacteria; phylum Desulfobacterota; class Binatia; order Binatales; family Binataceae; genus JAJPJA01. The sequence continues at coordinate 120,094 of DATFSZ010000069.1, forward strand.
CACCCGCGAACCCAACGACCATCTGGCCTTCGCTCATGGCGAGCATTTCTGCGTGGGCGCCAACCTGGCGCGGCTGGAACTGCGCGTGATGCTCGACGAATTGCTCACTCGTCTGCCCGACATGCAGCCGGCGGGCAAGGCCGAGCGCTTGCGCTCCAACTTCGTGGCCGGGATCAAGCACATGCCCGTCAAGTTCACACCGGCGCGCGCCGCCGCGGCCTGACGCACCGCGCGTTGAACGCGATCGAAGAGGTGCCTGCGTGACTGACCAGGAGAACGTGCGCCTGTTACTGGACCGCGCTGAGATCGGCGAGGTCATTTATCGCTATGCAATCGGGGCCGACCGGAGAGATGCCGAGATGTTCGCGTCGGTCTTTACGGACGAACTCATCGTGCTAATCCGCGGCGGATCCTTTGGCGCAGGCCGCAAGCGGACCGTCGCAAACGGTCAATTCGGACGCGAGGTGACTACGGCGCTTAGCCGTTTTCCGGTCACGCAGCATTCGTTCAACGTCTACAAAGTCGACGTCACTGGCGACCAGGCGCAGACCCTGGTGTACATGCAAGCGCGCCACTTCATCGCCGAATCCGAAGGCACCCATCCTCCATGGGACATGGGCGGCTACTATGAACATTCCCTGGTACGAACGCCCTTGGGATGGAAAGTGCGCGACTACACGCTGAACATCACCTGGGAGCAGAACGTCGCACCCCGCCCGAGCTCGCGCTAGAAACGAATCACCGAATTACCGCCTTCTCTGAATCCCCACTGGCGGCTTGCGCTCCCGTTATGGCATTAGTCGAAGGGGATGGTGTAAAAGCCGGTGATTCCCCACGACGGAGGGAACTATGAAGTTTGGTTTGCTCTATGAAATGGAAACCCCACGGCCGTGGACCGATCGCAGTGAATACAACATCTATTGGCAGGCTCTGGAGCAGATCGAACTAGCCGACCGGCTGGGCTTCGATTGCGTGTGGGAGGTCGAACACCACTTCCTGGAGGAGTATTCGCACAGCTCGGCGCCGGAGGTGTTTTTCGGCGCGGTCAGCCAGCGGACCAAAAACATCCGCATCGGGCACGGCGTCCGCTTGCTCCCCTTCAACTTCAACCATCCAATCAAGCTGGCCGAGCAGGCCGCCGTGCTGGACATCATCAGCAACGGCCGCGTCGAGTTTGGGCTTGGGCGTTCGACCACCGTGCAGGAACTCGACGGCTTTGGCGTCAATTACGAACGCACGCGCGAGGAGGTCCACGAAGCCGCGGAAGTTATTGTCAAGGCCTGGACCGAAGAGGTCCTGGAATTCGACGGCAAGCTGCTCAAGATCCCGCCACGCCGCGTGGTTCCCAAGCCGATTCAGAAGCCCCATCCTCCGATGTGGATGGCGTGCGTGGCGCCGGACAGCTACGAGTTGGCGGGCAACCGCGGCCTGGGAGTACTTAGCTTCAGCATGAACTTCGAACTGGTGCAAAAGGTGATGGCCAAGTATCGCAAGGCCTGCACCACGCGGTCCGACCAGATTCCCAAGTTCCCCAACGAGGCCTTTGCCGCACTGATTGTCTGCCACGTCGTGGAAAACAAGGCCGACGAAGCGATCGAGATAGACGGCGCGCGGTGGTTTATGCATCACGTCGGCCAGTTGTTCACGCCGCTGATGGCCAAGAACCAGCTCTATTCCTACGAGTACACGCGCACGATGTTCGGAACCGGCGTGGACCCGGCCGACATGCCGGACGCGGACCTGAAGCAGCATCCGATGGTCGTGGTGGGCAATCCGGACGAGGTCATCGGCAAGCTCGAAGAACTCCGCTCCGGAGTTGACCAGGTAATCTGCTTCAAGCAGGCCGGCCGCATCCCGCATCCCAACATCATGCGATCCTATGAGCTGATGGGACGGCACGTGCTGCCGCACTTCAAGCAGCCCGCGGCCGGCGCGGCGGCGCAGGTGCAAGCGCGCTGATTTCGATCAGAGAGGACTCGGCCCGCGTCACACCGGCGCGCTGCTGCCCAGAGGTTTCGTCGATGAAGTTTATTTTAGGTTTCCTTCCCACCCTTCCCGTCAGCCAGGAGCAGCGGCTGCGCGAGCGTCCGGTTGCCTACCGGACGGAATACTGGCAGCGGATGTTCGACCAGATCGTCGAACTGGCGCGCATGGCCGAAGACGTGGGCTTCGACGTCGTCACCTTCACCGAGCATCACCTGCATACCGAAGGTCTGGAGGTCGGCAGCGTGCCGTCGCTCTCGCTGTACACCGCGATGAACACGCGGCACATAAAGGTAGGACCGATCGGCTATGTGCTCCCCGGATGGAACCCCTTGCGCCTGGCGGTTGAAATCGGATGGCTCGACCAGTTGACCAAAGGACGCTCGATCGTCGGCATGGCGCGCGGATACCAAACCCGATGGCTCAATTCGATGGCGCAGAAGCTGCACGTGCAGGCCGCGGCGAGCGATCAGTCGGAGGTCGATCTGCTCAACCGCAAAGCCTTCGAGGAATGTTTCCAGATTTTGAAGCTCGCCTGGAAAGAAGAAGCGTTTTCCTTCAAGGGTGAGTTCTGGGAGTTTCCGTATCCCTACGAGGAAGGCACGCCGTGGAAGGCGGCGGAATGGACCCGGACCTACGGCGCGCCGGGCGAAATGGTCGAGGACCGGGTCAAGAAAATCTCGGTGGTCCCCAAACCGTACCAGAAACCGCATCCGCCCGTGTTCCAGGCATTTTCGATCAGCGACGCGACGGTAGCGTGGTGCGGGCGCGAAGATATCAACGCCGTCCTGTTAAGTCCGCGCACGCCGGATGTGCGCCGCCTGGCGGAGCTTTACAAGAAAGAAGCCGCCGGGGCAGGACGTAAGACAGAGTTGGGTCAGGGCATCGCGTCCGCCCATTCGGTGGCAATCGCGCGCGACAAGCAGGAAGCCTTCAAACTGGCCGAGGCGGGAATCGGCGATTGCTACTACAAGCAGTTCGGCGGCGTCTTCGGTTTTTGGGAAGCCTTCCGCATGCCGGAGGACGATGCGAAGTACCCACGGGGCCAGGTGATGCTGCCGACCAGCGAATGGACCGTGGAGCGGCTGGAGCGATGCGAATACATGTACGGCGGCACCGTGTCCGACATCCGGCGCAAGATGGATCATCTGGTCGAGCAGGCCAATCCGGAATTCTTCAATCTGGGCGGCGACCAGGGTTTTTTGCCGCTGGAAGTCGTCAAGGACCAGATCCGAACTTTCGGCGAACAGATACTGCCTCATTATAAATGAGGCGGAAGGCCGATCGCCGCGCCATCAACGATACGGGTAGAAAACAAAGAACAGCAGCGAGAACGCGCTTAGCAGCCACAGGCCGGGGCGCACCTCGCGCGCCCTGCCGGTCACCAGCTTGAAAAATGGGTAAAGCACGAATCCGCCAGTGATCCCGATTCCAATGTTGTAGGTGAAGCTCATCAGCACCACCACCGCAAAGGCTGGAATCATCTCGGTATAATCCTCGAAGTCGATATTGGATATCGCGGCGAGCATCTGCAGCCCCACCACGACCAGGGCGGGGCTGTAAGCCGCCGCCGGAATCGCGGTAACCAGCGGAGCGAAAAGCAGCGCGGCCGCGAATAAAGCGGCGGTGACTACGGAGCAAAACCCGGTGCGTCCGCCCGCGGCGATCCCGGTGGCCGATTCGATAAATGCGCCGGAAGTGGTGGTGCCGACCAGTCCGGCCACCGTGGTGGCGATTGCGTCAGCCAGCATCGGGCGCTCGATTTGCGGCAGGCGTCCGTCGGCGTCGAGAAATCCGGCGTGCGCCGACAGTCCAATCAGTGAGCCGAGCGTGTCGATAAATGCCATCATGAAAACGATCAGCAGCACGCCGAGGAACGTCCAGCTCAGCGTGTGGCGCAAATCGATCTGAAAGAGCAGCGGACGCAAGTCGGGCGGCGCGCTGGTCCATCGCGGCGGAGCCGGCGCAAGACCCAGTGCAAAAGACACCGCGGCCACGCCCAGGATTCCCAGCAGGATCGCCCCGGGCACCTGCCAGATCATCAGCACCGATATCACCACGAAACCGCCGACCGCCATCAGAACCTGGGGCGAGGTCAACACTCCTATCCGCACCGGTGCGCCGGCCACGCCCAGCGCGACGATGCCGCCTTCGTTCATCCCGATAAACGCCAGGAACAGGCCGATTCCCGCGGCAAAGCTGTAGCGCAATCCCGGCGGCACCGATTCCAGCAGCCATGGTCGAATCCGCGCCACCGTCAGCGCGATGAACAGCAGGCCGCTGATGAAAACGGCGGCAACCGCGGTCTGCCACGGGAATCCCATCATCTTGACCACGGTAAACGCGATGAAAGCGTTCTCGCCCATGTATGGAGCGATCGCGAAGGGCCGGTTCGCGTACAGCCCCATGATCAGGGTGCCAACGACGGCAGCCACGATCGTAGCCACCATCGACGGTCCCGGCGGGATTCCGGCTTCTTTAAGAATCGCGGGATTGACCGCGATGATGTAGGACATCGTGACGAAGGTGGTCAGGCCCGCCACGGCTTCGCGCTTGAAAGTGGTCTGATGCCCGTCGAAATCGAAGAAGGCGGCGATGGCCTTAAGCGGGGCTGCGGGCATCAGGTCCAAGGGCGGGCGCGGTTGATGTAACCGGATGCGATGCTATCGCTAGGAGAGGCCGAGGATAGGAGTGCGCGAACCAACTACTGCTTGCCCTCCTTGAGCTGGCGCTTCCAGTCCAGCCGTCGCGCTTCGCCGCCGGCCTTTTCCGCCTCCGGTACCATCCCCTTCTTCTGGTAGAACATGCTGAGGTTGGTCCAGGCCAGGATGTCCTCGGGTTCCTGCTCGATGTACTTGCGGGTCAGCTCGATCGCCGCATCGAGGTCGCCCTTGGCCTGGTAGCACATGGTCAGCCCATGGATGGCGTCGGTGAATTTCGGGTCGGCGTCCAAAGCCTTTTTGTAGACGTCGATCGCTTCGTCGTACTTCTCGTCTGCGTACAAGTCAACTGCTTCGTCGTAAAGTTCCTCTTTATCAACCATCAGGAATTCTCCGTTTCGCCTGCTTTCCATACGGGCAAGGGCGCGGGGCCGTGGTCCGCTTTTAACAATTGTTCAAGATCGAGATTTGTCGAAGGACTGATACCAGTGCCATCGGATTAAGTCCTGTCGTGTTCCCGTCCCGCCTTCCTATATAATCATTAAATCAGCCGGAGTACCGCTTTCCTATGGTAACAGAAGAACAGGTCTACGAGGTTTTGCGCGAGTGTTATGACCCGGAAATTCCGGTCAACGTCCTCGACCTCGGTCTGGTCTATGGCGTGAACATCCAGGACGGCGTAGTGCTGATCACGATGACCCTGACCGCCCCGGGATGCTCCATGGGGGGCATGATTTCGCGCGACATCGAGGACAAGCTGCTGGGAATTCCCGGATGCAGCGAGGCCAGCGTCGAGATCGTGTGGGACCCGCCGTGGACGCCGCACAAGATGAGCGAAGAGGCTCGCAAGCGGCTTAACATCGAATAACCCTGGCCTCAAACCGCAGTTCCTGTTGCGCGTTCATCGGCATGGACGAAGGATCACGCTAAGCCACATTTCGACCGGAGCATCTCATATGCTGTAATAATGATGAGGTGCTTGAAATGCAGGCACGAGAGCATTTTTTTCCGGGATGGCTTCCCCTGGTGTTTCTGGCCGCGTTCGGCTTCACATTTTCAGCCGCGGCCGACGCGAATCAAGCTGGAAAGACACAACAGACCGCGGTTTTTTCAGGCGGATGCTTTTGGGGCGTGGACGGCGTCTTCAAGCATGTGAAGGGCGTCTCCAAGGTCGTATCGGGCTATGCGGGCGGGACGGTGCCGAATCCGTCCTACGAGATGGTCAGCACAGGAACGACCGGTTACGCCGAATCGGTGGAGGTCACCTACGATCCGTCCAAAGTGTCATACGACCAACTACTGAAGGTGTTCTTTTACGTCGCCCACGATCCGACTGAACTCAACCGGCAGGGCCCCGATGAGGGAACGCAGTACCGCTCGGCAATCTTTTATACAGACAAGGCGCAGGAAGACGCGGCGCACAAATACATTGCCGACCTGGAGCGGCGTAAAGCGTTTCCCAACCAAATCGTCACGCAGGTGTTACCGCTCAAGCACTTCTACCCGGCGGAGGACTACCATCAGAACTTTCTCGCGCTGCATCCCGACAATCCCTACATCGTGATGAACGATCTGCCCAAAATTGATCATCTGCGCAGCGAATGCCCCGACCTGTACAAGCAATGATGAATCCGAACAGTATTACAAAGATAGTCGTTACCATCGCGATGCCGAGAATCGTCATCAGCGAAGTCGCCCGGCGCTGCAGCAGGCTGCGCACGTTGTAGCGAATCGGAAGCATCATCCGGACCCCGATTCCGGACCGTCGAGAAAGAGTATAAGCCCTTCACCCCCGAGGTCCTTCCACAATAACACCCCAAAAGAAGCTACTTCTAGCGCGCAATAGCGGTATCTGGAGACGCCTGCGACTGTACTCCTGGTTTGCGGCGTCGCGTTAACCGGCAGGAATCGTTACCGGATGATTCTGGCTTCGTGCAATTGGGCGATTTTGTCCGGCGGATAGCCGAGGATGCTGCCCAGCACGTAATCGGTGTCCGCGCCCAGGCACGGGGCTGCGCTGCGCACCTTGCATGGCGTGCGCGACATTGTCCACGGCACGCCCGCATGAGTGTAGGCGCCGATCTCCGGGTGCGGCAGTTCGATCAGGAATCCGCGCTCGCGCATGTGCCGGTCCCGGGCCACGTCCTCGTTAGTGAAGGTGGGAATCGCCGCCACGCCGGCGCGCTGGAGCATTTCCGTGACCTCCCAGCGATCGTGCTCCGAAGTCCACGCGCTGATTATGCGATCGAGTTCGGCTTCGTTGCGTTTGCGCGCCGCCGCGTCGCGAAAGCGCGGGTCATCCGCCATCGAGGGCTTGCCCATCACCTCGCACAACGCGCGCCATTCGCCTTCGCTTCCCACCGCGATCGTTAACCACTGCTCGGCGTCGCCACGCGCTTTATAACAATTGTGCGGCGCCATCCACGGATCGTGATTGCCCATCGGCTGCGGCTCACTCCCGCCAATTGCATACTCCAGCAGCGGCTCGGGCATGATCATCTCCATCGCCTCGAGCATCGACAGGTCGATGTGCTGCCCACGCCGGGTGTGGTCGCGATGAATCAGCGCTGCGATTATCAGATAAGCGCCGAAGATGCCGGTGGTGGGATCGGCGTAGCTGATACCGAGTTCGCGCGGCCGGTCGCCCTCATAGCTGGTAACCGTATGCAAGCCGCAGTGCGACGCGATCATCAGGCCATAGCTAACAAACTTCGCGTACGGACCGGTCTGACCATAGCCCGACATGGAGAGCATGATCAGGTCTGGTCTGGACGCGCGCAGCGTCTCGTAGCCGACGCCAAAGCGATCGATAACGCCGGGTGCGAAGTTCTCCACTGCGACATCGCAATGCCGTACTAATTCGCACGCGATCTCCCTTGCCTGCGGTTTGGCGAGGTCGAGCTGGAGGCTGCGTTTGCCCTGGTTCCATTGATTGAAGCTGCCTGCGCGATTGACCCCGGCCTTGCCCTCCGCGTAGGGCGGGATCACGCGGTTGATGCAGGGTCGTTTGCTGGTCTCGACCCGGATGACCTCTGCGCCCAGGTGCGCCAGTTGCAAGGTGCAAAACGGTCCCGCCCATACCCAGCTGAAATCCAGCACGCGCACACCGCTTAGCGGACCGCCGCCGGTTTTGTCAGTTTGGTGGGCGTCGATGCCCGCCACAGGGTCGGGCGGCATGCCGAGGGACGCGGCACGCCGCGTGGCAATTTCCCGCATCACTTCCTGGTTGTGCTCGCCCAGACGAGGCGCGGGCCGGCGCATCGAGCCTCCCATGCCGGTGGATTTGAACGGTACGCCGGGCGCCAGCACCGATACGCGGGCGCCATCGCCCGCCGGAAGCGGAATGAAAAATTCGCGGCTGCGCAGATGTTCGTCCTTGTATAATTCGGACATCGTACTGACCGGAGCGGCGGGCACGCGGACGGCTTGTAACCCGCGCACCACCTCCAGCATCGGGCGATCGGCGACCGCCTCCTGCACCAAGGCGTTGGCGGCATCCGAATTTTTGATTCGTGACGGACGCTGCAAAAAGATTTCCTCTTCGAGCCATTGCCGCCGGTCCAGGAACTCCGCCAGACGCACCCAGTGTACGTCCTCAACGCACATCAGCTCCGCCGGTCCGTCTGCGCAGTCGAAGATTCCGGTGGGAGCGGAATTCACCCATCCCATTCGCGAGGTCTGCTTGCCTTCGTAGGTGTACCAGACCAGGCTCAACTCAAGCGCCGCCGCCAGGCATTCCTGCTCACTGACGTCGACTGCCTGCCCGAGGCCGGTCTTCTCCCGATGGCGCAGCGCGGCCAGCGTCGCCGCCGCGGCGTGTATCCCGCCCTGAAACTCTGCATGACGGCCGTAAGGCTTGAGTGGCGGCAGATCGGGCCGTTCGGAGAGGCGCGGATTGAGGGCGGTGACTCCGCTGGAATGCATCGCGTTGATCTCGTAGGCGCGATAGTTGGCGCGCGGGCCGAAGCCGCCATACGCGGAAATCGACGTGACAATCAGGCGGGGATGACTTCCGCAAAGGACCTCGCTGTCCAATCCGCAGCCTGGGCGCGCGGCCGGAGGAACATCGTGGATGAGAATATCGGCGCCGGCCAGAACATCATCCAGCGTCCGCCGGCCGGCCGGATTGAGAAGATCCAGCGTGATGCCACGCTTGTCCACGTTGAGGTACTGGAACAAGCCGCTCCGCTCAGGATCCGGCACGCCGCCCGGGAAGGGACCACGGCGCCGCGTGAGGTCGCCTTGCGGCGGCTCCACTTTGATCACCTCCGCGCCCATCAGCGCCATCAGCTTGGCCGCGAACGCCGCCGCAACGCCCTCGCCCAGTTCGACCACCGAGAGCCCGCGCAGCGCGAGCGCTTCGGCCGCATCGGTTTTGGCGTCTTCGTTATTCACGGCCGGGATGCTAGTTGAATTGCAGACGGCCGCAAACAGGTCCTCAAAGCGGGTGGGAGCCCCGCTTTAAAAAATTCCGCCTTCGTGTCACGTTTCTGTATAACTACAGTAGCGGCGGATCTGCCCGGTAATGGCTATAGCGCTTCCGAAAGCGCACGGCGCAGTATCAAGCGGAGGTCCGGGTGAACGGCAAAAGGCTCTCGGCGGGGATTGCCACGGCGCGGCACAAGGCGCATCAGTTGGAGCGCCGCGTGGCCGAAGTGCCTGCTTCCGCGCTGCGCGAGACCCTGGAGGAACTGTGGAACCTCTTCGAGGGCTTAGAGGCTGTTTCGAATCAGAACTCCGCTGCCGACCCTGAGCTGCTGGAGTTCCAGCAGGCGGAGGAGACGGCGGCGCGCGGCTACCACGAGTTGTTCGAGATCTCTTCGCTGGCATGCCTGGTCACCGACCCTCAAGGCGTGATCCAGGACGCGAACGCTACTGCCGCGGCGCTTTTGGGAATGCGGCCGGAAGCTTTGATCGGGATTCCCATTGGTTTTCTGATCGCTGAACCCGACCGCGAGGTGTTGGCCGCGAACCTGGCCGCGCTGCATCGCACCACCGACTCGCGCGCCCGCAGTCTTGAAGCCAGGCTGCTGAGGCCGCCGCGTGCCTTGACCCAGGTGACATTAACGGTTGCCGCTTCGCGGGGATCAGCGGGGCGTCCGACCGAGTTGCACTGGCTGCTGATCGACGTCACCGGCCAGAAGCGGACCGAAGAAGCGCTGCGCGTCGCCGAGGAAAAATTCAAGACCATCTTTGAGGGCAGCCTCGACGCCGTGGCGATCATCCGCGTGGCTGACGGTACCTTCGCGGACATGAACGCCGAATGTTCGCGCTTCACCGGAATGGCCCGTGCCGAAATGATTGGCAGGACTCCCGCGGAACTCGGAATCTGGGTCAACAAAGATGAACTGGCAATGGTTCTAAGCGAACTGCGCAGCCGCGGCTTCGTACGCAATTTGGAAACCAGCTTTCGGCGCAAGGACCGCAGTGTGCGGCGCGGCCTGTTTTCGGCGGCCAGAATCGAAATCGCCGCCGAGCAATGGCACCTGGTGACCATCCGCGATATTACCGAGCACAAGGCGGCCGAAGAGACCGTTCAGGAGCTATCCGGGCGGCTGCTGCGGTTGCAGGACGAGGAGCGCCGCCGCATCGCCCGCGAACTCCACGACACCACGGCGCAGAAGCTGGCCGCGCTGTCAATGAATCTGAGCCTGGTTGAGCGATCAGACCCCCCGTTAAGCCCCGGCGCGCAAGCTGCCTTCGAGGAGAGTCTGCGGCTGGCGGAGGGATGCCTGCGCGAGATTCGTACCCTGTCCTACCTGTTGCATCCGCCGATGCTGGACGAAGCCGGACTTGCATACGCGTTGCGCGGCTACGTGGAAGGCTTCACGCGCAGAAGCGGAATCCGGGTCGAGCTTGACCTGCCGGGCGGCGTCGGGCGGCTGCCCGACGAGATGGAAACCACTTTGTTTCGAATCGTCCAGGAAAGCCTGACCAACGTCCATCTACATTCCGGCAGCCCGACCGCGCGCATCGCGCTGCTGCTGCCTGAGCGGGAGGTGGTGCTCGAAATATCGGATCAGGGCCGCGGATTTCCCGCCATAGGCACAAACGGCAACGGCCTGATTGCGGCGGGACTTGGAGTAGGCATCCGCAGCATGCAGGAACGGGCGCGTCAGGCCGGCGGCCGATTGGAGATCCACAGCGCCGGTTCGGGCGCGACGGTAAGGGCGCTGCTGCCCCGGCCCGCGAACGATAAGTGATGACGAGGATCCTGGTGGCCGACGACCATGAAGTCGTGCGCAAGGGCATTCGCGCGCTGCTCGAAAGCCAGCCCGGATGGAACGTCTGCGGCGAGGCGGCCACCGGGCACGAGGCATTGGAGCAGGCGCATTTGCTGCGGCCCGATCTCCTTATCGTGGACATCTCGATGCCCGAGATGAACGGACTGGAGACTATCCGCCAGATTCACAAGACGATGCCGCAGATCGAAATCCTGGTGCTCACGATGCACGAATCCGAACAGATGATGCGCGAGGCGCTGGAAGCCGGGGCACGCGGTTATCTGTCCAAGGCGGAGGCGGCGCGCGATCTTCTGGCGGCGGTCGAATCGCTGCGGACTCACAAACCCTTTTTCGATTCCAAGGTAACCGAGATGATGCTGGGGGGGTATCGAAAAGACCTGAAGGCCAAGCCCAGCGCCTCGCCCCCGGCGGCGGAACTGACTCCGCGCGAGCGCCAAATCGTGCAGTTGCTCGCGGAGGGCCGCACCAGCAAGGAAGTAGCCGCAGCCCTGGGAATAAGCCTCAAGACCGCGGTGACGCATCGCACCAACCTGATGCGCAAGCTCGGCATTCATTCGATCGGCGAACTGGTGCGCTATGCCCTGCGCAATAACATCATCCAGGTGTAGGCTGCTTTATGCCACGCGCGGCTAAACGGGATAGGGCATCTGCGCCGGAGACTGACGGCCGCAAGCCGCTGGAGACGCTCGACATTTTATGGATCACCGCGGGTTTGGGTTGCGACGGTGATACCATTGCGATGACCGCCGCAACCCAGCCCAGTATCGAAGACATCGTGCTCGGGTCGATTCCGCGTATCCCGAAAGTGACCTTGCACAACCCGGTACTGAGCTACGAGGTTGGCGCCAGCTTTCTCGATTACTTTCATCGCGCGGCGCAAGGCAAGCTTGGTCCGTTCCTGCTGGTGGTGGAAGGGTCGATTCCGGATGAAACCAACAAGCGGGCGGGATATTGGGCGGCGATGGGAGTCGACCCGGCCACCGGGCAGCCGATTACTACCTGCCAATGGCTGGAGCGGCTGGCACCCAACGCGTGGGCGGTTTTGGCGGCCGGAACCTGTGCGACCTACGGCGGGATTCACGCCGTAGCCGGCAACCCCACAGGATGTATGGGCGTGACTGATTTCCTGGGGTGGGACTGGCGGTCGCGCGCGGGTATTCCCGTGGTTTGCGTTCCCGGATGCCCGGTGCAGCCGGATAACTTCATGGAGACTCTGCTCTACCTGCTCTACCAGGCGTCTGGCCATGCGCCGATGATCCCGTTGGACGATTGCCTGCGTCCGCGCTGGCTCTTCGGGCAGACCGCGCACGAGACCTGCGACCGCGGCGGATACTACGAGCAGGCGGATTTCGAGGAGCAATACGGGCATCCCAGGTGTATCGTCAAGCTTGGATGCTGGGGGCCGGTGGTGCGATGCAACGTCGGCAAACGCGGATGGATCGGCGGCGTGGGTGGATGCCCCAGCGTGGGCGGAATCTGCATCGGCTGCACGATGCCCGGGTTTCCCGATAAGTTCATGCCTTTCATGGATGAGCCGCCGGGAGCCAAGATGTCGTCCTCGGCGGTGCTGATGTACGGGCGCGCGGTGACGGCGCTGCGGCGCTTTACCATCGACTCGATGGATCGCGAGCCGCAGCGCATCCGCACGGAGCACTCCGCTCCCGATGAACGGGAACCGGATGGGTCGAAGAGGCGCAAGCGCGATGGCTAAGCGGGGGGGCCGCGAGGACCGGGACAGCGGCGGAATGCTCGAGGTGACCTGGGATCCCATCACGCGGGTGGTCGGGAGCCTCGGGATCCACGCCAAGGTCGATCTCGCCAACCGCCAGGTCGCGCAATGCCACGCGACTTCCTCGATCTTCCGCGGCTATAGCATCTTCATGAAGGGCAAGGACGCGCGCGACGCTCAGTTCATCACGAGCCGCATCTGCGGTATCTGCGGCGATAACCACGCGACTTGCGCGGTCTATGCCCAGAATATGGCGTTCGCGGTGAAGCCCCCGCCGCTCGCAGACTGGATAATCAACCTTGCGGAAGCGGCCGAGTACATGTTCGACCACAACTTGTTCCAGGACAATTTGGTCGGCGTGGACTTCTGCGAGCGGATGATGCAGGAGACCAATCCGGCGGTGCTGGCCCGGGCGCAGACCGCGGCGGCGCCCAATGCCGGTGTGCACGGCTACGCCACGATCGGCGATCTGATGCGTTCGCTCAATCCATTCCAGGGAGCGTTTTACCGCGAAGCGTTGGAGATGAGCCGCCTGGCGCGGGAAATGTACAGCCTGATGGGCGGACGCCACGCGCATCCGTCCACGCTGTATCCGGGCGGAGTTGGAACCGTCGCCAATCTCCAGCTGTTCACCGGCTACCTGGTTCGGCTGATGAAGTACATCGACTTCATCAAACGCGCGGTCGCATTTCATGACGATTTGTTCGACTTTTTCTACCAGGCCCTCCCCGGCTACGAAGCGGTTGGCAGGCGCCGCGTTTTGCTGGGCTGCTGGGGTTCGTTCCAAAACCCGGAGGTATGCGACTTCAGCTACGCCACGATGAGCGGCTGGGGACGCGATATGTACGTCACGCCGGGAATTATTGTCGACGGCGAACTGCTGACCACCGACCTGGTCGAGATCAACCTCGGAATCAGAATCCTCCTGGGGAGTTCCTTCTACGACGACTGGCAGAGCGAGGAAACTTTCGTCAAGTCCGATCCGCTGGGCAATCCCGTCGATCAGCGCCATCCGTGGAACCAGACCACCATCCCCAAACCTGACCGGCGCGATTATTCGGGCAAGTACACCTGGGTGATGTCGCCGCGATGGTATGACGGGCGCAGCAAACAGTATCTGGCGTTGGATACCGGCGGTGGTCCGTTGGCCCGGTTGTGGAGCACGGCGCTCTCGCAGCGCGTCAACATTGGCTATATCCAGGCCGCGCGCAGCGGGGTGAAAATCCGCCTGCCCAAAACCGCGAACCTTCCCGAGGCCGAGCTGGAATGGAAAATCCCGCGATGGAGCAATCCGCTGGAGCGTAATCGCGCGCGCACCTATTTTCAGGCCTACGCGGCGGCGGCAGCACTGTACTTCGTGGAGCAGGCTCGCAAGGAGGTGCTCGCGGGCCGGACCAAGACCTGGACCGAATTCAAGGTGCCGCAGGAAGCAGTAGGCTGCGGCTTCCACGAGGCGGTGCGCGGCCTGCTCTCCCATCACCTGGTGATTCGTGACGGCAAGCTGGCCAACTACCATCCGTATCCGCCAACCTGCTGGAACGCGAGCCCGCGCGACATTCACGGCACGCCCGGTCCTTATGAAGACGCGATTCAGAACACCCCTATCTTCGAGGAAAATGGCCGCGACAATTTCAAAGGCATCGATATTCTGCGCACGGTGCGAAGCTTCGATCCCTGCCTGCCGTGCGGGGTTCATATGTATGTCGGCGGGGGCAAGGTTATCCGGACGGGGCATTCCCCGCTGCTGGGGATTCAGAAATGAAACGCCGGGTGTATCAGGATTCCGGCCGGCGGCCTCGTGCGGCGCCGACTGTCATGCGCACCACGGGGCGTGCCTTGGATAGCTTCGAGCGGGCCTGGAGTTCGATGCAGGGGATGGCGCAGGCGTTGTCGCTGATCGGACCGGACGCGGCTCGAATTGTCGGCAGTTTCGCAACGCAGAAAGAAGAGCAGCCGTCACCGGTAAGCGTGGCCGAAGACGGAATTCTGATCATTGACGAGCGTGCCCTTATCGAATCGTTCAACCCAGGCGCCGAAAAGATTTTTGGCTATAGCGCCGCGGAGGCGGCTGGCAGGCAGGCCGGCATGCTTTTGATCAGCGAAAGCGGCAGCGATGCGGGTGGGCTCGTGGTTGCGGGTTCGGAACTCAGCGTGCGCCCCGATACAGTCGGACGGCGCCGCGACGGCACGCGGTTCTCGGTCGAGATCACCAGCACCAAACTCAAGATCGGCGGAGAGCGCCGCTTCGTCGTCGTGGTCCGCGATTTGACCGAGCGCAACCGGATGGAGTTTGAGCGGCGCAAAGCCGAGGCCCGCTACCGCTCGTTGATCGAACAACTCCCGGTGGTGACCGCGATGGCGGCGCTGGATGAGGACCTTCACGAGCTTTACGTCAGTCCCCAGGTCGAGGGGTTGCTGGGCTTTACGCAGGAGGAATGGCTGAGCGATCCTGTGCTCTGGTACCATCAGATCCATCCCGAGGACCGCGATCTGCTGCATGAGGAATTCGCCCGCGGTTGCGCTATCGGCGGAACCTTCAAGGCGGAGTTCCGTGCGCTCAACCGCAACGGCTCCGCAGTCTGGATTCACGGCGAAGCGCGCGTTGCGCGCGACGAGAACGGGCGCCCGCTGTTTATCCAGGGCGTCGCTTACGACATCTCCGAAACCAAGCGCGCCGAAGAGGCAATGCGCGCCAGCGCCGAGCAACTCCGCGCCTCGCTCAGAGAGAAGGACAGCCTGCTCAAAGAGATCCATCACCGGGTCAAGAACAATCTCCAGGTGATCTCGAGCCTGCTCCGGCTGCAGGCGGCGGGCGTCCGCGACGGCTCCGCGCTGGAGATGTTCCATGAGAGCCAAAACCGGATTCGCTCGATGGCGCTGATCCACGAAAAGCTCTACCAGTCCCCGGATCTGTCGCGGGTGGAATTCGCCTCCTATGCCCGGGAATTATTGAGCCTGCTGCTGCGCTCGTACGCGGCCCGCCCCCGTATCGAGCTGGACACCAGGGTGGAAAACAGTGCCTTGAGCATCGAGCTGGCAGTGCCGCTCGGATTGATCCTGAACGAACTGATTTCGAATTGCCTGAAACACGCCTTCCCGGACGGCCGCGCCGGACGGATTACAGTTGAGCTGCGGCCCCTCAATCCTGCCAGCCTGGAGCTCACAGTGGCGGACGATGGGGTCGGATTCCCCGCTGAAATCGATTTTCACAAAGCCGACACGCTTGGCATGCAACTGGTGAGAACACTCACCGAACAAATTGGGGGACGCCTGGAGCTCCGCCGTCGCCGGGGCACCGAGTTCGCAATCAGCTTTCCCGACCGAGGCTGAGGCTAAATGTCAGACGCGAAAGGGGCCGCGCCCACCATCCTGGTGGTGGAAGACGAGAACGTTGTCGCGTTGGATATCCAACGCGACCTGGTCAGCTTCGGCTACGACGTACCGGCTACGGCATCCACCGGCCAAGAGGCGATCGAAATGGCCGCTGCGCTGCGCCCCGACCTGGTGCTGATGGATATACGGCTGCGCGGCGGCGTGGACGGAATCGAGGCAGCTGAGGAGATTCGAACGCGCTTCAACATCCCGTCGATCTATCTGACCGCGTATGCCGACCCGGCAACGGTCAGCCGGGCGCGGCTCACCGGCGCGCTGGGTTATTTGATCAAGCCCTTCGGCGAGCGTGACCTGCATGCCGCAGTGGAAGTGGCGCTTTACCGGCATCGACTGGAACAACAGGTCAAGGACAGCGAGCGATGGCTGGCGGCCACGCTTAGGAGTATCGCGGACGGTGTGATTGCAACCGACGCCGAAGGCCGAATTCGGTTCATGAACCCGGTGGCGGAACGGCTGGCCGGATGGAGCGCGGCGGAAGCTGCCGGCCGCCAGACGGCCGAGGTGCTCAAAGTCGAGTACTTACAGCCGCCGTCAGAAATCGAACGGCAACGATCGGGGCAAGGCAACCTCGCGCAGGAGGGTTTGCTGATTTCAACGCGAGGAATCGAAATTCCTGTCGAGGAGCACAAGACCTCGATCCATGACGATGAGGGCCGGGTGGTCGGCACTGTGATGGCGCTGCGGGACATCAGCGAGCGCCGGCGCGCGGAAATCGAACGCGAACAACTGCTTTCACAATTGGCCCGGTCCAACACCGAACTTCGTCAACTGGCCGCCGTTGCGACGCGAGAGCGGCGCGAGCCGCGGATGAAGCTGGCGGCCGCGGGCAAACCCCTGGACAAGGGCGCGGCGATGAAGCCCGGATCGCCGGGAGATCTCGAGCGCCTGCGCAAATCCGCCGATCGGATCGCCTCGCTGATGGGCGATTTGCTCGAATATGCCGAGGTCACCGCTACGCGCGGCAAGGTTCGGCGAGTAGATCTAGGCAGGCTGGCCCGCAAGGTGACTCAAGCCATGGAGGAACGAATGCGCGATGCGGCCCTGAAGGTTGAGATCGAACCGCTGCCGGTCATTGAAGCGATTCCACGCCAGATGCAGACGATGATTCACCATCTGATCGAAAATGCGCTCAAGTTCCGGCGGCTTGATCGGACGCCACAAGTGCGTTTGTGGGCGGGCTTTCCCAAGCCCGCCGCGCGCGGCGCGGCCCGGATGTGCGAACTGCACGTCGAAGACAACGGCATCGGATTCGACCGCAAGCTGGCGCGCAAGCTGTTTCAACCTTTCCAACGCCTGCACGGCGGCAGCTTCGAGGGAAACGGGATGGGGCTGGCAATCTGCCGCAAGATCGTCGAACGCCATAAAGGACGGATCAGCGTCACCAGCTCCCCCAACCGCGGCACTCATGTGCGGGCAATTCTTCCGATCAAGCAGCCGCGCTGAACCGTTGCAGGCTCTGTTCGAAATTCTTTCGCCCCCGCTAGGGTATCGAATTTCCCAAAATACGGTGTTCACCGTATTGCCGAGCGCGCCTCCTTGCAGTCGTCTATTTTATGGGATGGACTGCGATCTCGAGCGGCAAAACCGGGTTAAAGAGATTTTCGGCCTTTCCGGCGACGGATTGCTATCGTTTAAGGAAGCTAGGCCTTGTAAAAGTCGCTATCCCTCTCGCAAACCAACCTGAAGCCAGGAGGTTCGCAATGGCGGAGGCACCGTTAGTTCACATTCTGTGGCTGAACTCGGGACTCGGTTGCGACGGCGATTCGGTGGCGCTGACCGCCGCCATGCAACCAAGTATCGAGGACATTGTCCTTGGTACATTGCCGGGGCTGCCACGCGTCGCGGTGCACTGGTTGCTGATCGACTACCAGGTCGGTGACGAGTTCATGCAGTGGTTTTGGAAGGCCGACCGCGGCGAACTCGAACCGTTCGTGCTGGTGGTCGAAGGCTCCATCCCCAACGAAGACATCAAGCGCGAGGGCTATTGGGCCGCGATGGGCAACCGCGTGGAAGGCGGCGGCCGTGATACCCAGCCCATGACGACCTCGGAATGGCTCGACCGGCTCGCGCCCAAGGCGTGGGCCGTTCTGGCGGTCGGCACCTGCGCGACCTACGGCGGCATCCACGCGATGGCCGGGAATCCGACCGGCGCGATGGGTGTGCCGGACTTCCTGGGCTGGGATTTCCGCTCCAAGGGCGGCAATCCGGTCGTGTGCGTGCCCGGATGCCCGATCCAGCCCGACAATCTTTCCGAAACCATTCTTTATCTGCTCTACCAGGCAGCCGGACAGGCACCGACCATTCCGCTGGACGAAGCGCTGCGGCCCAAATGGCTATTTGGGGCAACCGTTCATGAGGGATGCGATCGCGCGGGCTACTACGAGCAGGGCGATTTCGCCACCGAATACGGCTCGCATAAATGCATCGTCAAGCTCGGATGCTGGGGGCCGGTGGTGAAATGCAACGTGCCCAAGCGCGGCTGGATGGCGGGAGTGGGAGGATGCCCCAACGTTGGCGGGATCTGCATCGGCTGCACCATGCCGGGATTCCCGGACAAGTTCATGCCGTTCATGGACGAGCCACCCGGCGCGAAGATTTCGACCCGGGCCAGCGGACTGCTGGGCAGCGCGATTCGTGCGCTGCGCAGCTTTACCGAATCGACGCTCGATCAGGAACCCAAATGGCGCCGGCGTGGGGACAAGCTCACGACCGGCTATGAGCCGCAATGGTAGCGAACCGAAGCGACCGCGTTTGCCGCTTTGTACGGATGTCGATCGGGAGGTGACTTATGGCTACGGCAAAGACGAGCAACGGCCTGGTGGAGATGAATTGGGATCCGGTGACCCGGATCGTCGGGAGTCTCGGCATCTACACGAAAATCGATTTCGGCAAACGCAAGGTCGCCGAATGTCACAGCACCTCTTCAATCTTCCGCGGCTACAGCGTGTTCATGAAGGGTAAGGACCCGCGCGACGCGCACTTCATCACCAGCCGCATCTGCGGTATCTGCGGCGACAACCACGCGACCTGCTCCTGCTACACGCAAAATATGGCTTACGGCGTCAAGCCGCCGCACCTGGGCGAGTGGATCGTCAACTTGGGCGAAGCCGCCGAGTACATGTTCGATCATAATATCTTCCAGGAAAACCTGGTGGCCGTGGACTTTTGCGAAAAGATGGTGCGCGAGACCAATCCTGGCCTGTGGGAAAAGGCCGCCAAGGCGGAGGCTCCCCACGCCGCCGATCACGGCTTCAAGACCATCGGCGACATCATGAAGGCGGTCAATCCGTTGGAGGGCGAGTTCTACCGCGAAGCGCTCCAGACCAGCCGCTGGACGCGCGAGATGTTCTGCCTGATGGAAGGCCGCCACGTTCATCCCTCCACGCTCTATCCGGGCGGTGTCGGCACTACCGCCACGGTGCAGCTTTTCACCGACTACCTGACCCGCCTGATGCGCTACGTCGAGTTCCTCAAGCGGGCGGTGCCGATGCATGACGATCTGTTCGACTTCTTCTACTCGGCGCTGCCCGGTTACGAAGAAGTCGGCAAGCGCAGAATTCTGCTCGGCTGTTGGGGATCCTTCCAGGATCCGGAAGTGTGCAACTTCCAATACGGGGACATGACCAAGTGGGGCCGCGCGATGTACGTGACGCCCGGCGTGGTGGTGGACGGCAAGCTGGTTACCAACGACCTGGTGCAGATCAACCTGGGAATCAGGATCCTGCTGGGGCATTCGTTTTACGAAGACTGGGACGGCCAGGAGATGTTCGTGCGCAACGACCCGCTGGGCAATCCCGTCGACCGGCGCCATCCGTGGAACCAGCAGACCAACCCGCGCCCGCAAAAACGCAACTTTGACGGCAACTACAGTTGGGTTATGTCGCCGCGATGGTTCGACGGCAAAGACCATCTGGCGCTGGATACCGGCGGCGGCCCGATCGCGCGTCTGTGGTCCACGGCGCTGTCGGGGCTGGTGGATATCGGCTACGTCAAGGCGACCGGCAGCAGCGTCGTTATCAATTTGCCCAAGAGCGCGACCCGCGGGCCGGTGACCTTTGAATGGAAAATCCCCAAGTGGTCCAACACCATCGAACGCGATCGGGCGCGCACCTACTTCCAGGCCTATGCCTGCGCCTGCGCGCTCCATTTCATGGAAAAGGCGCTGGCCGAGGTGCGGGCCGGCCACACCAAGACCTGGGAGCCTTTCAAGGTTCCCAACGAGGGTATCGGGTGCGGCTTTACCGAGGCTGTGCGCGGCGTGTTGTCGCATCACCTGGTGATTCGAGGCGGTAAAATCGCCAACTATCATCCCTATCCGCCCACGCCTTGGAACGCCAATCCGCGCGACGTTTACGGCACGCCGGGCCCGTACGAGGACGCGGTGCAGAACACCCCGCTGTTCGAGGAAAATCCGCCGGACAAGTTCAAGGGAATCGACATCATGCGGACGGTCCGCAGCTTCGATCCGTGCCTGCCCTGCGGCGTACATATGTATTTGGGCAAGGGGCGGGTTTTGGACAGAATTCACTCTCCCGCCATGATGAACAAGCTATGATGTTTGTCTGCGAGTTTGACGCACAGCACGCTGACGGTGGAGGGGGACCGCGCGGTTCGTAAGCTGGCTGACTGCGCCGGGGGAGAAGCGCACAAATGCCTGACCGCGGGAACCTTGACCAAATCGGCGAGCGAATCGAGCGCCTGCTCGAAGAAATTCGCTCAATGGCGAGCCCACCCACCTGGGAGCGCGTGGACCAGTTGATCCGCCTGATCCTGGAGCTGTACGGTTCGGGCATCGGCCGGATACTCGACATCGCGGCCGATGGCGGTACCGCCGGCGAGGCAATCATCGATCGCTTCGCACAGGACGAATTGGTCTCCAGCCTGCTGGTCCTTCACGGATTGCATCCGGATGATTTTGGTACGCGCGTGCGCAAGGCGCTGACACGTGTGCGGCCCTACCTTGGCTCGCATGGAGGCGACGTCGAGCTGGTCGAGGCGGACACAGCTACCGGCGTGGTGCGGTTGCGGATGGAAGGAAGCTGCGAGTCGTGTCCATCCTCCACTTTGACGGTAAAGCTGGCGGTCGAGGGCGCCATCCGGGAAGCCGCTCCGGAACTGACCCGTTTGGAAGTCGAAGGCATTCAAGCTTCCGATCATTCCGGGCTAAACGGCTTGGGCGGGCACGTGCCCAAATGGACCGCGCTTGGCAACGCGCCCGCGTTGGAGGCGGGCGATTTGGCCGCGGTCGAAATTGGCGGCGCGCGAATCGTGTTGTGCAAGGTTGGCCGCAGCCTCTACGCATATCGCGATTCATGCCCCGCATGCGCCGCGCCGATCCATCGCGGCATGCTCAACGCATCGCTGCTGACTTGCGCCTCATGCGGGCAGCGGTTCGACATTCGGCTGGCCGGGCGCTCGCCGGAAAACGGCGAACTGCACCTCGAACCGGTTCCGTTGCTGGAAGACGGCGCCGGCGTGAGAGTAGCGTTGGCTGAGGCGCCGGCATGAGCGGTAATCAACCCTCACGAGGCCAGGCTCTGGCCGCGCTGAATCGCTTTGTACGCCAGCCGGTAAAGGAGGCTCCGGTTGAAAAATGCGAGATGTGCGCGCAGGAGCTTGTGCCCGGCCACTCGCATATCGTCAATCTCGAAACTCGCAGCCTGATGTGCTCATGCCGGGCCTGCTACCTGCTTTTCACGCAAAGGGGGGCGGCGCAGGGCAAGTACAAGGCGGTGCCGGACCGCTACCTGCGGCTGCGTTCGGCCGGTTTATCCGACGAGAAATGGGACGCCATGCAGGTGCCGGTGGCGATGGCGTTCTTCTTCGTGAATTCGGCCCTGGGTCGAGTGAGCGGATTTTATCCAAGCCCGGCCGGCGCCACCGAGTCGCAGTTGGCGCTGGATTCCTGGCGGGAACTGGCCTCATCGGACCCGGCGATCGAAACGATGGAGGCGGACGTCGAAGCGCTGCTCGTGCGCCGCGACCGCGACGGGAGCTTCGAATTTTTTTTGGTGCCGATCGACGCCTGCTACGAGCTGACCGGAATTGTGCGGCGCCGATGGCGAGGATTTGACGGGGGCGAGGAGGCGCGGCGCGACATCGACGCGTTCTTCGCGGAGCTGCGCGACAAGAGCCGCGCGGAAAGCGCTGCATCATTGCTATGAGTGAAATCAGTTTCAGCTTGCTGGACGCCAAAGCCGAACCTTATGCCGCCATTCCCACGATGGCCTTCCGGCTGCGGCTCGAAGAACCTACTGGCGCTACTATCCATTGTGTCGCGCTGCACTGCCAGGTCCGCATCGAACCGCAGCGGCGGCGCTATTCGCGCGAGGAAGAGGAGCGGCTGCGCGAGTTGTTCGGTTCAACCCCCCAGTGGGGCGATACGGTCAAGCCGTTTTTGTGGACCCATGCCGACATGATGGTGGCGGGCTTTACCGGCAGTACCGATATCGATCTCAAAGTCCCCTGCACCTACGACTTTGAAGTCGCTGCCGCCAAGTATCTGCATTCGCTGGGCGACGGCGAGGTGCCGCTGCTGTTCTTGTTCAACGGTTCCGTGTTCGCCAAGGCGCCGGTCGGTCTGCGGGTGTCGCAGCTTGCGTGGCATAAGGATGCGACTTACCGGTTGCCGGTCCGCGTCTGGCGCGATTTGATGGACCTATACTTTCCCAACAGCGGATGGCTGCGGCTGTCTCGCGATACCCTGGATCGAGTGCTTGAATTCAAGGCGCAGCATGCGATCGCCACCTGGGACCAGGTGATGGAGATGCTGCTCGAAGCCGCTGGAGTGAATCCGCAATGAACTTCGAACGTGCACGCAAAATCGCTGACGTCGTGCTATATGAGGGCTATATCCTCTATCCATATCGTGCGTCAGCCGACAAAAACCATCTCCGCTGGCAGTTCGGCGTCCTGGCGCCGCGCACCTGGAGCGAAGCCGACGGAAGTGAGCATTGGTGGCGCCAAACGGAATGCCTGGTCGAATGCGCCGGCGCCGCGCGGCTGACCGGAAAACTGCGCTTTCTGCAAATTGCCGCGCGCCGCGTTGCGATTGCCGATGGAGCGGATACATTTCGCCCCGTGCCATCGGCGGAAATCGGTGGCAAGCTGTACACCTCGTGGGAAGAAGGTGTCGAGCGTGAAGTCGATTTTGCTCTGGCGCTGGACAATCACAATGGCGCGACGCTCGAGGTTCCGTTTGAATTTCCCTATGGCATAGAGGTGGAGGAGGTCGGCGACGGCGCGGTCAGGCAAACTGCGCGAATCGTGCACGAACAGGACGCGATCCGGGGCGTGGTGCGAATCGAGGCGGAACGCATACCGGCTCCGTATCCTTTGATAAAATTGCGCCTGCGCGAGGAGAACCTGACGCCATGGACCACGCCTGGCGCCGTCCGTGAAGCGGTGCTGACGTCATTCTTCGTTGGCGCACACATGTTGTTGGGCGTGGAAGACGCCAGATTCATATCGTTGCTTGATCCGCCGCACTGGGCGGCCGACGCGGTACAGCTATGCTCCAACGTGCGCACGTGGCCCGTGATGGCGGGTGAACCAGGCCAGGATGACCTGATTCTTTCTTCGCCCATCATTTTGGAAGACTACCCGCGCGTGGCCCCGGAAAGCCCCGCCGATATGTTCGACGCAACCGAAATTGACGAGATCCTCACACTGCGCACAATGACGCTGACCGATGAGGAGAAACGCGAGGCACGGGCCACCGATCCGCGCGCCGCCGCCATCATTGATCGGGTCGACAACATGCCGTCCGAAATGCTCGACCGACTCCACGGCGCGATTCGATATTTGCGGGAGGCCGGCCGCGGTGAGCCAACGGTCGTCCCGTGGTGGGATCCGGCCGCGGACGATTCGGTGTATCCGGAGGTCGATAGCGTCGAGGTCAGCGGCGTCGCGCTTGCCAAGGGCAGCCGCGTCCTGTTGCGCCCGCGGATCAATGGCGCCGACGCTCAGGACATGTTCCTGGAGGGCCGCGTCGCTCGCGTGCAGGGGGTTTTCCGCGACTTCGATGACCGCGACTACCTCGCCGTGACGCTGGAGGACGACCCGGCGGCCGACCTTTACCAGTCCCACGGCCGCTTCCTGTACTTTCAGCCTGACGAGGTTGAACCCATGCGGCTGGAGCGGCCATGAACCGGCGCATACTGGTAGCAGGGGTCGGCAATATCTTTCTTGGCGACGACGGATTCGGGGTCGAAGTCGCGCGGCGGCTGGGTGAGCAGCCTTTTCCCGAGGGGGTCGACGTCGCCGACTTCGGCATCCGCGGCGTTCACCTCGCCTATCAGCTCCTGGAGGGCTACGAAACGCTGGTCCTGATCGATGCCGCGTCGAAGGGGCAAGCGCCCGGCACGATCTTTCTGCTGGAGCCTGATTTCGAACGCCCCGAAACTCTGCAACGCACCGAAAGCGGTTTCCTGCTCGACGCCCATGGTATGGATCCCGAGATGGTGCTCGGAATTTTGAAGGATCTGGGCGGGAGCGTCGGGCGCGTCGTAATCGTCGGATGCGAACCGGCCGACATCAGCGAGACAATGGGATTGAGCGCAACCGTCGAACGCGCCGTCGATGAAGCCTGCCGCGTCGTGCGGCGGCTGATTGATGAAGAACTCGCAAAACCCGCGGACGGAGAGCAAATCCGTCCGGTCAACCAAAAGGAGAATCAAACATGAAGATCGTCGGAACACTCGCGCTGCTGGCAATTGCTTATCTTGTGGTCTCGTCGATTCCGGATATCGCGCGTTACGTGAAGATACGCGAGATGTAAGCGGTGGCGCGCTATCGGATCGTTCCAGGACGCTCGCATCTATGGGTGGAGGCGCGCTCCAGCCTCCATCCGATCAAAGCCGAGAGCGCCGCAATTGCTGGATATCTTGAAACCGAGGTGAGCGGGAGCGGGCTCGATCTCAAGGTTCCGCCGCAGGGCCGGATTGAGGTCGAGGTGGAAAGCCTCAAGACCGGAAATGCGCTTTACGATCGCGAGCTGGAGCGCCGGCTCGAAACGCGCAAGTATCCGCGTATCCGCGGCGAGATACTGGAAGTCACGGAACTTGACGCGGGGCGCCGCTACCGCGTGCGCGGCAATCTTTCGCTCCACGGCGTCACCAAGGCGGTGGAGGGCGAGGTCAGTCTGCGCATCGTGGACGACGGTAACTTCGAGATCGAAGGCGAGAAAACCTTCGACATCCGCGATTTCGGGCTGAGCCCGCCGCGGATCCTGATGTTACAGGTCTATCCCGACGTAAAAGTGCGCGGCCACGTGGTAGCCGAAAAGGCGTCTTGAAGCGGCGCCGCCGCCAAGGAGAGTTCGATGTGTCTGGGCATCCCCGGTGAAATCCTGGACGTTCGCGACGACAAGGGGCTGCGCGTCGGCAAGGTGCGCTTCGCGGGCATTACGCGCGAGGTCTGCTTGCAGTACGTGCCCGAAGCGGCGGCCGGCGACTTCGTGGTGGTCCACGTCGGATTTGCGATCTCCAAGATCGATCCGGAGGAGGCGGAGCGCGCCTATCGAGTGCTTGAAGACCTGGGTCAGACCGGCGAATTGACCGCCGACGCCGCCGCATCGGAGACCGGCCGTGAAGTACCTCGACGAATACCGTAGCAGTGAAATTGCCGCGGCGCTGACCCGCAAAATCACCGCCGCGGTCACCCGGCCATGGGTGCTGATGGAGGTCTGCGGCGGCCAGACCCATTCGATCGTCCGCTATGGGATCGATCGCATGATTCCATCCGCGGTTGAGCTGGTGCATGGTCCCGGATGCCCAGTATGTGTGACTTCGCTTGAGATGATCGATCGCGCGCACGCTATCGCACGGCGCCCCGGCGTGATCTTCACTTCATTCGGCGACATGCTGCGGGTGCCCGGCTCGCGCGGGGACCTGCTCACGCTCAAGGGCCGCGGCGCGGACGTGCGGGTGGTCTATTCGCCGCTGGACGCCGTGCGGATCGCGCGCGAGAACCCCGGCCGCAAGGTAGTTTTCTTTGGCATCGGCTTTGAGACCACGGCGCCCGCCAACGCGATGGCGCTGCATCAGGCCAAAGGGCTGGGGGTCAAGAACTTTTCGATGCTGGTGTCGCACGTGCTGGTGCCGCCATCGATGGCTGCGATCCTGCAGGCGCCCGGCAATCGGGTGCAAGGTTTTCTGGGTCCCGGCCATGTGTGCGCCGTGATGGGTTACCGTGAGTACGAATCGCTCAGCGGGCACTATCGGGTTCCGATCGTCATCACGGGATTCGAGCCCATCGATATCCTGGAAGGAATCCTGATGGCGGTGCGGCAGCTCGAAGCGGGCCGCGCGGAGGTCGAAAACCAGTACGTGCGAGCGGTGACGCGCGACGGCAACCGGGCAGCGCGCGATCTTATCTTCGAGGTGTTCGAGGTCGGCGACCGCAAATGGCGCGGCGTCGGGTCGATTCCCAAGTCCGGCTACAAGATCGCCTACGAATACCGCGACCACGACGCGGAGAAAATTTTCGAGGTCGACGAAATCGACACGCGCGAGGCGCCCGAATGCATCAGCGGGCTGATCCTGCGCGGACTAAAAAAACCCTGCGATTGTCCCGCGTTCGGCAAGCAGTGCACGCCGCAAAACCCGTTGGGCGCGACGATGGTGTCAGCCGAGGGCGCTTGCGCCGCCTACTTCCAGTACGGCCGCTATCTCGATACCGGCGCCGCTCCCGCGCAGGATCGCCCGGCCGGGACGAATGGAAAATGAGAGAAACGATCCTGCGCAAGGTGCGCGAAAGCGCCGATCTGATGGCAGGTTTTTTCGCCGAGAATGCCGAGATGATGGAGCGATGCGTTGGCGAGATGGTCGAACGTTTCAGTCGCGGCGGGCGGCTGATCGCGATGGGCAACGGCGGTTCGGCTTGCGATGCGCAGCATATCGCGGTGGAGTTTCAACATCCGATCATCGAAAAGCGCAGGGCGCTGCCCGCGCTGGCGCTGACCATCGATAACGCCACGCTAACTGCGATCGGCAACGACAAGGATTTCTCCTACGTATTCGTCGATCAGCTTGACCTACTGGCGCGGCCTGAAGATATCGCCTTGGGCATCTCGACTTCGGGCGCTTCGGCTAATGTCAACCGGGCCCTGCGGCGGGCGCGCGACAAGGGGCTGCTGACTGTCGGCTTTGCCGGACGGGACGGCGGGCAGATGCCGGCGCTGTGCGATTACTGCTTCACCGTCAAATCGTGGTCGATTCACCGCGTCCAGGAAACCCATACCGCGCTTTTGCATTTGCTGTGGGACCTGCTGCACGTCGCGATGGGAGCGGACGATGTCATCTGATGAAACCCCCTTCGGTCAATGCCCGCTGCCCATCAACCAGGCTACCGAAGTCCTGATGGGCCACGGGAGCGGCGGCAAGCTCAGCGCCCAGCTAATCGAAAACCTGATCCTGCCCGCGTTTCGCAATCCCGCGTTGGAACTGCTCGACGATCAGGCGGTACTGTCGGTGGGCGACGCCCGCCTGGCATTCACCACTGATTCCTACGTGGTGACGCCGATTTTCTTTCCCGGCGGCGATATTGGCGAGCTTGCCGTCAACGGCACGGTCAACGACTTGGCGATGGGCGGTGCGCGGCCGCTTTATCTCTCGCTGGCTTTCATTCTGGAGGAGGGGCTGCCAATTGCGGAATTGGAGCGGGTGGTGGAATCGGCCCGGCGCGCTGCCGAGCGCGCCGGTGTGCGGATCGTAACCGGCGACACCAAGGTGGTCGGCAAAGGCAGCGGCGACAAGATCTTCATCAACACTTCAGGGATCGGAGTGATTCCCTCCGGAATCGAGCTGTCGTCTTCCCGCATCAGGCCGGGCGACGCGATTTTGCTCTCAGGCACGATCGGCGACCATGGGATTGCAATCCTCTCGCAGCGCGAAGGGTTGGAATTCGAGGGCGAACTGCTGAGCGACACGGCGCCCTTGCATGAACTGGCGGCGGCGGCGCTGCGCGCCTGTCCGGGAATACACGCGATGCGCGATCCGACACGCGGCGGGCTCGCGGCTACGCTGGTCGAATTCGCCTCGCGCCGCCATCTCGGGATCGAGGTGGAGGAGAGGTCGATCCCGATGCGCGACACGGTGCGCGGAGCGTGTGAAATCCTTGGGCTCGATCCACTGCTCGTCGCCAACGAAGGCAAGCTGGTCGCGTTCGTGCCCGAGCAGCTTAGCGCGCGAGTGTTGGAAGCGTTGCGCAACCATCCGCTGGGCCGCGACGCCGCGCGCATCGGCCGGGTAACGGAAAGCCATCCTGGATTCGTGATCCTGAAAACTCCGGTAGGAGGCGAGCGAGTGCTCGATCTGCCTTTCGGGGAACCGCTGCCAAGGATTTGCTGATGTGAGGCGAGCACTGTTGGGCAATGCAGGCGCCCTCGCCCTAACCGTCACCCTGGCCAGCGAAAGGGTCAGGACGACGGTCCCGATTCCGCGGGCGGAACGAACCCCGGCGGCGTCATGTCCGCCAGCGGATACACCTGGTAGCGCGAGTAGTTATACACTGGCGAGCGCGCCAGCAGCATGTCCAATTCTTCGTTGGAGCCGACATCGTAAATCCAGGCTCCGCCATGCGATCCGGGAATATGATAGCGGGCGAGGATCTTCTTCTGCTTTTCCAGCGGCCCGGCGTAATCCGGCATCCTGGCAACAGACTTCAGAATCTCGCGCGACAGCAGTGCGATCTCAATCTGCCAGATCACCAGGAACTTCACCTTGCACTCCGGCGGACTTGATCGCGGCCGAGTTCCAAGTCGCCCTTCATTCTTCCTCCGCGTCCTCGATCTCCGGCTCGCCGGTGTATTCGCGCAAGGCCGCCATCTGCTCGCGCGCGGTCTCCTCGTCGATTTTTTCCATTGCAAACCCGGCGTGGATCAAAATCCAGTCGCCGCTTTGGAGTCCATCTTCGGCCAGCATCATGATGTTGATGTCACGGGTCGCGCCGGCGACGTCCACAGATGCAAGTTCGGGATGTTCTTCGGAAAGCGCGACGATTTGGCCGACAATACCCAGACACATGGCAAGACCTCGATGTGGTGCGGCGCCGAATGCTTCAAGCATCAAGCCGCAAGAGCGGGCCGCATGAACCAGGTCGATTCAATCGTGAACCGTGCGGCGCCCTCTATCCGGACCGTAATCCGAGTCGAGGGTATTGTGCAAGGAGTAGGTTTTCGCCCGTTCGTTTACGCCTTGGCATCGCGGCTGCGGCTGGCGGGTTACGTCGCCAACGATCAACGCGGCGTCATTATCGAGATTGAAGGGGCCCCGCAAGCGGCCGCCGAGTTTATCTCACGACTGCAAAGCGATGCGCCGGTGCTTGCTTCAATCGATCGTGTTTCGACCTCGCACATTGCGGCTATGGGCGAACGCGAGTTCAAAATCGTCGATAGCCGCCTGGATGGAGCCCGCGAAACACTGATCGCGCCTGACACCGCGGTTTGCGCCGACTGTTTGCGGGAGATCTTCGATCCGTCGGATCGGCGCTATCGCTATCCATTCACCAATTGCACCAACTGCGGTCCGCGCTTCACGATCATCCGCAGCACTCCTTACGATCGGCCCTTCACGACGATGGCGGGGTTTGCGATGTGCGCGATGTGCGCGCGCGAATACCACGATCCGGCCGATCGGCGCTTCCATGCGCAGCCGATTAGCTGCCCGGGCTGTGGGCCCCGGTTGCGTTTGATCGATGGCAGGAACCTTCATCCTTTCCCTGGTCAGGGAGAGGGGACAGATAGACTTGTTCGGAAAGAGACAAAGGATCGCGCTGAGACAAAGGACCACGCTGGAGGTCCAATCGAGGGAACGGCGCGGTTGCTTGCGGCGGGCTTTATCGTCGCCGTCAAGGGGCTGGGCGGTTATCATCTGGCGGCGGCTGCAGACAAGGATGCGGCGGTGAGCGCGCTACGCTCGCGCAAGCATCGCGAGGACAAGCCGTTCGCCGTGATGACGCCCGATATCGCCGCGGCGCGGCGGCTGGCGTTCATTGACTGGGCCGAAGAGCGGGTCTTGAACAGCGCCCGCCGGCCGATCGTGCTGGTCCGGCGGCGCGCGGATGCGCCGATAGCCGCTGCCGTGGCTCCGGTAAATCGTTTCATCGGTCTGATGCTTCCGTATACTCCGCTGCACCATCTGCTGTGCGACGCCCTCGGCCAGCCGATCGTGCTGACCAGTGGCAATGTCTCCGACGAGCCGATCGCTTACCGCGACGACGACGCGATGGAGCGGCTCGGCAATATCGCCGATTTTTTTCTGACCCACGATCGACCGATTCATATCCGCACCGACGACTCGGTGGTGCGGGTCTTGCGCGGCCGCGAGATGCCGATCCGCCGTTCGCGTGGCTATGCGCCCGCGCCGCTAGCGATGCCGGTAAGCGCGCGGCGCCCGATACTGAGCTGCGGCGCGGAATTGAAAAACACCTTTTGCCTGGCGCGCGGCCGCAGCGCCTTTGTTTCCCATCACATTGGCGACCTGGAGAACTATAGAAGCCTCCGTGCCTTTACCGATGGGATCGAACACTTCCGCCGGCTCTTCGATCTGATTCCGGAACTGGCGGTGCATGATCTCCATCCCGAATACCTTTCGACCAAGTACGTGCTGGCTCTGCGCGGCGTTGAATCGATTGCGGTCCAGCATCATCACGCGCATATCGCTGCTTGCCTGGCCGACAACGGAGAGCGGGGCCCCGCGGTTGGCGTTGCATTCGACGGCCTCGGTTACGGCGACGATTCGACTATGTGGGGGGGCGAATTTCTGGTCGCGGATTTGCGCGGGTTTAAGCGCGTGGCGCACTTCGAGCAGGTTCCGATGCCGGGAGGCAGCGCCGCAATCCGGGAACCCTGGCGAATGGCCCTGGCTTACCTCAACCTGCTTTACGAAGGTGAGCCTCCCGCGGAGCTGGATGTGTTCAAGCGCAATCGCGGCCGTTGGAGCGCGGTCGCCGCTGCGATGCGCACGAAGTTTAACTCGCCCATAACCTCCAGCGCCGGACGTTTGTTTGACGCCGCCGCGGCAATCGCCGGCGGACGCGACCAGGTCAACTACGAGGGTCAGGCGGCGGTGGAATTCGAGCAGATGGCGGACTTATCGGAGCGCGGTGCTTATCACGCCGGTGTTACACGCTCGGACCCGATTCGAATTATCGGCGCGGACCTGATTCGCGCGCTAGCCGACGACGTTCGCGCGGGAACCTACCGCGAGATCGTGGCCGCCCGCTTTCACAACGCGATGGTCCAGGCGATCGTGACGGTTTGCGACATCATCTGCGGCGAGCACGACGTGAATACAGTCGCACTCAGTGGGGGCGTCTTCCAGAACGCGATGCTGCTCGAGCGCACAGCGCGGCGGCTTCAGACGCAAGGATTCCGGGTGCTTACGCATTCGCGAGTCCCCGCCAACGACGGCGGGATCGCCTTCGGCCAAGCCGTGATTGGCGCCGCACGCGATCAGGCTCGCGAAGATTTATGAGTTCGAAGCGGCCTGCTGGGCTGCTTGCAGGGTTAGAAACCAACCCTGAAGGACAAGGAACGCGTCATAAGGAGGAGGGTCCGCAATGGGGACTTTGCTGGGTTTCGCCCTCGGCTTTTATCTGGGCACGAAGGCCGGGCCGGACGGAATCGATGAACTGGTCAAGGGATGGCAGGCGATCATGGAGTCGGAGGATTTCCAGGCTCTGTCCGCGACTGCCAAGGCCACTCTGGAGGGCCTGATACAGCAGGGCGGCGCCGGCATCGGGAATCTGCTTGCCGCGTTCATGGCCGGCGGTGGTGAATCTGGCACGGACAGCCGGGAGGAAACGGCCCACCGAAGCCGGAGCCGGGACGGAAACCGGTCTGCCGCTTCTCAATCGTCGGAGTTCAACGACCTGATCGGCACAGGCGCCGCGCTGGTGATGAAATTGCTGGAGCGGGGCCTTTCTTCCCGCGGATTCTAGTCGGGCTCGCGTACGTTAGAGCGACGGTCCGCGTTGTAGGGTAGGATATATTGGTTGCTGCGCAGCGAAGCCGGAGAATTATGGCTCCGCGAGCGCCGATACTGCGATGCATGAGCTGGCGATCACGCAAGGTGTCGTGGACCAGATAAGCGAGCGGCTGGGTGACGCAAGGGTCACGCGAGTTGCGCTTGAGATCGGCCGGCTTTCCGGCGTGGTCGGCGATTCGGTACGCTTTTGTTTCGATGTCTGCGCTCAGGGCACCACGCTTGAGGGAGCGCGGCTTGAGATTATTGAAACCGCGGGGCGCGCGCGCTGCCGCCAGTGCGACGCCTGCTTTGGCGTGGAAGACCTCCTTGCGCTTTGCCGATGCGGCAGCGCTGATCTTGAACTTGTCGCCGGGCAGGAACTCAAAATTCGCGAAGTTGAGATAGCCGATGTGTAGCACTTGCGGATGCAGCGAAGGAGCCGGCCCCAAGGTAACGAACCCCGACAAACCGGCGATGCACCGGGAGTCGCCGCATGCGCATCTGCACGATCACGACCATCCGCACTCACATGAGCATGATCATGGCGAGGGCGCTCACCCGCATTCTCACGAGTATCCGCACGCTGACGCGGACAGCCGCACGATACGCCTGGAGCAGGACATCCTGGCCAAAAACAATCGCCTTGCCGAGCGCAATCGCGGGTGGCTCGAAGGACGGCAAATCTTTGCGCTTAACCTGATGAGCGCGCCGGGCGCGGGCAAGACAACGTTGCTGGAGCGGACGATCCGCGACCTCGCCGGCACGATAGCGCTGTCGGTGATCGAGGGCGATCAGGAGACGCTATGCGACGCGGAGCGCATCCGCGCCGCCGGATGCAAAGTCGTGCAGGTCAACACCGGCACCGGATGCCATCTGGATGCCGAGATGGTGAACCGGGCGCTGCGCGAGTTGGACCCGCCGGGCCGGTCAATCGTAGTGATCGAAAACGTCGGCAACCTGGTGTGTCCCGCCCTGTTCGACCTTGGCGAGGGCGCGCGGGCGGTGATCATGTCGGTGACCGAAGGCGAAGACAAGCCATTGAAATATCCGCACATGTTTCGTGCGGCGAACGCCATGATCCTGAGCAAAGTGGACCTGCTGCCGCATCTGGAGTTCGATCTGGAGCGCAGCCTTGAGTACGCGCGGCGGGTCAACCCCAATCTGACGTTCTTTCAGCTTTCCGCGACTCGCAGCATGGGCCTGGATTCGTGGTACGACTGGCTGCGCAGCCTGGCTGGATCGTGAGCAGGCACTTTTGAATTTGTCCCCGTGACGCTTCACCTGCTTGCAGTACTATCGCTTGGTCTGATGTGTGGAAGTGAGCTAAACGTCGCAGCATTCGCGCATCCGACACTCAACCGGCAGCGAATGGAAGTGCACATACCGGTGCGCGCATCGCTCGCCACTTTGTTGGGTCACGTGATGCCGTTTTGGATGAGCGGTTCCACCCTGCTGAATCTTCTCTTGCTCTTGCCCTTCGAGCATCTGAGCAAATCCGCATGGAATCTCGCAGCGATAGCTCTCATTATCCAAGTCTTAGCCGTTTTGTTTTCGCTCGCCTGTCCGGTACCCATCAACAACCGGATTGCGAAATGGACGGCGGGATCCCTTCCGGCCGACTGGCGAGAGCAGGAGCACCGCTGGGATCAGTACCACTGGTTTAGAACCTGCGGATTGATTATAGCGTTCGCAATTCTTGTCGTAAGCGTCGGTATACGGTGAGCGAGGGCCGGTCGGTCCGAAATGCAATACTGCCGATACATGACCCATCTTTACCGGCAGAGGGCTTCAGCCGAAAACTGTATCTCAGTAATTCATGTTGAATAGTACGGTTTGGACTTGCCGGAATGCCTCCTTGCAAGGACAGATCTAGATTAAGTAATGAAGTGGCTGACCGGAACGGGGTTTTTCCAGCTGCGATGCGCGGGCACCACCTGCGCATCGACGTCTCAGGTTTTCTCGAAAAGATTTCAAAAATTGTGAGCGTGGATCAGCGTATGGCGCTGCTGGCTACATCGGTCTGGAACGCGGCGATTTGCGATTGCCACTGCCGGCCAAAGGCCAGCATTAGCACCTGCTGGTTGATGGCGTTGTCCTTGGTCAGACTGCGCCATTCGCCGCCCCCCGTGTGAGCCATTTCCTGGTAAGCGCGCTGCGTCAGCAGGTAGAAGTCCGGTAGCGGCGAAACGGTTTTCGCGCCCAGCGCCTCGCGCTCGAAGAGTTCGTGTTCTTCCTGGGTTACGTCCACTGTGTTGAAGGTGCCGTTTTCGGAACGGAACTTCGTGATCAGTTGCATAATCGGCGCGAAGTCTTCGTCCCATGGCGGGGTATCTCCTACCAACACGATCACCTTCTTGGCGTCGGGGCGCCATTGCATCTGTTCAATCGCGATCTTGACTGCCTTGAGGGTGTCTTCGCGCCAATCGAAGCTCCCATTCTGCGCCTTGATGTTTCTCAAAAACGTCTGCAACTGGTCCGAAGAGGTCGTGAAGGGCTGAATCTCGTCCGCTTCGCCGCGCCCCCCGAACTGGACGATGCCGATACGCGCGACCGGAACCAGCCGATGGATAGCCAGCACCAGCTTTTCCATCTTGGCCTTGACTTCGTCTTCCACGAACTGCATCGAGCCGGTGCCGTCGATCACCAGCACCACGTCGAGTCCCTTTTTGCGCAGCTCTCCGATGAATCCGCCGAAGCCGGTGCCGATCCCCCGTCCGTAGCCGCTGCCAAGGCCGCCGCCGAATCCGCCGCCAAAACCAGTGCCGTACTGGCCCCGGTTAACCGCACGGACGTACTCGTTGGTGTAAGTAGTCGTGATCGTTTGCTGCGTGGCGAGTTTGGGGACCGGGAAAGTCAGGCCCGTAAGAGCGGTATCCGGCGTCGCGATATCCTGCATCGGCGGCAGTTTCACGTCGGGACTGGGGCCGCCGGTGCCGCCGCCGCCCGACTCAAGGTGGATATTGATGTACTTGGGAGCGACGACCTGCCTTACCTCATGGATCAAAAACAAAAGCACCGCGAGATGGATTGCAATCGAGATTGGGAAGGGACCGGCAAGAAAGATCAAACCGTCCTTGACGGTGCGCCAGGCGTCGCGCCCGCGTTCGAACCCGATCGGTTTTCGGATAGCCCGAAGGACCAGACTGATCAGCAGCGCAAGGACGATGACCGAGACGGCCAGCCCCACCGTCATCGCCGGAGGAATGTTACGTAACCTGTCGGCCAGCATAATTCCTACCTGTCGGACGATAGTCCAAAATTGCCGCGAGTACCAACGCGGATCTGCCAGAGGTGCGCCACATCACGGAGTAACTTTGGGTACGTCAACCGGTGATGTTTCACCCGGTTCGGCCTCCGCTACCGCCACTCCGAGCTGCTGCGCCCCCGCGCGCTTCGCAATATCAAGAACAATCACCATGTCGCCCAGGATGACCTTGGGATCGCCTTTGAAAATGATGATCTTGTCGTGCGACTTCTGCATCGCCATGTGCAGCACCGGTTCCAGATCATTGAGGCCGACCTCATGCTGATCGACCAGGATGCGCCGCTCGCTGGTCAGCTCGACAATTACATTTTCGGGATGCTGGTCGGCGGGCGCCTGCCTGGCTTGAGGTAATCCGACATGGGCGGCAGACTCAACCGCAACCGCCGCCCCGACCATGAAGATGATGAGCAGGACCAGGAATATGTCGGTCAAGGGCGTGATGTTGATTTCGCCGAACAGACCGGTGTCATTTCCGCTTGGGATTGGCATGGTAGGCCTTCACGAAGATCCGCGCGTCGCTAGCGCAAGGATCTTTCAATTTCCTCCACCGAAGCCCGTTTTGCCGCGATCGCGATCTGGTCGGCGCCTGCGGCCTTGGCCACCTTGAGGATCTTCACCATGTCGCCAAGCAGCACCTTGCGGTCGCCCTGGAAAATCACGACCTTGGGATCGATGCGGTCCAGCGCCTCGTGCAGGGAGCTCTCCAGCTCCGAGGCGGGGATGTCCTTGGCGTTGACGAAAATTTCGTGATCGGCGGTGTAGGTTACCACCACGCCGCGTTTTTCCGGCGACGTGTTTTCCGCCAGCGGCAGGCCGACATGCGCCGCGGATTCGACCGAAATCGAAGCCGTGATCATGAAGATGATCAGCAGCACCAGGAATATGTCGGTCAGCGGTGTGATGTTGATCTGCCAGAAGACGCCGCCGCTACCGCCTGACGATGGGCTACTAAGCGCCATTGGACTGCCTGCCTTCCAGCGCCGCGTTGATCAGGTGATTGGCGCTGACGTGCATCACGGCGTTGAGGTTTTCGATCCGCACCGAAAAATAGTTGTAGAAAATGACCGCGATAATCGCGACCGCCAGCCCCAGCGCGGTGGAAATCAGCGCTTCGGAGATGCCCGCCGCCACGACGGAAAAACCGCCGGTTCCCATCACTGCCATCGACTGAAACGCGGTCAGGATTCCGACCACCGTGCCGAACAGCCCGATGAACGGGGCGGAGGCGCCCGAAGTGGCCAGCACCCAGATATAGCGCTTCAGTTCAAGCAGCTCTTCGAAGCGCTGTTCTTCGTCGATTTCCATCAACTTGTGGCGATCATGGCTGGGCGCCGCCGAGATAAGGGCGTAGAAGACGCGCTCGAAGGGACGGCGGCGGGCCTCGGTTTTCTTCAGCGCCTGGTCGAACTCGCCCTTGCGCAAAGGATCGACCAACTGCGCCGCGGCCCGCGTGGTCCGCGCGCGCAACCCGCCCAAGGCCCACAGGCGCTCCAGAATAACCGCGATACAGATGACTGAAATAGCGATCAGGGGATAGGTCGCGTAATATCCCTGCTGAATCATCGCGACAATGCTGAATTGTGGCATTGCTGGCTAACTCTCCTTGCTTATCCGGGCGTGGCGCGCCCGGTTGCTTCTTTCCAATATTCTTCTTGCGCCGCTGACGTCATCGGCGGCGCGGTAACAACATCATCGCACCGCCGCTTCGCTGGCCGGAGCGCTGCTCTCGCCGATAACCCCCTGATGCAGGCACAGCTTGCGCTGCAGCCCGTCCCATCGCACTTTCATCTGCTGGCCGCCCAGATTCGGATGCTCGCTGCGAGTCTCGGCCAGCTTGCCGCAGGCGGCCTTCACGTTGCCGTCCACCGCG